>NZ_CP143423.1:408744-724988 GCF_014337925.2 Roseobacter fucihabitans | reverse complement strand
CAACCCCGTCATACTCGCGAAGGGCGGTGCGCATCTCCTCAACGCTCAAAGGCGAGGTCTGCGGGCGCACCGTCAGATCGAACAACTCCGCCGCAGCGGCCTGCACGCGTTCGGGCAAAGGCCGGCTCATATATACTTTGGTCAATGTAATCGCCCCCCCTTGGGCACCTCACTATCTGGTGTGATCAAAACAATCTCGCCCGTCGCGTCGGGCAGCCCCAGCACCAGCACTTCGGACATGAAGGGTCCAATCTGGCGGGGTGGGAAATTCACGACGGCCAGCACCTGTTTTCCGATCAGCGCCTCCGGTTCGTAATGCGCGGTGACCTGCGCGGATGAGCGGCGCTCGCCGATCTCATCACCAAAATCGATCCACATCTTGATCGCAGGTTTACGGGCTTGCGGAAAATGTTCCGCACGCGTCACCACGCCGCAGCGCACGTCCACCTTCAGGAAATCGTCAAAACTGATATCATCCATTGGCAAGCTCCCGTGATCGATCCGCCGCCGCCTTGACCGCACGGGCCAACAGGGGTGGAAATCCGTGTTGCGGGTCCATCAAAACCTCCAATGCGGCCTGCGTCGTGCCATTCGGCGATGTTACGTTGACGCGCAGCTGGCCGGGGTCTTCTTCGACCGATTGCGCCAATGCGCCCGCGCCCGCCACCGTGGCCTTGGCCAATTGCATCGCCAGATCATCCGGTAACCCCTGCGCGACGCCCGCCGCCGCCATTGCCTCGATCATATGGAACACATAGGCTGGCCCGGAGCCGCTGACACCTGTCACGGCGTCAATTTGGGACTCCGTATCAAGCCGGACAACCTCGCCCACCGCACTCAGAAGTGTTTCGGCCTCCGCCAGCGCCGCAGGGGTCACATTGTCATTGCCAATGATTGCCGTGATGCCCCGCGAAATTGCCGCAGGCGTGTTCGGCATGGCCCGCACAATGGGGGTTTTAGCGCCCAGGATGTCTTCGAACCGCGCGATGGTGATCCCGGCGGCGACGCTGACGAACACCGTCTCGCCATTGCCCATCGCCGCCAGTGTGGGCAGCGCATCCGCCATCATCTGAGGCTTGACGGCGACCAGCACGATGGCCGGTTTGGACGGCAGGGACGCGTTCAAGGTCACGCCAGTGGATTTCATCCAATCAGAGGGGTTCGGATCCACCACCCAAACCGACGCGGCAGGCAATCCGCGCGCCAGCCAACCCGTCAGCATGGCAGACCCCATCTTGCCACAGCCCAGCAAAACCAGACCGTTACGTGCAATCCGACTGTCTTTCATGCGGCACCTTCCCCGAAACAAAACCCGTGTCGGGAGTTATTGTTACGCGCGACCGTAGGCCTCTGCAATGGCGACCTGCAGGGCCTGTGTCGGTGTCTGGTCGCCCCAGACCAGCAATTGCATCGCCGGGTAATAGCGCTCCGCACTCATCACCGCGGCACCGATCATCGTGTCGATCTGATCCGCGCTGGCCACATGCCCGCCCGCCAAGACCAGACCATAGCGGTAAACCATCAGCTTTTGCGCATCCCAATAGGTGAACGCCCCAGCCCAGCACTGATCATTGACGTGGTTGAGCAACTCATACAATTCCGGCAGCTTTTCTTCTGGTGGCTCCATGTCAAACGTACAGATCATCCGCAGCGTTTCATCGTAAGCCGACCAGGCCAGCGTAATCGAATAGGTCCGCCATTGGCCTTCGACGGCCATGGCAATTTGTTCATCCGAAATACGGTCAAAATCCCAATCGTGATGGGCTGCTAGGTGCTCTGCGATGTCGATGGGGTGAATATCGTCTTCGAGATACTGCTCTGACAGGGCCATTGTGCCACCTCTTTTTACGCTCTAGCGTTGTGGACCGGTGACGGCCCCAAAGCTAGGTGCCTGCTCTACAGACCGGGGCGACCCCCCATGCCTATACCAAATATGGTGCGGCCTGAATGCAGCTGTGGCAACCCCTATTCTTGTGGGTAACCGCAATAAGTTGTGGATGAATGGATATTTAGCGCAAAATAAGGCCGATCTTAACGGACAGAGGCCCGATTTAACGCGTTCTTAACCAAGATCAGGCGCGGGCGCGACGAACCGCGCCCACCGCCCGCATCATTTCAGTCTTTGGTATCCAGCGCATCAAGACGCGCCTTGAGGGCTTCATTTTCTTCGCGGGCCTTTTGCGCCATCGCGCGCACCGCATCAAATTCCTCGCGGGTCACGAAATCACGATCGGCAAGCCATCGATCCATCATGCCCTTCATGGCCGTCTCGGCTTCATCGCGCGCGCCCTGCGCCACGCCCATCGCATTGGTCATCAACTGCGAAATATCATCGAAAATCTTGTTGCGCGTCTGCATGTCACTTCTCCGGCTGTTCACAAAGGGTATATGGTGCCAAAAGGGGTCCGCTGCAAGGTTGACATCCCATTCCGACACAAGGAAAGGATGCAGCATGCGTGCATCCCTGCCCTTTCCCGACATCTCGCCGGAGATCTTTTCGATCTCCCTTTTTGGTTTTGAGCTGGCACTGCGCTGGTATGCGCTGGCCTATATCGTCGGAATCCTGATCGGTTGGCACCTTGTGGTGCGCGCCATCAAAACGCCCCCGCTCTGGCACAATAAAACCCCCGCCATGACTGCGCCGCAGATTGAGGATCTGCTCACATGGGTCATCCTTGGCGTGATCCTCGGCGGGCGGCTGGGGTATGTCGCCTTCTATCAACCCGCATACTATCTGGACAATCCCAGCGAAATCCTGGCCGTCTGGCAAGGCGGAATGGCCTTTCACGGCGGCCTTTTGGGCGTGATCGTGGCGGGTCTCATCTATACATGGCGTCACAACATCCCCCGGCTCAGCGCCGCAGACATCATGGCGCTTGGGGTGCCGCCGGGCTTGTTGCTGGGCCGCCTGTCAAATTTCATCAACGCCGAGCTATGGGGGCGCCCGACCTCCCTGCCTTGGGGCGTCGCCTTTCCAACGGAGGCCGCGCAATATTGCCCAGACATCATCGGCATCTGCGCCCGCCACCCCTCGCAACTCTATGAGGCGGCCCTTGAAGGATTGCTGTTGGGGGCGGTTCTGATCTGGCTGGTGTGGCGGCGCGGGGCCCTCAAAACGCCCGGCCTGTTGGCAGGCGTGTTTTTTGCCGGATATGGCATGGCGCGCTTTGCCGTAGAATTCATGCGCCAACCGGACGCGCAATTCATCACAGACGGCAATCCCCTGGGCCTTGCCTGGCAGGTTGGCGGCTGGGGCCTGACCATGGGGCAGGTCCTTTCGCTGCCGATGATCCTCCTGGGCGCATGGCTCATCACGCGAGCCCGCCGCCCGTCATGAGCCTGCGCGACATCCTTTGCGCCCGGATTGCACAGAACGGCCCCATCAGCCTTGCGGATTACATGGCGGAGTGCCTGCTGCATCCCGAGTTCGGGTATTATACGTCACAGACGCCGTTCGGCAGTGCGGGCGATTTCATCACCGCCCCGGAAATCAGCCAGATATTCGGGGAACTCATCGGGTTATGTCTGGCACAGACATGGATGGACCAAACCTGCCCGGAGGCTTTCACCCTTGCCGAACTGGGGCCGGGTCGCGGCACGTTGATGGCGGATCTTTTGCGGGCAACACGCGGCGTTCCCGGTTTTCACGAAGCAGCCAATATCGTGCTGATCGAAGCCTCCCCCGCCCTCGCATCACAACAGCGCGACGCTTTGAGCGGTTTCGACGTAACCCATGTATCCACCGTGACCGATCTCCCCGAAATGCCGCTGTTCATCATCGCCAACGAGTTCTTTGACGCCCTGCCGATACGCCAATTCACCCGCGGCGCGCGGCATTGGCGCGAAACGCAAATTGGCCTGCGGGAGGCCGCCCTGACGCTGGGTCTGGGACCGGAATTGCCACAACCTGCGCTGGCGGATCGCCTTGCGGATACAAAACCGGGCGATGTGATCGAGATCGCCCCCTCTGCCGCGCCGATTGTCGGGTCCATCGGGCAAAGAATAGCACAGCATGGCGGGGCTGGGTTGATCGTGGATTATGGCGATTGGCGCAGCCTTGGCGATACTTTTCAGGCTCTGCAACGCCACGCACCGACCGATCCGTTGTGCGACCCCGGCGCGGCCGATCTCACAGCGCATGTCGATTTCGAAGCGCTTTCAGGCGCGGCGGGGTGCGCAAACACGCGTTTGAGCACGCAAGGTGTATTTCTGGAACGCCTTGGCATCACACAGCGCGCGCGGGATTTGGCGCAAAAGCTGCGCGGATCAGCCCTTGAACGCCACATTCAGGCGCATCGCCGCTTGACGCACCCGGATGAAATGGGAAACCTGTTCAAAGTGATGGGCCTCTTCCCCGAGGGCAGCCCGCCACCACCGGGTTTGGAAATATGACACTTGAAATACTGACATGCGAAACGCTTCTGCCGATCAGGCACGGTTTCTTCACGCGCCGCGGCGGGGCGTCTTCTGGGGTCTTCGCGGGGTTGAATTGTGGCCAGGGCAGTTCGGATCAGAGGGAGGTCGTCGCGATCAACCGCGCGCGGGTGGCACAGGCGATGGAAGTTGCCCCCAAAGATCTTCTGGGCGTGCATCAGGTCCATTCAGCCAAGGCAATCACGGTCACCCAGAGTTTTGAGGACAAACCAAAAGCTGATGCATTGGTGACCAACACGCCCGGCCTGGCCTTGTCCGTCCTGACGGCAGATTGCCAGCCTGTCCTCTTCGTGGACCCCGCGAACCACGTCATCGGTGCAGCGCATGCGGGATGGCGCGGCGCACTTGACGGTGTGTTGGAGGCCACAGTCGATGCCATGTGCGCCCTCGGCGCAACGCGCGAAATGCTCAACGTCGCGATAGGACCCACCATTTCTCAGCGCGCCTATGAAGTGGGACCGGAGTTTTTTGATATGTTCGTTGGCCAAGACGCTCAATACGCGCGTTTTTTTGTGCAAGGCGACGGGGACAGAATGCACTTTGACCTTCCCGGCTTTGGTCTGCATCGCTTGCGTGAAGCCGGCATCGGATCCGCCGAATGGACGCGTCATTGCACCTATGCGGACCCGGAACGGTTTTATTCCTATCGCCGCGCCACCCATGAGCGCGAAGCTGATTATGGGCGACTGATTGCCGCAATCACACTGTAACTGGCACCGGCTCCGGATGTGACGCGTATCACGTGGCAACGCGATTGATCACGCCAAATCGGGACTAGGCGGAGTTTTTCAGCCGCTCTTCAAGCACCTCAAAAGGAACGCCGGGATCATCTTTCGCGCCCCGGATGACAAGGGAGGTTTTGACGCTCTCCACATTTGGCGTCGTCAATAAGTCACCCGTCAGGAATTTTTGAAACGACGACAGATCGGGTGCGACGCATTTGAGAATGAAATCCACTTCGCCATTCAGCATGTGGCATTCGCGCACAAGCGGCCATTCCCGGCACCGGCCCTCAAACGCCGTCAAATCCGATTCGGCCTGGCTGGCGAGCCCCACCATGGCAAAGACCTGCACCTCAAAGCCTAACTCACGCGCATCCACATCCGCATGGTAGCCCTTGATAAACCCCGCCTCCTCCAACGAGCGCACCCGTCGCAAACAAGGCGGCGCGGAAATACCAACACGCGTTGCCAGTTCGACATTGGTCATGCGCCCATCCGCCTGCAATTCCGCAAGAATTTTTCGATCAATTGCGTCCAGTCGAGTCCCGGCCATTTTGCCCCCAGATTTTTCGGTTGTTATAACAGCACCGCCGCAATGAGCAATAATATTGCACAGCTGCGCAACATTGTTTCTCAATTGGCTCGTGCTCATACGTCGATCCAAGCTCCTTTAACGACACACAAGGGGTTTAAGCTTGTCTGGCCTCGCTATATATCCGATGTCGCTGCTATCAACGAGATTGGGGGGCTTTATGGCCGAGACAAGACAAACACGCGTCCTTATCATCGGATCGGGACCCGCCGGATATACCGCTGGCGTTTATGCCAGCCGGGCCATGCTGAACCCGATCCTCGTGCAAGGGATCGAGCCCGGAGGACAGCTGACCACCACCACGGAGGTCGAAAACTGGCCCGGTGACACCGAGGTGCAAGGCCCGGATCTGATGGTGCGGATGCAGGATCATGCCAAGGCAATGGGCACCGAAATCATCGGCGACATCATCACCGATCTCAATCTGCAACAACGCCCCTTTGTGGCCAAGGGCGACAGCGGTACGACATATGTGGCCGATGCGGTCATTCTGGCAACCGGTGCGCGCGCCAAATGGCTCGGCCTGCCGTCTGAGGAAAAGTTCAAGGGGTTTGGCGTGTCCGCCTGTGCAACCTGTGACGGGTTTTTCTATCGCGGACAGGAGATCGTCGTGATTGGGGGTGGCAATACAGCCGTCGAGGAGGCGCTGTTCCTGACCAATTTCGCCTCCAAAGTCACATTGGTTCACCGCCGTGATGAATTGCGCGCAGAAAAAATCCTGATTGATCGGCTGATGAAAAACCCCAAAATCGAGCCGCTGTGGTTTCACGAATTGGACGAGGTCCTGGGCACCGACGCGCCGCTCGGCGTTGAATCGATCCGCGTGCGGCATGTGCAAACGGGTGCTTTGCAAGAGATACCGGCCAAAGGGGTGTTTGTGGCCATCGGTCACGCGCCCTCAAATGAGCTGGTCAAGGACGTGTTGGAGACCCATATGGGCGGCTATGTCGTGACCAAACCAGACAGCACAGAGACCTCCATTCCGGGCGTTTTTGCAGCGGGCGATCTGACCGACCACAAATACCGGCAAGCCGTGACATCCGCGGGCATGGGGTGCATGGCCGCGCTCGAGGCAGAGCGTTTCCTGGCAGAACAAGAGAGCGACAGCGCGGCATTTCAGGCACCCCTGCACGTCAGCACCAGCGCCGCCGAGTAATATCGACCGGCTGCGCTTGTCCATCATCCTGATCCATATCCTTATACAGGGGTGTTGCGTGCGTACGCTGCCTTAAGACGCCTCTCATCTCCTCGCTGGATAAAGCAGACCGCCGCCATCCCCGGCGCGCTCTGTTTTTCCAGCGAGGACTCCTTCATGCCCACAAAAGCTGCTCTGGCTCATATTCCCGGCCCGCCCGCCAAGCCATTGATTGGTCACACCTTTGATATCGTGCGGGATGCCTATGGCACGCAGCAGGACTACATCAAGCGCTACGGGTCGGTTTACAAGGTCAACATGCTGGGCGTCTGGCGGGTGAACCTATGTGGCGTGGATGCGATGGAAATGGTGCTGCTGGACAAGGAGCGTAACTTCTCCTCGCAGGGGGGCTGGGATGCCTTGCAACTGATCTACCCCGGCGGGCTTTTGTTGCAGGACTTTGACCACCACCGTGCAAACCGGCGCATCATGCAGGCCGCTTTTCGCGCCTCTGCCATCCGCGATTATCGGTTGCGCATGTGTGGCGCGATGAAGACGCTTCTGGACACCTGGCCCGATGGCGAGGCGTTTTGTTTCTATAAGGCGGTCAAAGACCTGACCCTGAAACTGGGCGGTGCGGTTTTCATGGGGCTGCCGCTGGACGGCGATCTGGCCCGCAAGGTCAACCGCGCCATAGAGGATGAAATCCGCGCCTCCGTGACGGCCATCCGCAGCCCGATCCCCTTCACGCCGATGTGGCGTGGTGTGCGCGGACGCCAGTTTTTGATCGAGACCTTCCGCACCCTGATCCCGGAACGCCGCGCGCAGGGGGGCGATGATTTCTTCTCGCAAATGTGCATTGCCAAGGACGAAGACGGTCAGGGCTGGGACGAGGATCAGATTCTGGAACAATTCAATCTGTTGATTATGGCGGCACATGACACCACGGCAACCGCGCTCTCCGTGATCATCGCGGCTTTGGGGGAGCACCCCGAATGGCAGGACCGGTTGGCAGAGGAAGTGGCCGGGCTCGGAGACGGCCCGCTTGATGAGGAGGCATTGGGCAAGATGGCGCAAACCAATCTGGTGTTTCGCGAGGCCCTGCGTCTGGTGCCGCCCGTCCCCTTCATTCCACGCATGGCGATCAAGGATTTCCACTGGAAAGGGTTTGATATTCCCGCCGGGACGTCGCTTTCTCTCAATCCGGGCGTCACGATGCTCTCCCCAGAGCATTTCAGCAACCCCACCGCATTTGACCCGGAACGTTTCTCAAAGACACGCGCCGAAGATCTGAAACACAGGTTCGCCTGGTCCCCCTTCGGTGGTGGCGCGCATAAGTGTTTGGGGATGCACTTCTCGACGATGCAGGTAAAGCTCTTTGTGGCGACCCTGCTGCGGGAGCGCCGCGTTGAGCTGGCCGGCCCGCCCCCAAAATGGCACCGTATGCCGATCCCGAAACCAAAGGGGGGCCTCCCCGTGATCTTGCGCAGGGCGGCTTGATATGGCGATGATGGCATTGGCGAGATTGATATACGGGCTCTCAAAGCCCCAAGACGACTGCGTTGGACGGCTTTTTCTGCGGGAAGATTACATTGCTCTGCCATTGGACCCGGCGCAAGCAAATCGCGATTTAACCCTTCAACACAGCGATACAAGTACCGCCGCAGTAAAGCCATTTTACCGACCTGGGGCGCATGGTCGGGCAAGCATGTCCTAGTGGGATCCGGGCAAGAACACATTGCCAGACATCACAATGATACCCTGCCCTGAGACCTCGACACCTGTGATCGCGCCGGGGTCCCCCAGCACGCGCACGCTCGCTTTGCCGGGACGGCCTATGCTGTGCCCTTGCTCGGCAATAAAATCCGGAGAGTTGATCAGGCCGTTTTCCCACAAATAGGCCGCCATCGCGCCCGTGGCCGAACCGGTAAAGGCATCCTCTGCCGGGCTTGGTGGTGCCAAAAGCAGCCGGGAATACGTGTCGCCCTGCGCGGTTGCACCTGACATGGTGACCCAAAAGGGTTCCATCAAATCAATGTCAGGCTGGTCCAGAAAACGCCCCAAGGCGTGCAGCGCCGGTACGTCCAGCACCAAGCGATCCAGCGCCGTGCGATCCTTAAGGACCGTGACGCAAAACGGCAGGCCAGTGGATACGATCTGCGGCGGCGCGATGATGTCGCCCGCATCCAAACCGCCGACCGCAGCCACGATTTCCTTGGGAACCTTCTTGCCAAAAACAGGCGTGTTCTGGGTCATTTTGACCTGGCTGCCGTGAACCTCCACCGGGATGATCCCGGCCTGCGTCTCCAGCGTTAACGCGCCATCACAGACCAAACCGCGCGCACGCGCCGCCATTACGGTAGCAATCGTGGGGTGCCCGGCAAAAGGAATTTCACGGCTCGCAAGGAAATACCGCACCCGCAGGTCCGCCACATCCGACGGCCCGGTAAAGGTACATTCCACCAAGGATGTTTCCTTGACATATTCCATGCAGACGGCATTCGACAGCTCCGCGCCCCCATGCACAACCGCACAGCCATTGCCCCCGAAGGGCACATCGCTGAAGGCATCCACCCAATCGAAATCAAACCTCATAATCCCCCCAAAACGGCATAAGGCCGCAGTCACCCCGCGGCCCATTCCACCAATTTCCTTCCCCTGTCAGTGCGTCAATGCACCGCCACGGGCGCATAATCGTTTTGCCGCGCCAGACGAAAGGCCAGGTTGCGATCAGCCACCAGCGCCAGTTGCTGCCCTTCACTGTCATGCACCGCGTAGAGTTGGTTCAAATCGCCCGCCTGATCGCGGACTTCGCTGGGTAATTCCTTCACATCAACGACTTTGACATAGACGATGCGGTTTTCACTCGGTGCCGTTTCAGCTGGTTCTTGTGGTTCCTGCATCTGCTCACCCTTTCTTGATGTTGATCGTCTTGACCACCGTTTGCGGCTTTGCCCGGCTCAGATCCACGTGCAGCAGGCCGTTTTCAATAATGGCCTCGCCCACGTCCACGCCATCGGCGAGCACAAAGCTGCGCTGAAACTGTCTTGCGGCAATACCCCGGTGCAGATAAACTCGCCCCTCACCATCATCGTGCTGACGCCCGCGGATCACCAATTGACGATCTTCGACGGTAATCGAAAGGTCGTCTTCGGCGAAACCGGCCACAGCAAGCGTGATGCGGTAAGAGAGATCCGACGTTTGTTCAATGTTGAAAGGCGGATAGCCTTCGTTGCCGGACTTCGCGGTGCGCTCCAGCAGGCGTTCGAGTTGTTCAAACCCCAGCATGTGGGGATAAGAAGCCAAGGTCATTTTAGTCATGCGACACGTCCTCATGCGACAAGCGACAGTCATCTGCAGGCTCCACAACGGCCGCCTACATATTAAATATGGGTAACAACATGCGCTGACACAAGGGCTAGGCGCGGAGATGGTGAACGCTTATGTTAGGCGCGAGACGTCAAACGGAATCATACAAAATGAATGCCCCCACCGATCTGTCCATGAAAACGGACGAAGTCTTGCGTGTCGAACTTGCCGTGTTTCGACGCGAGCACCGAGATTTGGATGACGCCATTCAGGCGCTGAGCGAAAAAGGCGTGGGGGATCAATTGACGTTGCAAAGGCTGAAGAAACGCAAATTGCGCCTCAAGGATCTTATCGCTCAGATCGAAGATCGCCTGACCCCCGACATTATCGCCTAAGCCCCTTTTGAGACAGGATTTTCAGCGCATTGCCTACGCGCGCGGTTTGGCTATAGTGCCGCCTTTAGACATTGGGCCGGAGGAGCCTTTGACATGACCGTACCTGTTGTCGGAATTATCATGGGCAGCCAGTCCGACTGGCCCACCCTGCGCGAGGCCGCAACTCTGCTGGACGAATTGGGGGTGGCTTATGAGACCCGGATCGTTTCGGCGCATCGCACGCCGGACCGGCTGTGGGACTATGGCAAAACGGCGGCTGAACGCGGTCTGCAGGTGATCATCGCCGGTGCCGGAGGTGCCGCCCATCTTCCGGGCATGATGGCGTCAAAAACGCGCGTCCCCGTCGTGGGCGTTCCGGTACAGACGAAGGCGCTCTCCGGGGTCGATTCGCTCTATTCGATCGTGCAGATGCCGCGCGGCTATCCGGTGGCGACCATGGCAATCGGCGTGGCGGGTGCGGCAAATGCCGCCTTGATGGCCGCTGGCATTCTTGCTTTGCAAGACCCCGCACTTGCCACACGTCTGGACGCATGGCGCGCGGCCCTCTCTGCGTCCATTCCCGAGATGCCAAGCGATGTCTGACCCCCTCTCAAGCGGTGCAACGATCGGAATTCTGGGCGGTGGGCAATTGGGCCGGATGCTGTCGGTTGCCGCGGCGCGACTGGGCTTCAAGACGCATGTGTTTGAGCCCGGCGGCGAACCGCCCGCCGCGCAGGTTGCACACCGGCTCACAACCGCGCCCTATACAGATGCTGACGCGCTGGCCCGCTTTGCACAAAGCGTCGATATCGTGACCTATGAGTTTGAAAACATTCCGACTTCTGCTTTGAATATCATCGAAAAATACGTGCAAATCCGCCCGGGTCGTGAGGCGCTGCGGGTCAGTCAGGACCGCCTGAGCGAAAAGCAATTTCTACAAAACCTAGGCCTGACGGTTGCGCCCTTTGCCGATGTCCCCGACCACGACGCGCTCGAAAAAGCCGTTGAGACCATTGGCACGCCTGGCATCCTCAAGACCCGCCGTTTCGGCTATGACGGCAAGGGCCAGGCCCGCCTGAAAACCCCACAGGATATCGCGCCCGCCTGGGCAGACATGGCCGGACAACCCGCGATCCTGGAGGGGTTCGTGGAATTCACCCATGAGGTTTCCGTCATTGCGGCACGCAGCCCGCAAGGCGATATCGCCTGTTTTGATCCGGGCGAAAACGTCCATCGTGACGGCATCCTGCACACGACAAAAGTCCCCGCGCGGCTGAACGCCTCAATGCGCACGGACGCGGTTTTAATCGCGGCAAAGATCCTGAATGCGCTGGAATACGTCGGCGTCTTGGGGGTTGAGCTTTTTGTCACCCGCGCCGGTCTGATCGTGAATGAAATCGCACCGCGCGTGCATAATTCAGGGCATTGGACCCAGAACGGCTGCACCGTGGATCAGTTTGAACAACATATCCGCGCGCTGGCCGGATGGCCCTTGGGCAATGGATCCCGCTACGCCGATGTGATCATGGAAAACCTGATTGGTGCGGATGTGAAACAGGTGGCGGATTTGGCAAAAGAGCCCAATTGCGCCGTGCATCTATATGGAAAATCCGAAACCAAGCCGGGACGCAAGATGGGCCATGTCAACCGGATCGTTAAGTAGGTGCGCTAGGGCGCGATGAAACGTTCCGCGATTTCACCTGACATATAGCTGAAGCGCCCGGCGACCATCGTCGCGGCAACCCGCTGGGTCTGAGCATCTAGAATGACGATATCGGCGCGCTTGCCCGCCTCAAGCGTCCCGCGATCCTCCAACCCCAAAATGCGCGCGGGCCCGGCCGAGATCAAACCCCAGGCCGTGGGCAGATCGGCAACCCCGCTTTTGGCCAGTATCAAGGCTGCGCGCCGCGGGCTCGGATAGTGATAATCCGAAGCCACCGCGTCACAGAGCCCCATGGAAATCAGCTCCAGCGCCGAGACGTTGCCTTTGTGCGAACCGCCGCGCACGACATTTGGTGCGCCCAGAATAACCGCGTCCCCCGCATCCCGCGCAGCCTCTGCAGCCTCCAGCGTTTCGGGAAATTCCGCGATACAGGTCCCCCGCCGGTGCCAGGTATCACGCGCAGATTTCGTGGCATCATCATGGCTGCCCATGCGGATCTGGCGTTTTTGCAAGGCGGCGCAGAGTTCGTCCAAAGCTGCGGGGACGTCGCGCGCCTGTGCGTGCAGGGCCAGCATCATCGCAAAATGAGCCTCCGGATTGCGCCCCGCCTTCAACGCCTGCCCCACCATCCTGGGCGGTTGACGTCCTTGCGCCAGACGCGCGTGTGGCAGATGGTCATTGAACACGATGTAATCGACACCCCAATCGATCATGCGATCCGGCAGGGTTTGAAACAAATCCAACAGGTGGATTTCGAGCCGGAGCTGCGCGCGAATGTCCGTCACGAGGTGCGGTGCCGTATCCCGAATTGCGCAGAACACCTGATCTGCAAATTGCTCGCCCCGCAGCCCCCCTTCCCAGCTGATAAACTGCGCCAAGATCGCCGTGGTGATACCGTTTGCCGCAAGTTCCGCTTCGGTGGCGACAATCCCTTCGGCCATCTGCTTCATCGCCCCGCGGCGCGGTGCCAGATGTCGCTCAAAGCCATCCCCGTGTAGATCGATGATACCGGGAAGCACCCAAAACCCACGCAGATCAATGGCGCGCGCATCACAGGGCGGCGCGATCACATCCCCCGAGATCGCCAGGGTTTCGCGCGCAAGCCCCGATGGGAGCAGAACCTGCCCGCCCTGAAACTCAAGGTTCGCCAATCATCGCCCCCACATCCGGTATGCAATTACCATCCGGACACCCCAATTGGGAGAGCACGGCATCAAACCACGACAGGGATCGATCAAATTTTCCCGTCGTCAGGAAAGACACCGTCTGCGCAATGACGCGTGGATTATTCATCATGAAAGTATGCGTAACCGGCAAAACGATGTGGTCATTCATGCCCGCAACCCGCGTCGAGGCAACCGAAACCTTGCCATCATCACGCCCCGGTAACAGCGAGGAGAAATACGGATTGAGCGATTGATCGCCTGCGATCACACCAAGATCGAAGGTTACAGGGGGCAGGCTGCGTGGCAAATCATCGGGCCCGGTCCCCAATTGGCCGCCCGCCGGCCCGTTGATCCAGTCAAAGGCCTCAATATCGGAAAAGGCATCAACAACCTCGCTGCCCTGATTGGGTGGGGCCAGCATGACCACGCGTCCCAGCCGCTCCGGTGCCGTATCGCTGACCCATTGGCGCAGTAAAATGCCACCCATGGAGTGGGTTACAAAATCAACCTGGCCGCGTGGACCGCATTTGGCCATGGCATCAGGCAACGTGCGCGCCACCA
Source organism: Roseobacter fucihabitans (assembly GCF_014337925.2). Taxonomy (NCBI): domain Bacteria; kingdom Pseudomonadati; phylum Pseudomonadota; class Alphaproteobacteria; order Rhodobacterales; family Roseobacteraceae; genus Roseobacter; species Roseobacter fucihabitans. The sequence continues at coordinate 711,032 of NZ_CP143423.1, read as the reverse complement.
GATCCGCAATGGGGGCGGTTGTCGACGGATACCCCGGACGCACGACCGTGTAATCCTCTGCATTCAATGCGGCCTCCATCAAAGCAAAGGAAAATTCGGTGCGCGCCAGCCCATGCAACAACACCACACAGCGCGCAGAGGCCGATGAGGCGGCCAGGATCAGCGCACAGGCGGTCAGAAGAGTTTTCACGGCTCTGGTCATACCCCCGGAGATAGTGTCATTATTGATCCAGCGAAAGTGTAACGCCACGCGGTTTTATCGGAATCTGTCGCAATGCTCAAAAAACCTGTCCGTCTCGCGGCCCGTGCTGTGATTATCCACGAGGCAAAGCTGCTCTTGGTGAACGCCTGGCCCAAGGCGCGCAGCACGCTTTTATGCGCTCCGGGAGGCGGCGTGGAGCCAGGCACCTCCTTGCCCGAAAATCTGGTGCGCGAAGTTCACGAAGAGACCGGATTGCGGGTGCGCGTGAACACGCCTTGTCTGGTGAATGAGTTTCATGATCCGCGCACCGGGTTTCACCAGGTCGAAGTATTTTTCCGCTGTGAACTTCTCGGGACGCATCACATCGCTGAGGATTGGAAGGACCCGGAGAATATCGTTAACCGCCACGTCTGGGCGCGCGAAGACGAAATGACGGAGCTTCATTTCAAACCCGCGAGCCTGGCCCAGGTTGCGTTTTCACAAGCCAATGGCTTCACTTACGATCCGCTGGAACGGATCGTGATATGACGGCCACCGCGATTCCGGTAATGACCAGAACCGTCGCGACCAGCAACATTGGCGTCCAGGTCTCCCCCAGCAACAGCCCGCCCCCAAGCAGCGCGATGAGGGGGACGCTGAGCTGAACGACTGCAGCCACATTGCCCTGCAGCCTCGGCAAAACCCTGTACCATAACGCATAGCCCAAGCCCGACGTGATACCCCCGCAGACGATGGCCAGACCGACCCCCATCAAAGAGGCATGTGTCACGAAACCGGCGATTAGAACCGTTAACAGCGGCAAACAAAGTATGAAGTTTGCGGTCGTTGCTGCCAGAGGATCAGCGGTGCCGCGGCCGGAAATCGTATAGGCGGCCCAGCCCAGCCCCGCCAAAACCATGAAACCGGCGCCCACTGGATCAGACTGGCCCCCATTTCCAGGCCAAAGCGCGAAAAGTAGCCCGGTAAATGCGAGCGCGGCACCCGCGAGTTGGCGTGTCGTGGGGCGTTTGCCGGTCACGGCACCCTGCGCGAACATCGACATTTGCACCACGCCGAAAAGGATCAGCGCGCCAAGCCCGGCATCCAATGTCAGGTAAGCCAAAGAAAATCCAGCCATATAGGCGGCCAGACTAGCCGCCCCAAGAAACCGAGCGGGTGCGAACAGCTGTAGCTTGCCGCCTCTCAAGAACAGTATCGATGCGAGGACGACGGCCCCCGAAAGAACCCTGATCAGCGCGAAACTGTTCGGGTCGATGGAGCCGGTTTCAACCGCTAGCCGGGTCAAAAGAGAATTCGCCGCAAAGGCGATCATTGTGAAGGATGTCAGAAGGACGATACGCATGATTGTGGCTTATCGGTTCTATTGTGACAGGCCAAGAAGCTGTTTCGGGCTGCGATACAGCCAAAAGCCAAAACGGGGCCACTTCATGCCACAACTCGCATTCAAAACCGGTGAATCAGGCCTCCAATTTGACTTCCAGAGTTATTCCCGTACCGTTTCCGTTTTCGATAACTTTTGCGTCACCATGGTAGATTTTCGCAATTTTGCGGACAATCGCCAGTCCCATTCCGCTGCCCTCCACCTCGTCGCGCGGCTTCAACGTGGTCATGACCCCAAAAACACGGTCACGATAGGCATGCGGAATGCCCGGCCCATCGTCGCTAACAGAAACCAACACATGCGCGCCATCGCGACGGCAGGATATAATAATCCTGCCTGTCGCAGCTTCATTGTGCTTAACTGCGTTAGAAATCAATGACGTCAACAGCGTGAGAAAATCCCGCTCTCCCATCCTTACTTCGGTGCACTCCAACTCCCGTGAAACCTGAAAACCGGGGGGGATGCGCGCATCTTCGAGTACGTCGTCCAGCGCCGCACCGACATCAACGGTTTCAATTTTCTGCATCCGTCCAATGCGTGAAAAGGTCAGAAGATCCACAAGCATCCGATCCAACCGGCCTGTATGTCGATTCATAAGGTCGATACTTTCGGCAACCGGCCCGTCAATCTTCACACCCGCCTGTTCAAGGTCTTCGACAATCCATTGCGGCAATTCGATCAAGGCACGCACGGAGTTGCGTACATCATGGCTGATCAAATAGATGAAATCCTCGATTTCCTTGGAATCAGGCGAGGTATTGCTCAGCGCAAGAGGTGTGTCGGCTTCATCTATTGAAACAGTGCGGTTCATGGAGGCGCGATCCTTGGAGTGGTTGACCCGCGCAGGCTAGCACCGCCTGCTAAAGACACTGTTAACAGCCCCTTGTGCACGATCACACACCGCGCGCGGCAGGACAGCCAACGCCGTTTTGCGGGAGGAGCGATCTTTTGGTTACGACACGCCCCGCCCCCAAACGAAAAAGGGCCCGCCGGAAGGCGAGCCCAATCCTGTAGCAAGTCAGCTGATTTACATCATGCCGCCCATGCCGCCCATGTCGGGCATGCCACCACCGGCAGGCGCGCCTTCTTTGGCGGGCTTATCTGCAACCATGGCTTCTGTTGTGATCAACAGACCGGCGATGGAGGCTGCATCCTGCAATGCATGACGCACCACTTTGGCTGGATCAATCACACCGAAAGCGAACATGTCACCATATTCTTCGGTCTGCGCGTTAAAGCCGAACTTGGGATCGTCGCTTTCACGGATTTTGCCCGCGACAACGGAACCGTCAACACCAGAGTTCTCTGCGATCTGACGCAGCGGTGCTTCGAGCGCTTTACGGATGATCGAAATACCGATGTCCTGATCGGAGTTCGCACCCTTGAGGTCGCTGAGCGTTTTACCGGCCTGAACCAGTGCAACACCACCACCCACGACGATACCTTCCTGAACAGCCGCACGTGTGGCGTTCAGCGCATCATCAACGCGGTCTTTACGCTCTTTGACTTCGGTTTCTGTCATGCCGCCGACGCGGATCACAGCAACACCGCCTGCCAATTTGGCAACACGCTCTTGCAGCTTTTCACGGTCATAATCGGATGTGGTTTCTTCGATCTGCGTACGGATCTGCGTCACGCGTGCTTCGATCTCGGCTTTCTCACCGGCACCGTCAACGATTGTGGTCTCGTCCTTGGTGATCTGAACCTTCTTGGCAGACCCCAGCATGTCCATTGTGACGGACTCAAGCTTCATGCCCAGATCTTCGGAAATCACCTGACCACCTGTGAGGATCGCAAGGTCCTGCAACATGGCTTTGCGACGATCGCCGAAACCAGGTGCTTTGACCGCTGCGATTTTCAGACCGCCACGCAATTTGTTCACAACCAATGTCGCCAGGGCTTCGCCCTCAACGTCTTCTGCGATGATCAGCAGTGGCTTTTGCGACTGAATGACCTGCTCCAGGAGCGGCACCATGGGCTGCAAAGAAGACAGCTTCTTCTCGTGCAACAAGACGATGCAGTCTTCCAGCTCGGTTGTCATCTTGTCGGCGTTGGTGACAAAGTAAGGCGACAGGTAACCGCGGTCGAACTGCATGCCTTCAACAACGTCTGTTTCTGTTTCCAGACCTTTGTTCTCTTCGACGGTGATCACACCCTCATTGCCGACTTTCTGCATCGCATCCGCGATTTGCTGACCGATCTCAGATTCGCCATTGGCGGAAATCGTACCGACCTGCGCAACTTCGTCGCTGTCCGAAACAGGACGCGCCGCCGCTTTGATCGCTTCGACGACTTTCGCTGTCGCCAGATCGATGCCGCGCTTGAGATCCATCGGGTTCATGCCAGCCGCAACCGATTTCATGCCTTCTTTGACGATGGCCTGGGCCAAAACAGTCGCCGTGGTTGTCCCGTCGCCTGCTTCGTCGTTGGTTCGGGAAGCAACTTCCTTGACCATCTGTGCGCCCATATTCTCGAACTTATCTTCCAGTTCGATCTCTTTCGCCACGGATACACCATCTTTGGTGATGCGCGGAGCGCCGAAAGATTTGTCCAGAACCACGTTACGACCTTTCGGGCCCAGCGTGACTTTTACCGCATTTGCCAGGATGTTCACACCCTTGAGCATTTTGTTGCGGGCGTCGGTGTCGAATTTGACGTCCTTAGCAGCCATATTCATTTCTCCTCTTGAGAATAATCAGTTAAGTTCAGCGATATGTCGTAGGGTGGGCTTTTAGGCCACCATCGAGCCGGCCCGGTGGCTTACTCGATGATCCCCATGATATCGCTTTCCTTCATCATCAGCAGTTCTTCGCCATCCAGCGTGACTTCTGTACCGGACCATTTGCCGAACAGGATCTTGTCGCCCGTCTTGACGGCCATCTCGATCAGCTCACCACTGTCCTTGCGCGCACCTTCGCCGCAAGCGACAACTTCACCCTCGGAGGGCTTTTCTTTTGCGCTATCGGGGATGATCAATCCACCGGATGTTTTCTCTTCGCTTTCCGTGCGGCGTACCAGCACGCGGTCATGAAGCGGTTTCAATGCCATCTTTGCAGCTCCTTAAGGCTCAAAGTTTCTCCCAATTGATCCGGGGTCAAGTCTTTCACACCCGAACCGTTATCACTCATGCCTATCGAGTGCTAACGGCGCATAGCTAGGCATCACCCGACAAGGTGTCAACAGCCCGATCGTGAAAAATTTATCACACTCACACCTTGTAAAATCACCAGCCCGCTTAAGGGTCCTCCCAGCTATATGCCCAATGCACCAGCCCCGCACGTCCTTCATCCGTCAGGGCATAAACCCCCTTGGACACACGCTCAAACCAGCCATAATGATTGTCGCGCATCAAACGCGTGGCTGTCGGCACCCCGGCTGCCCTGGCAACCTGCGCCCCCCGGCTCTCGCCGTTCTCGGCCAGATGCGCCGCACATCGCAAAGCGTCCTGACGATAGGACGTGACCAACCCCAAACGCGTCTGCCCCCCGGCATTGGGATCGCCCGTGCGGCGCGCAAACTCGCGAATCATCGCGGCTTTACGCTTGAGCGATTTGCGCGGCGTGTAAGGCCCCGGATCGCAATGCACCTCTACAAACCCATCCGAGAAGCGCACCGTCATCACCCCCAACCCCAACCTGCGCGCCATTGAAATCACCTGCTTGCGTGACTTCTGCCCTCGCTTGCCGGGTTGATGCACGAAACCCATGTAAACAGCATCCGTCACAGCCAAACGCGCGATGCATTGATAAAACAACGCCAGCGAAGGGGATAGCTTCAACTCCACCACCACCGGATCCTCAGATCCACGCAGGGCCACGACATCTGCCGCGCCAACCTCGGCCTTTACCTCATACCCCTGACCCTCCAGCACCCGTTTGATGGGAGGATAGAGGTCCATCTCCCTCGGCGGGCTGACCCTATTTTTTACCGGTTTCGAAATTGTTGCCCCTCCCGCTTACTCAACTGGCCCGCGCCATTTCAGCGCCTTGCGCCGGCGATTAGCATATCGGCGCATGGCCAGAACGGCTCCACATCCTGCTACTCTGACACCCGGCACAGGAGCAGGTTTAGGGTGACGTTACAATCACCACAGCCTATACATCCCCCCATGACCCGCGAAGAATTCAACGTATTTTGCGCAATCCTGCCCGCCACAACCCATGTCGTGCAATGGGGAAATTCGGACGTCTGGAAGGTCGGCGGCAAGGTCTTTGCCATCTGCGGCTGGAACGACGGAGCCGATGCCTTCACGTTCAAAGCATCGGACCTCGCCTTTGAGGTTCTGCCGGACACGCCGGGGATACGGCCCGCGCCCTATATGGCGTCCCGCGGGTTGAAATGGTTACAGCATTACGCCGAGCCCGGCCTGTCGGATGTTGAATTGCGAGAACACTTGCATGCCTCCTATGATATGGTGGTTGCAGGGCTCAGCAAAAAGAAACGCGCGGAGATTAACCCGTGATGCTGCGTTGCAGCGTCTTCGGGGTGACAAGACCCCAGCCCATGTTATAAGGCGCGAAATTTCACATCTGCAATCATAGGATTCTTCGCATGACCACGCTCGTCTTTGGCCACAAATCTCCCGACACCGACAGCACCGGATCGCCGATCATCTGGGCATGGTATCTAAATAATATCAAAGGCGTGGAAGCCAAAGCTGTTATTTTGGGTGAACCTAACACAGAAGCTCTGTTCGTACTGGAGCGGTGGTCTTTGGATAAGCCCGAAATCATCTCCGAGCTGGTTGCGGACACGCCCGTTGTGATCGTGGACACCAATAACCCCGCCGAATTGCCCGACAATATCAATGACGCCGACATTCAAGGCATCATTGACCACCACAAACTGGTCGGGGGATTGGAAACCAAAGGTCCTATTGATATTCGTATAGAACCAGTGGCTTGCACGGCGACCTTGATGTGGAAGATGATCGGCAAGGACATCGCCCAGATGCCGCAGAACATCCAGGGCGCGATGCTGTCTTGTATCCTCAGCGACACGCTGGAGTTTCGCAGCCCAACCACCACCAATGAGGACAAGGCAATCGCGTGGGATCTGGCGCAGGCGCTCGACATTAACATCGCCGAGTATGCCGCTGAAATGTTTGCAGCAAAGTCCGATGTATCAGCATTTTCCGAAGCCGAATTATTGCGCATGGACAGCAAGGAATACGCCGTAGACGGGAAACAATTCCGCGTCTCCGTGCTGGAAACCACCTCACCAGCGCAGGTGTTGGCGCGCAAGGACGCGCTCATGGCCGCGATGCCGGGTGTTGCCAGTGAGGACGGCGCGGATCAGGTCTTGCTCTTCGTGGTCGATATCTTGAACGAGGAAGCCACGCTGCTGGTCCCGAATGACTTTGTGAAATCGGTGGCTCAGAAGAGCTTTGGCGCTTCTGTTGACGGTGACACAGTGGTGTTGCCCGGAATTATGAGCCGCAAAAAGCAGATCATTCCAAACCTCAAAGTTTAATCCACCCGTTTGCAACCGCCAGGCCCCTTTGGTTCACGTAGGTTAACCATGCCTCTAAGGGGGTGCCGGCTATTCAAACCGGAAGGTTGGCGGCGGGCTGCTAGGGTCGGTATTTGGAGTCATCCCCTCTATCCGCGCGCTCAGGCGTGGATGCGGGCTCTGCCAGCGCCGGAAAATGCATTCATTTCTTTCGGAAGGTATTGAAAGCCATTCGGGTCCGGATCCTGCCGATGTGTAGTCCGCACCCGGAAGAACGACAGCAGGTGCAAGACAGGCGGCACGGGGCTATGACGACATACCGACACTGACGCAGTCCTTGAGCCAGTTCAGTTGAGGCATTGCGCCCGGCAGACAGGACCCGGCGGTTTATCCGGGGAACTGCCATGATGGCGAGCGGTCAACCCTGCGCAACTGCGCTTCACAAGAGGGCGTGCAGCAGGACCTGAAAGGCCGGGCTTGCGGCACTGCGTCCTTCATGATCTGTCCCCCTTGACGCCGCCACCCTGCCACACAAGGTTCGCGCCAACCCATATTCTGACAAACGAGGGGTAAATATGACCCAGATCATCAAATCACTTTCCAATATTTCCACCCAATATGATGCGCTCTTTGTCGATCTCTGGGGATGCGTTCACAATGGGATCGCAGCCTTGCCGGAGGCCGTCAGCGCATTGCAGGCCTATCGCGCAACGGGGGGCAAAGTCGTGCTGGTGACGAACTCACCACGCCCGCGCGCAGGTGTCGAAAAGCAATTGGTGGCGTTTGGTGTGCCCGATGACAGCTGGGATACCATCGCCACATCCGGCGACAGCGCCCGGTCCGCAATGTTTCGCGGCGTGGTGGGAGAGGCCGTCTGGCACATCGGTTATCCGGGTGATGAGCGGTTTTTCGAGCCGATCGGCGTTGTTGATAACCCCGTGACAATGCGCACCGTCCCGCTGGAAGAAGCCACCGGTATTGTCTGCACGGGACCGCATGATCCGCTTGCGGACCCGGCGGTCATGCGCCCGGAGTTTCTGGTTGCCAAGCAGCGCGGGCTCAAGCTGCTCTGCGCCAATCCCGATATCATCGTGGACCGGGGCGAGCAACGTGAATGGTGTGCAGGGGCTTTGGCCCAGCTTTACACGGAGATGGGCGGCGAAAGCCTCTATTTCGGCAAACCCCACCCGCCGATCTACGATCTGGCCCGTCGCCGGCTGGCGGCATTGGGAACGGATGTTGCGGACGGCCGGATTTTGGCCATCGGTGATGGTGTGCTGACCGACATCGCGGGCGCGATGGGAGAAGACATCGATTCGCTGTTTATTTCGGGGGGGCTGGCGGCCTCTGAGACCAAAACCCAAAAGGATCCCGATCCCAACGCCCTAAAGGATTATTTAGAAAAGGAAATGTCCAATCCAACTTACACAATAGGGTATCTGCGCTGACCTATTTTCTTCTTGCTTTTCTGCATCTGCGAAGTAATAAAGTTTCAACACTCATGTCGTAATGGTCAGAAAATTACCAGAAGGGTCATCATGTTGGACAATCTGCCCCGTGGCACCATCTGCATCGAAGACATCGAAATGGGCATGTCGCGCTCCCTGCAAAAGGTTGTGACGGACGCTGACATCGAGATGTTTGCCCAAATATCCACCGACCGGAACCCAGTCCATTTGGATGATGATTATGCGCGCGACACGATCTTTGAGGGTCGAATTGCCCACGGGATGCTGACCGCTGGGTTGATTTCCGCGGTGATCGGCGAGCAGCTCCCCGGCCATGGCACCGTCTATATGGGCCAATCGTTGAAATTCCTCGCACCCGTGCGTCCGGGGGATCTGGTCCACGCCGAGGTCAAGGTCATCGACATCGAAATGGCCAAGCGGCGCGTGAAGCTGGAATGCCACTGCGCCGTGGACGGTAAAAAAGTGCTGATCGGTGAAGCTACGGTCATGGCGCCGTCGCGCAAATTCGACTGATCCATGCGCAGGGCTGTTGCGCAATAATCGCGCGCCCGCTCGCTTGCGTGTCTGGCGCGCGACGGGTACGCAGGGGCCATGAGGATCATCCGCGACTATCAGTTTGTTGACCCCGACACTCGGGGGGCCAGTGCCGCGATCGGCAATTTTGATGGTGTGCACCTGGGCCATCAATCGGTGATTGATCTTGCCCGGCGCGCCGAACCCGCAGCACCGCTGGGTGTCGTCACATTTGAGCCCCATCCGCGCGATTATTTCGCCCCCGACGCATCGCCGTTCCGCCTGATGAGCCGCGAAGCGCGGGCCAGCCGGTTGGAAAAGCTGGGCGTGGACCAGCTGTACGAACTCAACTTCAATGCCGCCTTGGCCGCGCTCACCCCCGAAGACTTCGCCCTCAAAGTCATTGCCGATGGTTTCGGGTTGAAACATGTGATCGTGGGGGCGGATTTCTGTTTTGGCAAAGGGCGCGCAGGCACAGCGCAACACCTGCGCGCGTTTGGCAAGGAGATGGGCTTCTGCGTGACAATCGCCGAATTGATCGCGCAATCCGATAAAACCATCTCCTCCACCGCGATCCGCACGGCTCTGAGCGAGGGCAATCCGCGACTGGCCGCCTCCATGCTGGGGCATTGGCACCGTATCGAAGGACCGGTGATCGGCGGCGAACAACGCGGGCGCGAGTTGGGATACCCGACGGCGAATATGTCCATCGACGGGCTGCACCCGCCCGCCTTTGGGGTGTATGCGGTGCTGGTGGATGTGCTGGAAGGGCCGCACGAGGGCAGTTATCAGGGTGTCGCCTCCATGGGCGTACGGCCGATGTTTGGCGAGAACCGGCCCAATCTGGAGAGTTTCATCTTTGACTTTCAGGGCGACCTTTATGGTACGCCCCTCTCGGTTGCACTGGTTGAACATCTGCGTCCGGAGGCAAAGTTCGACGGATTGGACGCGCTGATCAAGCAAATGGATGCCGACAGCGCCGAGGCACGCGCCATATTGAGCGCGCTGTGAGCGATCCGATTGACCGCAAGGGCCTGAAAGACCGGTTCTGGGAGCGTAAACCGCTGGCCAAAATGAGCCAAAAGGAGTGGGAATCGCTTTGTGATGGCTGCGGCAAATGTTGTCTGAACAAGCTGGAAGATGAGGACAGCGGCGACGTCGCCCTGACCCGGATCGCGTGCCGGTTGCTGGACGATTCCAATTGCCGCTGTGCCCATTATGACAACCGCCACCAGTTCGTGCCCGATTGCATTGTGCTGAAACCGGATAATCTGGATACCCACGCCTATTGGATGCCCATGACCTGCGCTTACCGTTTGCTCTGGCAGGGCAAACCCCTGCCCGATTGGCATCCGCTGATCACCGGCACGGCGCAATCCGTGCATGATGCCGGCGTGTCGGTACAAGGCTGGACGCTCAGCGAATTCGACATTCCCGAGGATGAGTGGGAAGAGCATATCATCGAGGAGCCGATCTGATGTATTTTTCCTCCGACAATGCCGGGCCCGCCCTGCCCTCAGTCATGGCGCGCGTTAATGCAGCCAATACGGGCTTTGCCCTGCCCTATGGGGCCGATCCCATCATGGAGGAGGTCCGCGCCGCAATCCGCGCGATTTTCGAGGCCCCGGAGGCGGTGGTCTATCTGGTGGCCACGGGGACGGCGGCGAATGCGCTGGCACTCGCCTGTTATGCCCAACCCTGGCAGATGGTGTTTTGCAGCCAGGTCGCCCATATCCAGGAGGATGAATGTAACGCGCCGGAGTTTTATTCAGGCGGCGCGAAACTGTGCCTTGTCGACACCCCCGACAAGATGACGCCCGAGGGTCTGCACGCGCGGATCGAGACCGAAGGGGTGCGCGGTGTGCATGGCGGCGAGCGCGGACCGGTATCGATCACACAGGTGACAGAGCGCGGCAGTGTTTACACCGTGGAGGAGTTGAACGCGCTTTGCGCCGTGGCCAAGTCCTATGATCTGCCCGTGCATCTGGACGGGGCGCGTTTTGCCAATGCGCTGGTCGCTTTGGGGTGCACACCCGCCGAAATGACCTGGAAAGCGGGTGTCGATGTGGTGAGCTTTGGCGGTACGAAGAACGGCTGTCTGGGCGTGGAAGCGGTGGTTTTCTTTGACCCCGCCAAGGCCAGGGAGTTCGAATTACGCCGCAAGCGCGGAGCGCATCTGTTTTCCAAGCATCGGTTTTTATCGGCGCAGATGGCGGGATATCTGGCGGGAGGCGCGTGGCTTGAGGCCGCCAAGAGCGCCAATGAGAACGCCGCCTATCTGGTTGCGGGCCTGCGCGCTGCGGGGGCCGAATTCCTGCATGAACCCCAAGCGAATATGGTGTTTACCCGGTTCCCCCGCCACATTCATCAGCGCCTGCACGACGCGGGTGCGGCGTATAACATGTGGGAACCGGGGCTTGAAAGCGGCGCGCCGGATGCGCTCCTCGCGGCGCGGCTCGTTTGTGATTGGTCGATCACGACCGATCAGATTGATCTATTCCTCAGCCACTTCGCGTAGCGCCGATTTCATCCGCAACCATAGCCCCAAACAAATACCCGATCACGCCAATGCGGCGCGGCACATGCGCCAGGGCCGCGTCCGTACAAGGATAGTGCAGATCGACCGCCCCGTCCCAGTCACCGCTTTTGGCAGGACTCGGCAGGTCAAGGACCCACAGCATGGCACATTCCGCGACAAGCACCGGAATGTCCCAGCCTGCAACGGACCGCCAGCACGGCGCGCGCCCCATGCCCGAAATGTCGCGCATAGGGACAAAAACCTGACGTCACAGTTTCCCGGCGAGATGGGCGCCCAGATGGTCGATCCGATCCTGCCCCCAGAAGCGTTCATCCGTGTCCGTGATGTAGAAGGGCGCGCCGAACACGCCGCGCTCCACAGCCTCTTCGAGGTTGGCGGCATAGGTTTCGGCGCCCTCAAGCAACCCGCTGTCCGCAAGGCTCGGGTCGAACCCGGCCTCCTCAAGGCAGGCGCGCACGACGGCGTCCTGCGCGATGTCTTTTTCATCCGCCCAGACCGAACGCAGGATCGCCGCCATCAACTTGCCCAGATCACCGCCTCCTGCGTTTTGCGCAGCGATGAATGCATAAGAAGACGGTGCCGCATTTGTTGGCCAATGCGCGGGTTTGAGGGTGAGCGGCATGTCGAGCAGCTTGGCCTGACGCACTAACTCCTGCGCGCGCATCTCGACCCGGCTGAAATGGCGATCCTTGGGCGGCGTCCCCCCGGTGCGCCCAAAGAGCGCCATGATGTCGAGCGGTTTGTAGGTGATGGTCGCGCCGTGTTTGGCCGCCACCGCTTCAGCCCTGTTCCCGGCCAGGTAGGCATAGGGCGACAGTGTTGAAAAAAAGAGGTCAATATGTGCCATTTAGCGGCTCCTGATAGGGGTGTGGTTCTTTGCCGATTGGTAAGGGCGTGGTAGGGGGAGTCAACATCACGAATCTGTCACATTTGCCCGCTGCAACATCAGGATCGCCCCTCATGCCAGAATTCCACGAACCAAAACTCATCGCCGGTAACGCCAATATGCCGCTCGCCAACGCCATTGCGCGACGTATGTCGATGCATCGTGGCAAACAAGTCGGGCTGGTCGATGCCCGCGTCGAGCGGTTCAATGACGGCGAGATATTCGTCGAGGTCTTCGAGAACGTGCGCGGAGAGGACATGTTCATTGTTCAATCGACGTCCAATCCGGCCAATGACAATCTGATGGAACTGCTGATCATGGCCGATGCGCTGCGGCGGTCTTCAGCGGCGCGGGTCACGGCCGTTTTGCCCTATTTCGGCTACGCCAGACAGGACCGGCGTACCAAGGCGCGCACGCCGATTACGGCCAAGCTGGTTGCAAATATGCTCGTCGGCACGGGGATCGAGCGGGTGCTGACAATGGATTTGCACGCCGCGCAGATCCAGGGGTTCTTCGACATTCCCGTGGACAACCTTTATGCTTCACCGATCTTTGCGCTGGACATCAAGACCGCCTTCAAGGGCCGGATGAACGAGCTCATGGTCGTCTCTCCGGATGTGGGCGGTGTGGCGCGCGCGCGCGAATTGGCCAAGCGGATCAACTCGCCATTGGCCATTGTGGACAAACGCCGCGAAAAACCCGGTGAAGTCGCGGAAATGACCGTGATCGGGGATGTGACCGGGAAAACCTGCCTGATCGTGGATGATATGTGCGACACAGCCGGCACGCTCTGCAAGGCTGCCGAAGTTCTGATTGAGAATGGTGCCAAGGAAGTACATTCCTATATTACTCACGGGATCATGTCTGGCCCCGCTGTGGAACGCGTCACCAAATCCGTGATGAAATCGCTGGTCATCACCGACACCATCGCGGCGACCGATGCGGTCAAATCCGCACCCAACATCCGCATCGTGCCGACAGCGCCTGTCTTTGCGCAGGCCATTCTGAACATCTGGAGTGGGACATCCGTATCGTCATTGTTTGAGGCCGACACGCTGAGCCCGATCTATGATGGGATGTATGCCGCTGAGTAAATCGCAGGTAAAACCGTCTGGTGCCCTGGGGTTGGTGGGCCGCTGCTATGAGCGAATCAAACAGACCTGTTTTAAGGCCAGAACGCGATTTACAGCCTGAGTGCAGGGGGTTGTGATCAAGGGGTAATGCGTCATTCGGGGTAATATGCCTCTTTGCGGCGAGCCTGAGTATCTCCTGTCAACGCGTTCGAACGTCACGCGAAGACTTCGAGCCGGCGCTCCACGACAAGTGCCATCGCCACCCATCTGGACGTATGATTTCACGAGACAGACTCCTCGCGGATCACCCTATGCTATGGCTCAAAATGACATGCAGCCGCAGCAAACCCAGGCAGGGCCTTGCCTGCCCGGTCCCTAACAAGAGAGCTTCGTAATTTGACTGTTTTTCACTTTCTTTGGCAGAGACTCAAAAAATATGTCAGACTTGTCGTTGAAATTGTAAGTCGAGGGCGAAAATGCGGCGGCTCGGAACCTTTTCTTGTTTGGCCTTACTTTTGTCCTTCGGGATGGCAGGAGCTCAGGACGGGAAGGTGCCTCGCCAACCGACGCCGAATCTCGATCCTGCGCAGGTCTTCAGGGAGCCCTGCCCCGGGCCAAATTGCCCTGTCCAACCAACCGGGCCATTGGACTGCCTGCCGGACTGTCCAACCGCCGAGCGCGTGAACCCTTTACAGGAAGCTGTTGAAGAACTTGCCGGAAAGGTGAAACCGGAAATTCCTGTTGGTGATAATGCGGTGATTGGCGTGAACCCCAAACCCAAAGAACCCGGCGTGTTTATTCGGGTTGGCCCCAAAGAGAAGCCTGACGACATACCCCAACCGACCGTGCCAATTCGCAATGCAACAAAAGAAATCAAAAAAAGTGGTTTGGAAAAAGCAGCCGTGAAACCGGCTCAAATTTGTGTCTCGGCAAGTGCGACATCGCGCGACATCATTGCGAAAACGATTGTAACAAACAAAACCGGTGAGTTACGCAGGCTGCATGTCAAATTTTGTCAGGGTCTTTTCGAATCCTATCAAAGATCGATGCAGTCCTACTATCAAGCACTTGCAGACGCGAAAAAGCATGCCCCCTACGGAAAAGCCTGGGAAATGGCCGCGCAGAGTTTTTACCGCAATGCACAATGGTATCTCGGCGATATGATACCAAATAATTGCAGTTTTCGGAACCCAATTTGCCAATAGCGGCTCAAACGGCACAGACACCGCCTGGTTCATGATTGTGGCCTTATGATTGGCCAAATACAGACTGGACGGACCCAAAGGGGTACGAATTCTGAAAGGTGTAAACACAGAACAGTCCCTCAGTCGAGGCTCTGCCAGTAGCGCCAAACCGCTTCACTCAGATGGGGTCCGATCTCATAATACCAACGGCTGTGCCCGCGGATCATAACCAGATCAACATCATGGCCTGCCGCGGAAAGCGCCTCCCCTGTTACCTGCGCGGCGCGACCGGAAAACAGATGATCATTCAGGCCAAGGTAATGGCGCATGGGTGGGGCGATTTGGGCCGGAAGGACCTGAGACGCGTCCAATATGCCTGCGTGAGTCGCCACGGCACGCCAGGGCGTCCCCACGCGGTTTGCATAGAGCGTTGCCAGAATGCCCCCAGCGGAATGACCAAAAAGATAGAGCTGTGAAGTATCAAGCGGCACCTGCTCATTTGCATCGCGCAGCGCAGTGATCAGAAAATTCGGATGATCCTCCACCGGAGACCAGCTCGGGCCAAAGGAATCGGGCGCGATCAGGATCATGTCGTGCCGATCCGCTGTTTGGCACCACATGTCGATCATCGAACGCCCCGATCGTTGTGCGCCGTGCAGCAGCAAAACCGCCGGACGCGGTGCCTTAGTCGAGGTTGCAGGAGCATATAGATAATAACGGCGTGGCTGGCCCTCAAAACTGATGCTGCGCTGCAGTTCGGCAAAAGCGGGGGCGGTATAGCTGACATTTGCGCCAACGCGCGCCACGTCAGCAGGGTAGGGAATCGTTTCGATTTCAAAATCACCGGTCTGCGCATACGCGCCCTGCCCCATAATCAAAAACATCGCGAAAAATACGTTACAAATGGCCAAGGCCACGTTGCAGCTTCGTGTCTTCATTATATGGCCAATCCCGCCCTATGGTTTCCGCGACGCTTCCATTAGGACATCAGGACCCTAAAAAACGGTAAAACCGCTATGATTTTCGATCTTAAGAACTTTATGTCTGGTTATATAGGTTGTGCACCTGGATTTTGCTCACCCCAATCTTACCGCCAGCAACACCCTAACGCGCGCTGCACTCTGGTCCAAATTAGACCCAACGCAACCTGCCTCCTTTGAAGTTTAGCACGGAATACAAACGCTGGTTTAGCGCCACACTTATTGATCATGGGGGCAAGATTCCATCAAATCAAACCGGCAGCACCCCATCGCTTCGTATGAATTTGATATAAAAATGGCCGCGCCTGATATCGGGCGCGGCCATTACAATATTACATATATGGTTGCGGTATTCACCCAAACTTCACCCGCCGTGCGCTCAACGAAAAGCCGCTCGCGGACGGATCATGGGGCAATCAAACGCGGATGTGATCGCCCACGGCCACCATATCGGCGAGGAGCTTGGCCGCATCATCCACGGGACCGGGTTCGTTCACGAAGGTCGACTTGGCGTTGTTAAGCGCCTCTTCGGCTTCTTTGACCAGTTCCGCGATATGCTCCGATGTGACCTCGGCGCGCGGCATGGCGCGTTCGGCCAGCACCGTGACGCCAGCAGCGGTGATTTCGGCAAAACCACCCGTCACGACATATTCGGATTTACCGTCCGGGCCTTCCGTGCTGAGCACGCCGGGGCGCAGGGTGGTGATGGTGGGCGCGTGGCCCGCCATCGCTGTCATGTCGCCATCAGCGCCCGGAATCTGGACGGATACGACCTGCGCAGAGGCAAGCCGCCGTTCGGGCGAGACCAGATCAAATTGCGTCGTATCTGCCATTGTGCGGGCTCCTTAAGCGGCGTCTGCCGCCATTTTTTCGGCTTTCGCTTTCACTTCTTCGATGCCGCCAACCATGTAGAAGGCACCTTCGGGCAAGTGGTCATATTCGCCGGCCACAACCGCTTTGAAGCTCTCGATGGTCTCCGTGAGCGGCACCTGTTTACCATCCGCCCCGGTGAAGACTTTAGCAACATCAAAGGGTTGGCTGAGGAAGCGTTGGATTTTCCGGGCACGGGCCACGGTCAGTTTGTCCTCTTCGGAGAGTTCATCCATGCCGAGGATCGCGATGATATCCTGCAAGGATTTGTAGCGTTGCAGGATGCCCTGAACGTCACGGGCCACTTGGTAGTGTTCGTCACCCACAACCGATGGATCCATCAGACGTGATGTGGAATCAAGCGGATCAACCGCAGGATAGATGCCCAATTCGGAAATCGCACGCGACAAAACGGTCGTTGCATCCAAGTGCGCAAAGGAGGTCGCAGGTGCCGGGTCGGTAAGGTCATCCGCAGGCACGTAAACGGCCTGCACGGAGGTGATCGAACCGGCCTTCGTGGAGGTAATACGCTCCTGCATCTGGCCCATGTCGGTGGCCAGCGTTGGCTGGTAGCCAACCGCAGACGGGATACGACCCAAGAGAGCAGACACCTCGGAACCGGCTTGTGTAAAGCGGAAGATGTTGTCCACAAAGAACAAAACGTCGGTCCCGGATTGGTCGCGGAACTGCTCGGCCAATGTCAGACCGGTCAGAGCAACCCGCATACGCGCGCCGGGAGGTTCGTTCATCTGGCCGTAAACCAGCGCCACTTTGGACTCAGTCAGATTGTCAGGCACGATCACGTTGGAATCGATCATTTCGTGGTAAAGGTCGTTCCCTTCACGCGTCCGCTCACCCACACCGGCGAACACGGAGAAACCCGAGTGCACCTTGGCGATGTTGTTGATCAATTCCATGATCAGAACGGTTTTACCCACGCCCGCACCGCCGAAGAGGCCGATCTTGCCGCCCTTGGCGTAAGGTGCCAAAAGGTCAATCACCTTGATGCCGGTTTCCAGCACTTCGGAGGTGGTGGATTGCTCATCAAACGCAGGCGCATCCTGGTGGATCGAGCGTTTTTCATCCGATTCAACGGGGCCTTTTTCGTCGATGGGCTCGCCCACAACGTTCATGATCCGACCCAGCGTCGCATTGCCCACCGGGATCGAGATTGGACCGTCTGTGTCGGTCACTTTCTGACCGCGGACGAGACCCTCTGTGGCGTCCATCGCGATGGTGCGCACGGTGTTTTCGCCCAAGTGTTGCGCCACTTCGAGCACGAGGCGGTTGCCATTGTTGTCTGTTTCCAGCGCGTTCAGGATTTCCGGCAGGTGATCGCCGAATTGAACGTCAACGACCGCGCCGATGACCTGTGTGATTTTGCCGACTGCGTTTGCCATGTCGTTTCTCCGATGTGTTCTACAGCGCTTCCGCGCCGGAAATGATTTCAATCAGCTCGTTGGTGATGACGGCCTGACGCGAGCGGTTGTATTGGATGGTCAGTTTGTCGATCATCTCGCCCGCGTTGCGTGTCGCATTGTCCATCGCCGACATCCGTGAGCCTTGCTCGGATGCGCCATTTTCCAACAGGGCCGCAAATATCTGCGTGGCCACACCGCGCGGCAACAAATCTGCCAGAACGGCTTCCTCCGAGGGTTCGTAATCGAACAGTTCGGACGTCGCATCACCCTCGGGCGCGTCGAATTGGGCCGGGATGATCTGCTGTGCGGTCGGGATCTGCGTCACGACGTTGACGAACTTCGCGTAAAACAGCGTGGCGACGTCAAATTCGCTTGCGTCAAAACGCGCCAGCACATCCTTGGCGATGCCCTGTGCGTCCGCATAGCCTACGCGCTTCACTTCGGTCATATCAACATGACCAATGTAAAACTTGCCATAGTCACGCTTCATCTGATCGCGGCCTTTTTTGCCGACAGTGAGGATTTTTACCTCTTTGCCAGCCGCCATCAGTTTTTGCGCATGGGTGCGAGCAAGTTTCGCGATGTTGGAGTTGAAGCCACCACAAAGGCCGCGTTCAGAGGTCATGACGATTAGAAGCTGCACCTTGTCGCTGCCCGTTCCGGACAGCAGTTTAGGTGCGGAATCCGATCCACCAACGGAGGCTGAGAGCCCTGCCATCACGGCGTTGAACCGTTCTGTGTAGGGGCGCGATTGTTCCGCAGCTTCCTGCGCACGGCGCAGCTTTGCAGCTGCCACCATTTGCATCGCCTTGGTGATCTTGCGGGTCGATTTGACCGACTCGATCCTGTTTTTTAAGTCCTTAAGACTGGGCATGGGCCTACCTCTTAAGCGAAATCAGCGGCGAATTCGGTGAGCGCAGCTTTGATGCTGTCGGCCAATTCGTCTTTCACCTTGCGATCGTTGTTGGTGATGTCATCCAGCAACGCTTTATGCTTGGAGCGCAGATGCGCCAGCATGCCGGCCTCAAAACGCCCGACGTCCTTGACGGCAACCTTGTCGAGGAACCCATTGGTCCCCGCGAAGATCACACAGACGATTTCCGCGTTGGTCAAAGGTGCATATTGCGACTGTTTCATCAATTCGGTCAGACGCGCGCCACGGGCCAGCAATTGCTGTGTGGAGGCATCAAGGTCGGAACCGAACTGCGCAAAAGCCGCCATTTCGCGGTACTGCGCGAGGGAAAGTTTCACCGGTCCGGCCACCGAGGACATCGCCTTGGTCTGAGCGGAGGAGCCCACACGCGATACCGACAGACCTGTGTTCACAGCAGGGCGGATGCCTTGGTAAAACAGTTCGGTTTCAAGGAAGATCTGACCATCTGTGATCGAAATCACGTTGGTCGGAATAAACGCCGACACGTCGCCGCCCTGGGTTTCGATGATCGGCAGCGCCGTCAAAGAGCCGTTACCGGCATCATCGCCCAGTTTCGCGGAGCGTTCCAGCAGACGGGAGTGGAGATAGAAAACGTCACCTGGGTAAGCTTCACGACCAGGTGGGCGACGCAGCAACAGGGACATCTGGCGATAGGACACGGCCTGTTTGGACAGATCATCATAGATGATCAGCGCGTGACGGCCATTGTCGCGGAAATGCTCGGCCATCGCGGTCGCGGAGTAAGGTGCGAGGAACTGCATCGGTGCAGGCTCGGAAGCGGTCGCGGCCACAACGATGGAATATTCAATCGCGCCGGTCTCTTCGAGCTTTTTCACCAGCTGTGCCACGGTGGAACGCTTCTGGCCAATCGCAACATAGACGCAATAGAGCTTCTTACCCTCGTCATCGCCAGCCGCATCATTGATGGATTTCTGGTTCAGGATCGCATCGAGCGCCACAGCGGTTTTACCAGTCTGACGGTCGCCAATGATCAATTCGCGCTGGCCACGGCCAATCGGGATCATCGCATCGACGGATTTGAGGCCAGTCGCCATGGGTTCGTGCACAGATTTACGCGGGATAATGCCCGGCGCTTTAACGTCTGCCACGGAGGAGGTTTTCGCGCCAATCGGGCCCTTGCCGTCAATCGGATTGCCCAGACCATCCACAACACGGCCCAGCAATTCGTCGCCCGTGGGCACGGACACGATGGAATTCGTGCGCTTGACGGTGTCGCCTTCTTTGATGTCACGGTCGGAACCGAAAATAACCACACCGACGTTGTCGGATTCGAGGTTCAGCGCCATGCCCTGAATCCCACCGGGGAATTCGACCATCTCACCGGCCTGGACATTGTCCAACCCGTAAACGCGCGCGATGCCGTCACCGACGGAAAGCACACGGCCTACTTCGGCCACTTCGGCCTCTTGACCGAAATTCTTGATCTGGTCCTTCAGGATCGCAGAAATTTCTGCTGCTTGGATACCCATTTATCCGACCTCTTTCATTACATTCTGGAGGGAATTCAGTTTCGCGCGGATCGAGGTGTCGATCATGCGCGAACCAACTTTGACAATCAGACCACCGATGAGGCTTTCATCCACGGTCGTATTGAGTGTGACGGTTTTGCCTGTAGAGGCCTTGAGTGATTTGGTGAGCTTGTCGCTCTGCGTCTTGGTCAGCGCCTTGGCAGAGGTCACATCGGCAGTGACTTCGCCTTTTTCGGTGGCGATGATCTCGCGCAGGGTCGACACCAGTTGCGGCAAGACGAACAGGCGGCGGTTTTGTGCCATCAGGGCCAGCGTATTGGCGACCGTATCCGACAGCTTCATTTTCGCGGCCAGCGCGGCAATCGCAGCACCCTGTTCTTCACGCGAATAAATCGGCGAATGGATCAGCGCACGGAAATCCGCGCTATCCGCAAGAGCGTCCCGGAGCGCATCGAGATCAGCCTCCAGCGCTTTGACGACATTGGCGTCCTTGGCAATTTCATAGACCGCCGTGGCATAACGCCCGGCAATGCTTGTGGAAATCGAAGCTGGTTCTGACACGTCCACCCTTCCGATGTTCTGGCCCCGGATATGCGAAGAGGTCGCGTCACCGAGAGTGTTGGCGCGGCTTGAATTACTCAAGACGTCGAAATCAGCGGTGATGTAGCAGAGAGGATCAGACCCCGCAACATGAGATCGTGATCAGCGGTTTTGGCACTTTCTTCGTTATTTCAGGCACTTGGCTTGGCTGCGGCGGTTTGGCCCGTAATAAAAATCCGCAAATGACACAAATCTGGAGCGGTTTTGCGATTCCCATGCTGCAAAAACCGGCATTTGAGGTCGTATCAGCGTCCCGCGAAAGCCCCGACCCATGATCAAACCGGTTTCGCGGCCGGCTCCAAAACGGCGCTGGGACGCAGTTTTCGGCTGCGTTCGACCTTGCCCTTGGGCGGGTAGACCAGTTTCGTGGCCTCCACCATAAAGGCCCCCCCCGCCATCATGGTCGGCATGCGGCGACCGAATTTTTCAAAGGCAGCACCGGTTTTCATCCACCACCGCTTTGTCGAAGGCACGAGATAAAGCGCGCCCGCGTGGCGTTCCGGCAGGAATTGATGTTTGCGCAATTGCGTTTCGAGTTGTCCCGGCGAATAGGGACGCCCAAAGCCAAAGGGTGTGCGGTCGCGCCGTGCCCAAAGTCCCGCGCGGTTGGGCACGATGAACAGCGCCCGCCCCCCCGGTCCCAGCACGCGCCAGCACTCCTCCAACAGGTCTGAGGCGCGCTCGGAGGTCTCCAGCGCATGCAGCAGCACCAATTTGTCCACATGGCCGGTTTCCAGCGGCCATTGTGTTTCCTCGGTGAGCACCGAAACATTGGGTTTGCCCGGCGGCCAGGGCATCACCCCCTGTGGCCCAGGCATCAAGGCAATCACGCGGCGCGCATCCTTGAGGTAGGGACGCAGCAAGGGCGCGGCAAAGCCAAAACCCACCACCGTCTGTCCCTTGGCCTCGGGCCAGATCTCGCGCATGCGCGATTGCAGGCTCGACTGCGCCGCCCGCCCCAAAGCGGAGCGGTAGTAGAAATTTCGCAGGTCCTGAACGTCCAGATGCATTGCGGCCAGCCTCGGTATCGGTCACTCTGGCAACAGCTTTGCAAAAGTGGAAGTAAATGACCATGCCCGTCGAGATCGTGACCATCCCCTGCCTGTCGGATAATTACGCGTTTTTGGTGCATGATACCGCCAGCGGGCAGACCGCGCTTGTCGATATTCCCGAGGCCGCACCGATCCTAGAGGCGCTGTCCACGCGCGGCTGGGTGTTGAGCGAGGTCTGGATCACGCATCATCATGACGATCATGTGCAGGGGTTGGTTAAGGTATTGGAGGCGCACCCCGCCCGCGTCACCGGGGCTGCGGCGGATGCGCATCGACTGCCCCCCCTGGACCGCTCGTTATCAGATGGGGAGTCGTTCGATTTCGCGGGCCATTCGGTTCAGGTCATGGATGTGTCCGGCCACACAAAGGGGCATATTGCCTATTACATGGCGGATGCATCGGCGGCGTTCACCGGGGACAGTCTGATGGCTTTGGGCTGCGGGCGGCTGTTTGAGGGCAGCGCCGATCAGATGTGGCAGAGCCTGAGCAAGTTGGCGGCGCTGCCCGGCGACACAATTATTTGTTCCGGACATGAATATACCGCATCCAACGCTAAGTTCGCGTTAACCATTGATCCGCATAATCCTGATCTTATATCACGGAATGAAAAGATTGTCTCGGCACGCGCCGCTGGCAGCCCCACCGTTCCCTCACTTCTGACGCTGGAGGCGGCGACAAATCCGTTTTTGCGCGCCGCCAACGCTGACATTCGCGCAGGTCTGGACATGCCAGACGCAACGGATGCTCAGGTCTTCGCTGAAATCCGTGCCCGAAAGGACGCCTTCTAACGCCTGCAACACAGCCCTTATTTACATCTTCACATTATTTTTCATCAAAAAAGTGAAGAAAAAACTTGAAGCCGGGCTGCGATCAACCAAACTCTAACACTATGAGGCCATGGTCGGCTCATGGATCGACATCTTTCAGATCCCCCACCGACCCCGATCAGAAGGAGCGCATATTGTGCCTTCATTTTCGACCACACTTGAACAGGCGATACATTCTGCATTGGCGCTGGCCAATGCCAGGCGACATGAATTTGCAACACTTGAGCACCTTCTGCTGGCCCTGATTGACGAGCCCGATGCCATGCGCGTCATGAAGGCGTGCAGCGTCGACATTGACGATTTACGCGCGACCTTGGTGGAATTCGTAGACGAGGACCTGAGCAATCTGGTCACCGATGTCGATGGCTCCGAAGCCGTGCCGACGGCTGCATTCCAGCGCGTCATCCAGCGGGCCGCAATCCATGTGCAGTCCTCCGGGCGCACCGAGGTGACAGGCGCAAATGTGTTGGTTGCGATCTTTGCTGAACGCGAAAGCAACGCCGCCTACTTCCTGCAAGAGCAGGATATGACGCGTTATGATGCGGTTAATTTCATCGCGCATGGTGTCGCCAAGGATCCCGCTTACGGCGAGCCACGTCCGGTTTCCGGCGCGCCCGAGCATGAAGAAGAGACCCAGGGTGTTACCGAGGGCGATAAAAAAGAGAGTGCGCTGGAAAAATACTGCGTGGATCTCAATGCCAAGTCACGCGAGGGCGACATCGACCCGCTGATCGGACGCGAGTCTGAGGTGGAACGCTGCATTCAAGTGCTGTGTCGTCGGCGCAAGAACAACCCGCTTCTGGTGGGCGACCCCGGTGTAGGCAAAACGGCAATTGCCGAAGGCTTGGCGCGAAAAATCGTTGCGGGTGAAACACCGGAAGTGTTGGAAAACGCGACTATTTACTCACTCGATATGGGTGCGCTGCTGGCCGGTACACGCTACCGCGGCGATTTCGAAGAACGTCTGAAGGCGGTTGTTTCCGAGCTGGAAGACCATAAAGACGCGGTTCTGTTTATCGACGAAATCCACACTGTGATCGGCGCGGGTGCGACCTCTGGCGGGGCGATGGATGCCTCCAATCTGCTCAAACCGGCGCTTGCGGGCGGCAAATTGCGCACCATGGGCTCAACCACCTACAAGGAATTCCGCCAGCATTTCGAAAAGGACCGCGCGCTCAGCCGCCGGTTCCAGAAAATCGACGTGAATGAACCGTCGGTTGAGGATGCGGTAAAAATCCTGCGTGGCTTGAAACCCTATTTTGAGGAGCACCACTCTGTCAAATACACGGCAGATGCGATTAAATCCTCTGTGGAACTGGCGTCTCGCTATATCAATGACCGCAAACTGCCCGATTCCGCGATTGATGTGATCGACGAGGCCGGTGCGGCGCAACATCTTGTCGTCGCGGCCAAGCGCCGCAAAACAATCGGCACCCGGGAAATTGAAAATGTCGTCGCCAAGATCGCGCGCATTCCGCCCAAAAACGTCTCCAAAGACGATGCCGAAGTGCTGAAGGATCTAGAAGGATCCCTGAAACGTGTGGTGTTTGGTCAAGATAAAGCCATCGAAGCCTTGTCCTCTGCGATCAAACTGGCTCGCGCAGGCCTGCGCGAGCCGGAAAAACCCATCGGGAATTACCTTTTTGCAGGCCCGACTGGCGTCGGAAAGACCGAAGTCGCCAAGCAGTTAGCGGATACGCTTGGCGTCGAACTCCTGCGCTTTGATATGTCCGAATACATGGAAAAGCACGCCGTGAGCCGCTTGATCGGAGCCCCTCCGGGATATGTCGGCTTTGACCAGGGCGGGATGCTGACGGATGGCGTAGATCAACACCCTCATTGTATTTTGCTGCTCGATGAGATGGAGAAAGCCCATCCGGACGTCTACAATATCTTGTTGCAGGTGATGGATCACGGCAAACTCACAGATCACAACGGGCGTACCGTTGATTTTCGCAATGTCGTTGTGATCATGACATCCAATGCCGGTGCGTCCGAGCAAGCCAAAGAGGCCATCGGTTTTGGGCGCGATCGTCGGACCGGCGAGGACACGGCTGCAATAGAGCGGACTTTCACGCCTGAGTTCCGGAACAGACTTGATGCCGTGATTAGCTTCGCACCACTGCCCAAGGAAGTCATCTTGCGTGTGGTTGAGAAGTTTGTCCTGCAACTGGAAGCGCAATTGATGGATCGCAACGTGACGATTGAGCTGACTAAACCCGCAGCAGAATGGCTGGCAGACAAGGGTTATGATACAAAAATGGGCGCGCGTCCGCTCGGACGTGTGATCCAAGAGCACATCAAAAAACCTTTGGCTGAAGACCTGCTGTTCGGCAAGTTGGCAAAGGGTGGGATCGTGAAGGTGGGCGTAAAGGCCGGTGAGATCGACCTGAAAATTGAAGGGCCTGAAAAACCTCGACTGTCCGGCAATAAACCTCCTCTGCTGACGGCAGAATAAAGTCGCATAAAGACAACCGGCTGGCCCCGTCATTTTCTGATATGACGGGGCTTTTTTTCGTCTTTTATACTTGGCAGCACCCCTGACATTTGGGCGTTCTAGAGCGATTTGACCTTTTATACGACTTTTTTTCGCAAGTTTGTTGAACCATGCTCACACCCTTGGATGCGTTTCGCCTGAAGCGAGGTTACAACATCTTGTGCAATCGACTCCCGATCTCCGACCGACAGATTTTGGACTTGGGCAGGCGCGTCGGGTCCAGACCTATACTCCAAAACTTGCTTTATCCCCCACCGCACCGTTGTCCCTATAATCAATATGATAGATGAAATGATAGCCGCTCTAATGGTGGCCTTGGGGTCGTCGACTAGCGAAGATATGACAATCTTTAACTTTTGGCTGCCCGGCTCAGAAGAAACCAGATCAATCGTAGGCGGCCAGGATGGATCAAAATGACCGCCGACGCTTTCAATTAGATCAGCCCATGCAATAGCCGCCTTTGCCGCAGTTTTTAGATCAATTCTCGAATTTTCTTTTAGATCAATAAATAGGACTAAACCACGACCGCCTTTTATGGTTACCGCCTATGGTGCAAGTTGTTTTTGACGCTGTAAGCATGTGATTGAGTGCGGTCTTCTATCAGGCCTTTGAGTGCGGCACTTCAGCAGCCGCTGGCCGGTATGGTGATCTGCGGATCAGGTCCAAATCTGACGTACGAGCTTTGCTGCTCAGCCGGTAGTCTTGGTTTTCCTAATCCAGGTCTATTCGATCAATTTGCCCATTCAGGTCATCGACTTCTCACACCTCCTTCACCGACGTCAGATTGCTGTGCGCAGAGCTAGCGTCATACTGCTGCTGCCGCCTGCGTCGGATCTCTGTAATCTTCATTATGCGTCATCATGGCCCAGATCGCGCGCGCCATTTTGTTTGCCAATGCGATTGCCACCAGCATCCGAGGCTTTCTCTCTAACATTCGCGCCAGCCACGAGCCTGGCCGGATCGACTTGCGTCCAAGCCAGTTGAGCCGCATCATTGCTCCAATGATCAAAAGCCGGCGAATGTCAGCCTGCCCTGCTTTTGAGATCCGCCCAAGCCGGGCCTTGCCGCCTGAGGAATGTTGACGGGGCACCAAACCAAGCCAGGCGGCAAAATCCCGCCCACATTTAAAACTGCTCATCGGCGGAGCAAAAGCTTCAATAGCTAACGCCGTTAGAGGTCCAACGCCTGGCATCGTCTGTAATTGCCGGGTTAAATCCGCATTCTTTGACAGGACCTTGGCTTTCTTCGTTTTGGCTTCAATTCGGGCTGTCTTCTCGGCGATCTGTAAAATGAGATCTCGGCACGCTTCAAGGGCCAGTTCAGGTAGCTCTCCGTTCGATCCCTCAAGGGTGGCCTCGATACGCTTGAGGTTCGCAATGCCTAGCGGAAAAACATGGCCATATTCATACATCACCGCCCGGACTGGACCTGTCGCGCTTTTGTGCCGCCCCAGGTGCTCGTTTAAGCCACTTTCCGTTCAAAAGCGTACCATTGCCCGGCAGGCGATTGCAAAGCAATCTGCCGAGAGGGGGCGGCATTATCATAGCAATTTCCTTTGCCGCTCATCGATACCTTGAAGCCATGCTGGCGCAGGACCTTCTGATAATCATGAGAACAATATTGGCTGCCGCGATCCGTGTGGTGCCCTCTCGGCAGATTACCTTGTAATCGCCTGTCGGGTAATAAATGCAGTCTTTCGGCGGTAACCGGAATGCAATCGCCATCTTCAGCGCCCTAATTGCCAGATCGCGCTTCATGCGATTACTGACGGCCCAACCAACGACGCGCCTTGAATGCAGGTCGAGGATGACAGCCAGGTACAACCAACCCTCTCGGGTCCAAACGTAGCTGATGTCACCAGCCCACTTCTGATTTGGCGCATCTGCGGTGAAGTCCCGATCCAGCAGGTTCGGCGCTATGTTGAACTTATGGTCGCTGTCCCCCTCTCAGCAGATTGCTGTGCAATCGCCTGCCGGGCAATGGTTGTGACCTTGTGTTTACGGGTCCTGACCACGGTTATTCCGTTCTGACGCATCAGACGACCAACACGACGATGGCCAACATTCAGACCGATCTCCTTCAGCTCTTCAGTCATGCGCGGTCGACCATAGCTGCCCGGGCTGAGACGGGACCGCTCCTTCCCTCTCATGTATTTTCAATACACTGCCGGGCAATGGATGTGCGCAAGCGTGACCAAGTCAGACCGCCGTCTTCGGCTGGCAGGACGGTTGCGGAATGCGCGTAGCCCGCTTGTGCTGACGCCCACAACATTGCACAACCGGTTGGCTGGGAAGCTGCACCTGTGTTCTTCCCCTCTCGTGCATTTTCAATGCACTGCCGGGCAGTGGATAAACCTAAATCTCATTGCTTTAGGCCCGCGAAGAACTGGGTGGCCCTTTTTAAGATCTCCCTCTTCTCCTTCAGGAGTCGGTTCTCCCGTCGAAGTCGATCATTCTCTTGAGCGAGGCTCAAATCCTCTTTCGACACCACGTCTGTATCTCGGTGCGCGGTGATCCATTTGTTCAGCGTCGACATCCCGACACCCAGATCGTCAGCCACCTGCTTGCGCGTCAGCCCACTGGTCAATGCGATACGCATTGCATCTTGGCGGAATTCGTCCGTTCGTTTCAGTCCCATAGTCCGTCTCCTTTGGTGCAGTAAATGCTATCAAAGGAGCGGCATCAAACCGCGACAGGTCCACGCCCTAGGCGACGGATGACTTCGGCTTTGTAAAGGCTGTTTATTGTTTCGGCTAAGGCATTGTCATAGAAATCACCGACAGCACCAACCAAGGGCTCGATCCCTGCGAGGGCCAACCGCTCGGTATATCGAATGGACAAATATTGCCCCTGCATTTATTGCGCGGCTCATGCGAGAAGATCAGCTTAATCGGTCGATTAAAAGCTCGTTTTCTGGCGTCCCGCTACCATTACAATGGTGCTCATTCAGCGGCTCTTCATGGCCTGAACTGACGGCAGACATCCAGACGCAGGGCACGATGGCTATCTTCCGCAAAAACAGCCCCTCCTATCACCTATCGCGGATAGAACTATTTGCGTCGCTTCGACAAACAGAGGCGGCGGTTTTGGAAAGTGGGCTAAAACCGTTCGGTCATATTTGAGGAAAGGCATTTCAAACAAACATCGGCGCACATTCGAACGAACAACTCCAGAACACAGCCAGTTTTTATCTGGCTACCACAATCATGTATAGCTTGCTGCAGTTATTTACGAATTCTCGTTATAAACTCATGCTTAAAACACATCATTCCAAGCCAGACGTCTAATATCTGCCAGCTGGCTCAATTTCCAAAGGATCTGCTTACAATCCCTTCAGTACCTACCTCTTTCTAGAACAGCCTCTTTACGAATTGCCCCCTCCTTCGACAGAGCCCAGCAAAAGTCACGACAGGCAGGGATACCCGCCTTCGACAGACATCAAGAACAAAATAGGAAAATTCACCCGATCTTAGTGATTTGCGCTCCACAGTGATTGAACGCGTCAATATGAAGGTTACCATGTCCGAACTAAAAAAAAGACAGCTTGCAGAGATTCCCGCCGGTACGATCAACCCTCTCGCCTTCACGCTCTCCAAACGTGATCAGAACGTCATGCAAATGGTAGCCGACGCTGTCAGACACAAGCAGGTCATGCTGGCGTATCAACCTATCATGCAGGCCCAAAATCCAACAAAAGTCGCCTTTTACGAGGGTCTGATTCGTGTATTGGATGCAACAGGCCGTGTTATTCCGGCGGCTCATTTCATGAGTACAATTGAGAATACCGAATTGGGTCGACAATTGGACACCCTTGCCCTCGCTCAGGGGCTGCGAGCGCTACATGAAAATCCGGGACTGCGCTTGTCTATAAACATGTCAGCCCGCTCTATCGGCTCTCGGCAATGGAACCGGACCCTGGACAGGTGGCTGAACCGCGACGGCCTCATTGCGGAACGGTTGATTTTGGAAATTACCGAAAGTTCGGCGGTGACCGCGCCCGAACAGGTGGTCGATTTCATGGACCGCCTCAAGCTAAAAGGGATTTGCTTTGCGCTCGATGACTTCGGTGCTGGGTACACAGCCTTGAGTTACTTCAAGGACTTTTGCTTCGATATCCTGAAGATCGATGGACAATTCATTCAGGGCATCGCCTCTGACCCTGACAACCAGGCATTGACCGCAGCTCTCGTATCCATCGCGCGCCATTTTGATATGCTCACGGTTGCCGAATTTGTGGAGACCAAGGAGGACGCTGATACGCTCATCGCCTTGGGTATCGACTGTCTCCAAGGCCACTACTACGCTGCGGCTACGACGCACCCTCATTGGTTCGTAGAACGAGAAAAAAAAATAGCGTCCTGAGCATCCTGTTCACCTAATCGCGCCGCCCAAAAAGGCCACGACATATTTCGATTGGTTGCCGCCCCTTAACGAATGAGATAAGCGTTGCACCATCATCGGTAGGGGACCATGAGACGCGAGTGCCGCGTTCCTTACCAGAAATGGCAAAGGACTTATCTCTATGACAAATGTTGTTATCGCATCCGCAGCCCGTACCGCTGTCGGCAGCTTTGGCGGATCTTTCGCAACCATCCCTGCCCATGATCTCGGGGCCGCCGTGCTCAAAGAAATCGTTGCGCGCGCCGGTGTGGATCCCTCCGAAGTCTCCGAAACCATACTCGGTCAGGTTCTCACGGCTGCACAGGGACAAAACCCCGCGCGTCAGGCGCATGTCAACGCTGGCTTACCCCTGGAAAGCGCGGCCTGGTCGATCAATCAGGTCTGTGGTTCGGGATTGCGCTCCGTTGCCCTTGCTGCGCAGCACATTCAATTGGGCGATGCCAGCATCGTCGCGGCGGGCGGACAGGAAAACATGACCCTTTCGCCACATGCCGCAGCCCTGCGCGCCGGACATAAAATGGGCGATATGAAATATATCGACACCATGATCCGTGACGGCCTCTGGGATGCCTTCAATGGCTATCATATGGGGCAAACCGCTGAAAACGTTGCCGAAAAATGGCAAATCAGCCGCGAACAACAAGATAGTTTTGCTGTCGCCTCGCAAAACAAGGCCGAAGCTGCTCAAAAAGCTGGCAAATTCGCCGATGAAATCATGGCCTTTACGGTCAAGGGCCGTAAAGGCGACACGGTCGTGGACCAGGATGAATACATCCGTCACGGTGCCACGATGGAAGCCATGCAAAAACTGCGCCCAGCCTTTACCAAAGACGGTTCGGTGACGGCCGCTAATGCGTCGGGTCTGAACGATGGCGCCGCAGCAGCTTTGATGATGTCAGCGGATGAAGCCGAAAAACGGGGTATCGAACCTCTCGCGCGCATCGCCAGCTACGCCACGGTCGGCCTCGACCCGTCCATCATGGGGGCCGGTCCGATTTACGCCAGCCGCAAGGCACTCGAAAAAGCGGGTTGGAAAGCGGAAGATCTGGACCTGGTCGAGGCCAATGAAGCCTTTGCTGCGCAGGCCTGTGCTGTGAATAAGGATATGGGCTGGAACCCGGATGTTGTGAACGTGAACGGTGGTGCGATCGCAATCGGTCACCCCATCGGTGCTTCAGGTGCACGGATTTTGAACACGCTACTGTTCGAAATGAAACGCCGCGACGCCAAAAAAGGGCTGGCGACGCTGTGTATCGGCGGCGGTATGGGTGTTGCCATGTGCCTTGAGCGCCCCTGATGTGACGTCTGGGCGATGCGGCCTCGTATCGCCCGGCACTCTTTCGCACTTAACTCCAAAATTCATTGCGTAATAATATTGCGCAATGCGAATGGAGTACGTAACAAGATTATCAGAAATTCAGAGGAGAATCCCAAATGTCCCGCGTCGCACTCGTCACAGGAGGCAGCCGAGGAATCGGCGCTTCGATTTCCACCGCCCTCAAGGACGCCGGTTATTCGGTGGCGGCAACCTATGCCGGCAACGATGAAGCCGCTTCGAAATTCACCGCCGAAACAGGCATCAAAACCTATAAGTGGAACGTGGCGGATTACGGCGAGAGCAAAAACGGCATCGCCAGCGTCGAAGCGGATCTGGGCCCGATTGATGTGGTAGTTGCCAATGCGGGGATCACGCGCGACGCGCCATTCCATAAAATGACGCCCGAGCAATGGCAGGAGGTCATCGACACGAACCTCACCGGTGTGTTCAACACCGTCCATCCGGTTTGGCCCGGTATGCGCGAGCGCAAATTTGGTCGCGTCATCGTGATCAGTTCGATCAACGGTCAGAAAGGCCAATTCGCTCAGGTGAATTATGCCGCAACGAAAGCAGGCGACCTTGGGATTGTTAAATCCCTCGCCCAGGAAGGCGCGCGCGCAGGCATCACGGCAAACGCGATTTGCCCCGGCTATATCGCCACGGATATGGTCATGGCCGTCCCGGAGAAAGTACGCGAATCGATCATCGCTCAGATACCAGCCGGTCGCTTGGGCGAGCCCGAAGAAATAGCGCGTTGCGTTGTGTTCCTGGCATCCGACGATTCCGGCTTCGTGAACGGATCGACCATCTCGGCCAATGGGGCGCAGTTTTTCGTCTGACCCTTCGACAGACGCGCAGACAAAAAGGGCCGGTCACCGTGACCGGCCCTTTTCGTATCCCGTAAGATGGCTGCAGCCCATCAGCGGGAAGAAGGAAACAACCAGTGCCATGCGTCTTTCATGGCTTGCGCGCGTTCTTCATGCGCACGTTGCATTGCATTACGGGTTGTGGCGGTTGTGGAGGCTTCGAACATAGGTTTGGTCCTTTCAGAGCATCAGTGAATTTGATCTGACCTCAATATGTCATTCGCAAACATAACTGACAAACGAGACTTTTAATCCGTTCGGTTAAGTTATACTGATGTGAAATGATTGAACGCCTGCCGCCCCTGACCGCCTTGCGTGCCTTTGAAGCGGCGGCGCGGCATATGTCTTTTGCCAAGGCCGCAGAGGAGCTTTCGGTCACCCCGGCCGCCTTGAGCTTCCAGATTAAATCCCTTGAACAACATCTGGGCGCGCCCTTATTCCGCAGACTCAATCGGGCGGTCGAATTGACCGAAGCGGGCGCGGCACTGGCTCCCGGTGCCGCCGATGGGTTTCAAAAACTCTCCGCCGCCTGGCGCGCGGCACAGCGGCTTCAGGACGAACAGACCCTAACCGTCACCGCTGGCCCCGCCTTTACCGCAAAATGGCTGGCACCCCGGCTTTATGAATTTGCACAGGCGCATCCGGAGATCGAACTGCGTTTTTCCGCCTCGCTGAAAATCATGGATTTCGGTCGCGACGCCATAGATGTTGCCATCCGCTTCGGGCACGATCCCTACGAAGGGCTCTATTCTCTGCCCCTGGCGACGGAGTGGGTGGCCCCTGTCATGACGCCTGAACTGGCAAAAAAATACCCCGATGCCGAAAGCCTCACCCGTGCGCCTTTGATCTTTGATGATTCGATTAATTTCCTGCGCCCCCCATGCGACTGGAAAGCCTGGTTTGGCGCGATGGGCATTGACTTTGATCCACGCCACGGCCCCCGGTTCAGCCAGGCCGATCATGCCGTGGATGCCGCCTTGGCCGGTGTCGGTATTGTTCTGGGGCGCCGCGCATTGGTGGTGAAGGACATTGCCGACGGTCGGTTGGTGATGCCTTTTGACATGGCAATCTCGACCGGTGCACAGTTTCGCTTTCTGTGTCCGCTGGGAAATGAAACCCGACCGCAGGTCAAAGCCTTCCGCGAGTGGATGCTGCATGAGATCAGCAAGACAACCCATATTACCGAGGCGCTACGTATCCTTGAACCCACCGGAGAAGACCCATGACGCGGCACCGCGCGACGTTGATCGGGTTCATCGCAGTGATCCTGTGGTCCCTGCTGGCCCTGTTAACGGTCGGTTCAGCTCCGACGCCACCGCTGCTGCTCAATACGATCTGTTTTACCATCGGCGGGGTTTCCGGCCTGATCTGGACGCATTTTTCCACTGGGCTGGGCGCATTGCGCGCAGTGCCTTTGCGGGTCTATGTCTTTGGTTCACTAGGTCTTTTTGGGTATCACGCCTTGTATTTTTCGGCCCTGCGCTTGGCCCCGGCGGCAGAGGCTGGCTTGATCGCTTATCTATGGCCGTTGCTGATCGTGATACTCTCAGGGTTTTTGCCGGGTGAACGGGTCAAAAAGGGCCATTTGATCGGTGCCACAATCGGATTCACTGGAGCCGCATTGATTTTATCGGGCGGTGACGCTGGATTTCAGACCGCGCATATGGCTGGCTACCTTTTGGCGCTTGTCTGCGCTTTTACCTGGTCGGGCTATTCGGTGCTGTCCCGTTTGGTTGGAACGGCACCAACGCAATCTGTGACCGTCTTCTGCCTCGCTGCGGCTGCGCTGTCGCTACCGCTGCATCTCATCTTCGAGCAAACAATATTCCCTCAAACCGCAATCGCTTGGGGGTCCACTTTACTTCTAGGCATGGGGCCGGTTGGGCTCGCGTTTTTCGTCTGGGATATTGGGGTCAAGCAGGGCGACATACAGCTTTTGGGCACAGCGTCTTATGCGGCACCTCTTTTGTCGACATGTGTGCTGGTCGTTGCGGGCGTTACAGCATTTTCGGCAACGCTGGGTATCGCGGCAATTTTGGTAACTGGCGGGGCGGTGATCGCGGCCCGCGCCAGTCTGTCTTCTCGAAACTAGGCCGATAATCGCGATATTTCTTCTTTGAGACGTAGTTTCTGTTTCTTCAGATCGGCGATTGCAAGGTCATCAATACCGGGGGCGCGTTGCGCCTCTTCCACGGCATCGCTCAGGGACTGATGTTTTCTCTTCAGTTGCTCGACATGTGCAGTAACGCTCATCCATTCCTCCTGTTTGCATCGGTACGACATCGAGTGGAGCACACCTTGCGCTTCAAGTCACGCCGCATTAGCAGCATGCACACGACTCCCGTTAAGATTGTATTAACGTCGCTCAAAAATCAAGCGCCGTCCCATCCCGCAAAATTGCTTTGATACGGGGCGCATAGCTGTCCCCATCCCTGAGATGCCGCGCCCCCTCGTGCAGAATCAGCGGCGCATGCAATTTGAAAGCAGCCCGTCCATTTTTGCGCGCCCGCAGGATCACCAGTTCCGCCGCACGACCGATACGCGGGCTGATCGGCAAGATCTCAATACTTCCCATATGATCGGGCAGAGCCTCAAGGATTTGGGGGATGCGTTCCGCACGGTGAATGAAATGCACCTGCCCCTTGGGTTTTACGCGTTTCGCCGCCACCTTGATCCAAACCGCCAGCGGCGTCGCTTCGCCCAACGCCGCCTCACGCGCAGCATTTTGACCGGAAAGACCAGCCTTTCGGTCAAAATACGGGGGGTTGGCCATGACATGATCAAACTGGCGTTCGCGCAAATCCGCAGGCAGGTCGTTCAAATCCGCGACGACGACTTCCAGCCTGCCACCGCCATTGCGCGCGGCAAGTTGTGCATACTCGGCCTGCATTTCAACACCGGTGAGCGATAACCCCGCAATCCGCGCGCCAAGACATAGGGCCGCCGCCCCGACACCGCAGCCCAGATCCAGCACGCTTTGCCCTGCCTGCGCCGGCACGCTGGCTGCCAAAAGCACCGGATCAACGCCGGCCCGGTACCCCACACGCGGCTGCAACAACTGCACCAAGCCGCCCAGAAAGGCGTCCCGCGTCAGGTCATCCATCATTTTCCCAATGGGATTTCATTGTCACGCATCACTCGCAGCGCCGCTGTGTGATCGTCCGGGCGGACCATCAGCCTGCGCGGAAAAATGCCTATGCTACCTTCGAGCACGCTCATGTTTACGTCCAATTCAAAGCAGTCTATATCCTCGCCTTGAAGAAGGGCCATGGCAAAGGCGATGATCGTCGGGTCGGTGCTGCGCAAAAGTTCCTTCATATCAGGGATGTAAGGGC
This sequence comes from Roseobacter fucihabitans, assembly GCF_014337925.2. NCBI lineage: Bacteria > Pseudomonadati > Pseudomonadota > Alphaproteobacteria > Rhodobacterales > Roseobacteraceae > Roseobacter > Roseobacter fucihabitans. Next base: position 675,744 of record NZ_CP143423.1, on the reverse strand, counting down.
AAGCTGGCCATGTTGTCGAGCCTGCAAACGGGAAGTTGATGCCAATGAGTGAGAAATCACAAAAACCGCATGACAGGATGGCCACCTTTCTGGCCGCCGATATGCTCGCGGTGAACGATTTGATCCGCACGCGCATGGCTTCCGAGCATGCCCCGCGCATCCCCGAGGTCACCGCGCATCTGGTGGAGGCAGGCGGCAAACGCCTGCGCCCCATGCTGACGCTCGCGGCGGCGCATATGTGCGGCTACGAAGGCCGCTATCATATCAATTTGGCGGCGACGGTGGAGTTCATCCATACGGCGACGCTGCTGCATGATGATGTGGTCGATGAGAGCGGGCAGCGGCGCGGGCGGCCCACGGCGAACCTGCTCTGGGACAATAAATCCTCCGTTCTGGTGGGCGATTATCTCTTTGCGCGCAGTTTCCAGTTGATGACGGAAACCGGCTCCTTGCGGGTGTTGGATATTCTGGCAAATGCCTCTGCGACCATTGCAGAAGGTGAGGTTTTACAGCTGACCGCCAGTCAGGATCTGGCCACCACAGAAGAGGTGTACCTAAAAGTCGTGCGCGGCAAGACGGCGGCGCTTTTTTCGGCGGCGATGGAGGTGGGTGGCGTCATCGCGGATGCGCCCGAGGCTCAGATACGAGCTCTGTTTGATTATGGCGATGCCTTGGGCGTGGCCTTCCAGATCGTCGATGATTTGCTTGATTTCCAAGGGGATGCGGGCGCAATTGGCAAGAACATCGGGGATGATTTTCGTGAACGCAAGCTGACAATGCCCCTGATCAAGGCGGTTGCCAAATCAGAGGCGGAAGAGCGCGCCTTTTGGGAGCGCACCATCGAAAAAGGCAAACAGACCGACGCCGATCTCGACACTGCCATTGCCTATCTGCACAAACATGCGGCCCTGACGGATACGGCCGTAGCAGCGCGGGATTGGGCGGCAAAGGCGAAATCGGCGCTGACGCCGCTGCCGGATCACGAGGTCAAACACATGCTGAATGATCTGGCCGATTATGTAGTTGAGCGGATTAACTGAGGCGCTGCGCGCTGGCTCTGATCGCCCAGGCGCGCAGGTTTAATCCACCAGTCGGGATGTGCCTCACACAGGCGCGCGGCGGCATTTTTGGCGGTTCGGTGGTCCGCGAACAGCGCGAAACATGTGGCACCTGACCCTGACATACGTGCCAACATGCAGCCCTGGCACGCTTCCAAAGCGGCCTTTACCTGCGCAATCGCAGGGTCCACCGATGTGGCTGCGGCCTCCAGGTCGTTGCGTTGTGTGCCCAGCCAAGCCGCCATGTCGGACGCATCCGCGAAGTGCGGCAGGGTCTCGGGCATCGGCGGCTGATTGCGATTACGCAAAGCCTTGAACACGCTGGGCGTTGAAACCGCGCGACGCGGATTGACCAGAACGGCATGGAGCGGCGGTAAATCTGTCAGGGGCTCGATCCTGTCACCGATCCCCCGCACCCGCGCCGCATCCGATCTAACGCACATGGGGATATCCGCTCCCAGTCGCAAAACATCGGCCATGTCAGGCGCATTGCCCGCCTGAGAAAGAGCCGCCAGCGCGCGCATAGCCGCCGCTGCATCCGCAGACCCGCCGCCGATGCCAGAAGCAACAGGCAGCTCTTTGAGGAGGTGAAACCGCGCACCCTGCAGGTCTTTGAACAAAGCAGCGACGCGCAGCACAAGATTGTCCGTATCCGCCGGTACCGCTGCGGCCTCACGCCCCTCCACGCGCATCGAAAAACCGTCCTGCCTGTGAACCGCCAGGTGATCCCCGACATCGGCAAAGACCACCAGAGAATCCAAAAGGTGATATCCGTCCGCGCGTTGGCCCGTGACATGCAGCGTCAGATTGATCTTGGCCGGGGCGAACACCCGCACAGCTTGCGCCAGATCAGCCATGATACCGGCTCAATCCCGCGCGACTTCCAGAGGGTCGCTGCCCTCTTCTTCCAGCACCACATCGAGGCCAACCTCAAGTTTGCGCCGGATCCGGTCGGGTTTAGCCTCGCTCAGCGGGTCGTCCATATCCACAAAGGACAAGGCGCGCGCCCATTGGAATTCCGCCTCGCGTTTGCGCCCCACAGCCCAATAAACATCGCCCAGGTGATCATTAACCACCGGGTCCACCGCCATCAATTCCACCGCGCGCTCCATATGGGGCACGGCCTCTTCAAAACGTCCGAGGCGATAGAGCGCCCAGCCCAGCGAGTCGATAATATACCCGCTATCCGGGCTTAGGGCGACCGCGCGTTCGATCATTTCCAGGGCTTCGTCCAGATTTTGTGTTTTTTCTACAAGGGAGTAGCCAAGGTAGTTCAACACCTGCGGCTGGTTCGGGTTGATCTCCAGCGCGGCCCGGAAATCACTCTCTGCCGCTTCCCAATTCCCCTGACGTTCCTGCGAAATCGCGCGCGCGTAATAGAGGAACCAGCTTGGGCCGCCTTTGTCGGTGACCAGCTCAGCAGCCGCGTCATAGGCCGCAACGGCCTCGCCAAACCGATCTTCGCGGCGCAGCGCATCGCCCAAAGCCGAATGGACCGTCGCAAGTTCGCCGTGGCTGCGCGCCAGCTGTTCGAGCACCTCAATCGCCGCTTCGGGGCGATCAGAACTACGCAGCGCTTCGGCGCGCCCAAGCTCGGCTGCATGGTAATTTGGGTCGTTTGCCGGAACGCGTTTGTAAATCTTGATCGCCTCGTCAAATTGACCCAGCGACTCAAAGATATCCGCCGTCAGAAGCAGCGCATCCACGTGATCGGGGCGCAAATTCAACGCAATCTGCGCATAGAGGATAATATATTCCGGTCCGGCCTCAGAGCGCAAAGCCGCAGCAACCGAGAAAAAGACCTCCGCAAAGCCGTCCTGCGCAGAGTTCACATGCTGAAACGGGATTTGCTCGCCATTTTCTAGCCGCACGATGATTTGCTCAATCTCCGGATCAGTCGCGCCGGAGAACATCTGCTGCAAGAGCGACAGCGCCTTGTCCCCCTGCCCCAGCTGAGAGAGGATTTCGGTACGCGCCAAAACACCACGCCGGGTTTGGATGACCGTCCCGGAGGTATCGCCGTCGAAAATGCGTTCCGCGCCCTCGAAATCGCCCACCGACGCCAGCGCCATCGCCTTGTGATAGAGCGCGAACCCCATAAGGCCGGGTTGCGCGGCAACCTCGTCAAAACCCGCCAGCGCCTCGGAGACCTTGCCACTTCCCATCAAGGCCCAGGCCTGCACCAGGCCATCCACAAGGGGGCCGATGCCTGCGTCCGCAATGGGTTTTGCTTCAAGAGCGGCAAAATCCTGTTGCAGGATTTTATGGGCGGTCAGCACAAGCTCACCAACCTGGCTGCTTTGCCCCGAAGCCTTGAGGGATTGCGCAATCGGCACGGCACGATCAATGCGTCCCAGCGCAAGTTGCGAGGCAACAGCACTTTCCATCAAGCCGAAATTGCGCGGATCCCGCGTGAGCGCCTGGGTAAAATAGGAGGCCGCCTGTTCAAAGTCGCTTTGGATCGCGGCAGAGCGCGCCGCAAGGTACGCGCCCGCATTGGATTGCGCCGCCAAAGGGGCCGCAGAGGCGATACAAAGCCCGATTGCGACTGCGGATGTCATCATTCTACGGAACACAAGCTTATGCCTTTTTGGATACGGAGGTTGACCAGACGGTAACATGTTGCGGCTCAGGCGCAATGGCACTGGGGTCCTACCCTTCGCAAGCACCCCGCTCCGTTGGACGCCATAGCACCCTACATGTTGGGGTAATTTGGCCCGTCTCCACCTTGCGGTGTGGTCCAAACGATGTTTTGCGCCGGATCCTTGATATCACAGGTTTTGCAATGCACGCAATTTTGAAAATTGATCACGAAGCGCGTGTCCTTGCCGGCTTCTTCCACGAACTCATAAACACCCGCTGGGCAATAACGCGCCGAGGGGCCTGCAAATTTCGGCAAGTTGATGTTCACCGGCACCGACGCGTCCCGGAGGGTCAGGTGTGCAGGCTGGCTTTCCTCGTGGTTGGTGAAGGAAAACGCGACATTAGTCAGCCGGTCAAAAGACAGTTTGCCATCTGGTTTCGGATAATCGATGGGCGCATGTTTGGACGCCTCCTCGGTCGCTTCCGCGTCCGATTTGCCGTGTCCCAGCGTGCCGAGGAATGAAAACCCGAGCGTGTTGGTCCACATGTCCAGCCCGCCCATCATAAGGCTCGCCGTCAGGCCATATTTCGACCAGAGCGGTTTGACGTTGCGCACCTTACGCAGATCGCTGCCGATCAGGCCGTTGCGAACCTCGACCTCATAGGCGCTCAGCTCATCACCGCTGCGGTCATGCTTGATGGCCTCCATCGCAGCTTCTGCCGCCGCGATCCCCGAGAGCATTGCGTTATGGTTACCCTTGATGCGCGGCACGTTGACCATGCCCACCGAACACCCCAAGAGTGCTACGCCGGGTGCCACCATTTTCGGCATCGACTGAAACCCGCCCTCGGAGATCGCGCGCGCGCCGTAAGCGATGCGCTTGCCCCCCTCCAGCAGGTTCGCCACGATGGGGTGATGCTTGAAACGCTGGAACTCCATATAGGGGAACAGATGCGGGTTCTTGTAGTTCAGATGCACCACAAAGCCGACATAAACCTGATTTTTCTCAAGGTGGTAGATGAAAGACCCACCCCCCGCATTGCCATTCAAAGGCCAACCCATCGTGTGGGTGACGGAGCCTTCCTTGTGCTTGGCGGGGTCAATCTCCCAGATCTCTTTCATGCCAAGACCGTATTTCTGTGGCTCATGCCCGGCGGAGAGGTCGTATTTGTCGATCACCTGTTTGGACAGGCTGCCGCGCACGCCCTCGGAGAGGAAAACGTATTTGCCATGCAGCTCCATGCCCGGCTCATAGCCATCGCCTTTCGTGCCATCAGAGTTCTTGCCGAACTCACCTGCCACGACGCCTTTGACCTCGCCCTGCTCGCCGTACACCAGCTCCGAACAGGACATGCCGGGGAAAATCTCAACGCCCAGCTCTTCGGCCTGTTCAGCCATCCAGCGGCACACATTACCCATTGAGACGATGTAATTGCCATGGTTGTTCATCAGCGGTGGCATCGGCGCATTGGGAATGCGAATCTGCCCCGCCTCGCCCAGCATGTAGAATTTATCCTCAATCACCGGCACATTCAGCGGTGCGCCCTTCGCTTTCCAATCCGGGATCAGCGCATCAAGACCCACCGGATCGAGCACAGCACCCGACAGGATATGCGCGCCCACTTCGGAGCCCTTTTCCAGCACGACCACGTCGCAATCCGCATTCAACTGCTTGAGGCGAATGGCGGCCGACAGCCCGGCCGGGCCAGCACCCACGATGACAACGTCGTATTCCATGGTTTCACGTTCGTTCTCGGACATGTCCGGCTCCCCTAATTATCTTCGCGGCGCTGGCGCGACTGCGCAACAATCGTTCGCGTTTGGCTAAACCACGTTATGGCCCAATGCAATCGCAACTGGACGTCACATATGGGTAAAAGCGACGCGTTCAACGCCGAACAGCGCGTGATCACGTTACGTTTCCGGGCGATCCCCCATCAGATACCGCGGTCCCTGCCCTTTTTCGCGCGCTTTGTCCGTGGGGTTATAGAGCGCACAATTGGGCAGGCTGAGGCAGCCACAGCCGATGCAGCCGTCCAGATTGTCCCGCATGCGGGTCAGGGTGTCGATCTTTTGGTCGAGACTGGCGCGAAACCCCGCGCTGATTTTTGCCCAATCCGCCTTGGTTGGGGTGCGCCCGCCGGGCAACCGATCCAGTTCGGCGCGAATCTGTGGCAGGGTAAATCCGAACTGCTGCGCGATCATCACAAAGCTCAGGCGACGCAGATCGGAGCGTTCAAACCGACGTTGCCCGCCCGCGTTACGCCAGGGTTTGATCAAGCCCTGCGCCTCGTAATAGCGAATGGCCGATACGGCCAAACCGGTCCGATCCGCCAGCGCACCAATGGAAAGCCCGTCATGCAGTGCCATCAAGAAATTCCTTGACCTAAAGTTAGGTTTAGAAATTACGATAGGTGACATCAAAACTCATTCAAAGGAGAAAACAAATGGTCGCGATGCTCGAACACGCAAATGTCACGGTCTCGGACAATGACGCGACGGCGGCGTGGATGTGTGATCTGTTTGGGTGGCACATCCGTTGGAAAGGGGCCGCGATAGATGGCGGTCAATCCATCCATGTCGGAACAGAGACGCAGTACCTGGCGCTTTATACGCCCGGCAAAGGCATCACGCCAAAACCTGACAGTTACCAGACAAACGGCGGGCTCAATCATATCGCCGTGACGGTTGAGGATATCGATGCGGCGGAGCAGGCGATAAAGGTGGCGGGTTTCACGACCGTCAATCACGCCGATTATGAGCCCGGTCGCCGGTTTTATTTCCATGACCACGACAATATCGAATACGAGGTCGTGCAATACGATTAGTGATCTGTGGGGGCCCGCCTGACGGTTCCCCTTGCATTTTGCTTCGCCATTCGGTCTGGTAAATGCCAACTCTCACCTGCGGCCCACGGGTTTCTTCCGGCGGGCCGCACCTTTTCCTGGACGATACCGATGGACAAAATCCCAATGACCCGAAAGGGCCACGACGATCTGGAAGCGGAACTCAAGAAGTTGAAAACCGTGGAACGCCCCGCCATCATTCAGGCGATCGCCGAGGCACGTGAGCATGGTGATCTGTCCGAGAACGCAGAGTATCATTCCGCGCGCGAAAAACACTCCTTCATCGAAGGTCGGGTCAAGGAGTTGGAGGGCGTGCTTGGTCTGGCTGAGGTCATTGATCCCTCCAAAATGTCCGGCACCATCAAATTCGGCGCAACCGTCACGCTGGTGGATGAAGACACCGATCAGGAAAAAACCTGGCAGATCGTAGGCGAACATGAGGCCAGCGTCGAAAAAGGTCTGTTGAACATAAAATCGCCGATTGCGCGCGCCCTGATTGGCAAGGACGAAGGCGATAGCGTAAATGTGCGCACCCCGGGTGGTGAGAAATCCTATGAGGTGCTTAAAATCGTCTATGCCTGACAGGACCTGCGGACATGGCTGATACAAATGAACAGGCCGAGAGCAATGAGACACGGGCCCGCCCGACGCCTCTTGGCATCTATGACAAACCGCATTCGGGTGGCATCACCAGCATCGAAATCGTCGCACTGGCGCTGTCAGGCGTCTGGTTGTTGGGCGCGATCGTGTTTTTCACGCTGGTGCCGAACAATGTGGATGAACCGGGCGGCGGGATGCAGTTTCTGCTGACCATGCTGGCGGTTTTTATGCCGGTTGCGATGATCTGGGTTGCGGCTACCGCGGCGCGTTCCAGCCGTGTGATGCGCGAAGAAAGCCAGCGGCTGCAGGCCGCCATCGACGCCATCCGCCATGCCTATATCGCGCAAAGCCAAAGCGGGACGCTGGGCCATGAACCCGCCAGTGTGGCGCGTAAACTCGACGAAATCGCCGCCGCGGCGCGCAATACCGAAACCGTATTGGCCACATTTACGTCGCGCCGGGATCAAGAGCGCGCGCCCGCCCCCGCGCCGGAAAAGAACACGCAAACCGATGACCAACCCGCGCTCGCCTTGGGCACGCAGGCCGTGGATATGGCCCCACCGCTGGCCAATGAGGATTTCATCCGCGCGCTACATTTTCCTGAAACCGCCGAAGATGAGGCCGGGTTTTCCGCCCTGCGGCGCGCTTTGAAGGACCGCTCGACCGCGCAACTCATCCAGGCCGCGCAGGATATCCTGACGCTGCTGAGCCAGGATGGCATTTACATGGATGATCTGCGGCCCGACCGCGCCAAGCCGGAAATCTGGCGCCATTTCGGACAGGGCGCACGCGGGCGCGCCATCGCGGGTCTGGGGGGCGTGCGGGACCGCTCGTCCTTGGCGCTGACCTCCGGGCGCATGAAGCAGGATCCGATTTTCCGCGATGCCGCGCACCACTTTTTGCGCCGCTTTGACAAGGCCTTTGCCGAATTTGAACCAAACGCAACGGATAGCGATATTTCAGCCCTCGCCGAAACAAGGACTGCGCGGGCCTTCATGTTACTGGGGCGTGTCGCGGGGACCTTTGATTAGGGCCTACATACTTAATTAAAGCATTTTGCATTTGATCTGAGGCATATCCGGCAGCTTTGAGGAGGTTTCAGCATTTGCTTGGATCAAACGGATCATAAATGTCGCCGAGGGCCTGGAAGTTTGTATCAAACGTTTTTGGTCCGATCCGTCTCAGATGGGCTTTGAGAAAGCCATCTCATCCACTGGCCGTCAGGGTATTGCGCAGCAATGTCCCCAGAAGCAATAAAGACCAGTCTGTGTGGCTCCTGGCTCCTGGCTCCTGGCGCATGCGCGGCTGGCGGTGGTTGATCCACCCCCGCCTTGACTTGCGCAGGGCAGGCCGATTACGTTCCTGTGCGATAAGTCCTTTTTCCATATGAGAACCCGGCGCGTACCAAGGCGCGGTGAATTTATGAGAGGTGAACGGATACGCCAGACGTGTCTTCCAACGCGCCCGATAGTGCATGCAATGTTATGTCTGGTTCGGCACGGATAATCCCGATTAAGAAATCCTTATACGGTGCCAGCTGGCCAAATCCGGCCCACCGGCCCGCCCTGTGGTCTGGGCGTGACGTCGCGCCGCTCTCGTTTGTCCGCAGCATAACGCACCGCCGTTGCCGCACTGACACCAAAAATGCGCCCTGCTGCACGACAAGAGTTCCCAGCAGCAACATACCCGCAAATCCGGTGCCGAAAATCTAAAGAAAGAGGTTTGCCCATCATCCACCTCCACACTGAAAATGAAACAGACAAAGACTCCTTTGGGAAACACAAATCAATTCAGATTAAACGCAAACCGCTTTAAGGCTTGGTAAGCGCCCCTGATTCAACGGGAATGCGTCAAAAACCGGTTGACCCTGCCGGTCAGCTAGGTCCTAATTTGCGCAGGAACAGAATAAATCTGCTCATATTGGGCGATGACGGGCTCAGCCGGGCCCCCAAACGCTCCAGAATTACCAACCGGGAGACACCTAAATGACCCTTATGCAAAAATTCCTTGGCGGGGCGGCGGGCCTCGCGCTTTCTGCTGGTGCCGCACTGGCCGAACCTGCGCTGATCTTTGATCTGGGCGGCAAGTTCGATAAATCCTTCAATGAGGCCGCCTTTCGCGGCGCTGAGCGTTGGGCCGAAGAAACCGGCGGCACGTTCCGCGACATCGAGCTGCAATCCGAAGCACAGCGCGAACAGGCTCTGCGCCGTTTTGCCGAATCCGGCTCCAACCCCATCGTGATGACCGGCTTTGCCTTTGGCGATGCGTTGGGTCAGGTCGCGAGTGATTATCCAGACACCGACTTTGTGATCATCGACATGGTGGTGGATGCGCCCAACGTGCGCTCGGTTGTCTTCAACGAGCATGAAGGGTCCTACCTTGTCGGCATGATGGCGGCCAAAGCGTCGCAATCCGGCACCGTTGGATTCATCGGCGGCATGGACATTCCGCTGATCCGTAAATTTGCTTGTGGCTATGCACAGGGCGTCAAGGCTGTGAACCCGGACGCCACCGTGATCTCCAACATGACCGGCTCGACCCCCGCTGCATGGAATGATCCGGTTAAGGGATCGGAGCTGACCAAAGCGCAGATCAGCCAGGGCGCGGATGTGGTTTATGCAGCGGCCGGCGGTACCGGCGTTGGTGTTCTGCAAACCGCCGCGGATGAGGATATCCTGTCCATCGGTGTGGATAGCAACCAGAACCACCTGCATCCGGGCAAGGTCCTGACCTCCATGATGAAACGTGTCGACAATGCTGTTTTCCAGGCGATGTCCGACGGTCCGGGTATGGAAAAAGGATTTAACGTCATGGGCTTGGCCAATGGCGGTGTCGGATATGCCATGGACGAATTCAACGCCGACCTCGTAAGTGCAGATATGCAGGCCGCCGTGGACGCAGCCGCCAGCCAGATCGCGGCGGGTGATCTGGCCGTGCATGATTACACATCAGACGACAGCTGCCCTGCGCTGAGCTTCTAAGGACATGAACGCCAGTGACATTTCGGGGCGGCAGGCAACTGCCGCTCCTGCCGCCTCTGCGGCCATCGAACTCAAGGGCATTTCCAAGGCCTTTGGACCCGTTCAGGCCAATAAGGACATCTCGATCCGGGTGATGCCCGGCACGATCCACGGCATCATCGGCGAGAATGGCGCGGGTAAATCGACGCTGATGTCGATCCTTTATGGCTTTTACAAAGCCGACCGCGGCGAAATTTTCATTGGCGGCAAAAAGACCGAGATCCCCGACAGTCAGGCGGCCATTGCTGCAGGCATCGGCATGGTGTTCCAGCACTTCAAGCTGGTTGAAAATTTCACCGTGCTCGAGAATATCATTCTGGGGGCCGAAGACGGCAGGCTCCTGCGCCCCTCGCTCGCCAAGGCGCGCAAAACGTTGCTGGAATTGGAGCACGAATACGGGCTGAATGTGGACCCGGATGCAGTGATCGAAGACCTCGGCGTCGGCATGCAACAGCGCGTGGAAATCCTCAAGGCGCTCTACCGGCAGGCCGATATCCTGATCCTCGATGAGCCCACAGGCGTGTTGACCCCGGCCGAGGCGGATCAGCTGTTCCGCATTCTGGACCGGCTGCGCGCTGAGGGTAAAACCATCATCCTGATCACGCATAAGCTGCGCGAAATCATGGAAGCCACCGATACGGTCAGCGTCATGCGGCGCGGCGAAATGACCGCGACGGTCAAGACGGCGGAAACCTCTCCGGCGGAACTGGCGGAATTGATGGTGGGCCGCAAGGTCCTGTTACGCGTGGATAAAACACCCGCAACGCCCGGTAAGGTCGTGCTGGATATCAAAGGCCTGCGCGTGGTCGATGAGAAGGGCGTTGAGCGCCTTAAGGGCATTGATTTGCAGGTTCGTGCAGGCGAAATCCTGGGCATCGCGGGCGTGGCTGGCAACGGGCAATCCGAACTGCTGGAAGTGCTGGGCGGCTATGCCACCGGCACAGGCGTTATTCAGGTCAACGGCCAGCCGCTGGATCTGAACGGCAAGCTTGCGGATGGGCGCGCGCGACGGGCGCGCAGCATTGCGCATGTCCCCGAGGACCGTCAGCGCGAAGGGCTGATCATGGATTTTTCCGCCTGGGAGAATACGGCCTTTGGCTATCACCGCGATCCAGGGTATCAATCCGGATTACTGCTGAACAATGCCGCGATCCGCGCGGATACCGAGGCCAAAATGGGGCGCTTTGACGTGCGCCCGCCCAACCCGGCACTGGCCGCCAAGAATTTCTCCGGCGGAAACCAGCAGAAAATCGTCCTGGCCCGTGAGATTGAACGCAACCCGGATCTGTTGCTGGTGGGGCAACCGACGCGGGGTGTGGACATTGGCGCGATCGAGTTCATCCACCAACAGATCGTCGCCCTGCGCGACAAGGGCAAGGCCATCCTGCTGGTGTCGGTGGAGTTGGAAGAAATCCTCGCGCTTTCGGACCGCGTGGCGGTGATGTTCGATGGGCATATCATGGGCGAGCGGTTGTCTTCTGAAACCGACGAAAAAGAACTGGGGCTGCTAATGGCCGGTGTGGGGGCTTAGGCGATGGAAGTGATGCCAAAATGGGCCGAGGTGACCCTCGTACCGCTGATCTCGTTGCTGCTGGCCGCGATCCTGTCGGCGCTGGTGATCCTCGCCATTGGGGAGGACCCTGTTGCAGCGGTGAAGCTGATGGTCACGGGTGCCCTGGGCAGCACCTATGGCTGGGGCTACACGCTTTATTACGCGACGAACTTTCTGTTTACCGGGCTGGCGGTTTCCGTGGCCTTTCACGCGGGGCTTTTCAATATTGGCGGCGAGGGGCAGGCGATGCTGGGGGGGCTCGGCGTGGCGCTGGCCTGCCTGCTGATCCCCTGGCCGCATTGGACGCTGGCGCTGCTCGGCGCGACACTGGCGGCAGCGCTTTTTGGGGCGGCATGGGCGGCGATCCCGGCCTTCCTACAGGCCAAACGTGGCAGCCATATCGTCATCACCACCATCATGTTCAACTTCATCGGCGCGGCTGTTTTGAACTATGTGCTGGTGAACCTGATGCGCCCGGCGGGCAGCATGGATCCGGCCACCGCGCGCTTTCCCGAAGCCGTTCACCTGCCCACCCTGCACGACATCCTCGCCCCCCTCGGCATCAGTTTCTCCAAAGCCGCCCCGGCCAATGTGACCTTCCTGATCGCCCTCATCGCCTGTGTGCTGGTGTGGTTTTTGCTGTGGCGGACGTGGCTCGGGTATGAAATCCGCAGCTATGGAAAATCCGAACCGGCGGCAAAATACGGCGGCATTTCCCCCACTGCGATCACGATGATCGCCATGCTGATTTCCGGTGCCTTGGCGGGCATGATGGCGATCAACAACGTCATGGGCGAGGCCGAACGCCTTGTCCTCAACGCGGTGGAGGGCGCGGGTTTCATCGGCATCGCCGTGGCGCTCATGGGGCGCAGCCACCCGTTTGGCGTCTTCCTTGCGGCGATCCTCTTTGGGTTCCTCTATCAGGGCGGCGCGGAACTCGCACTCTGGACCAACATCCCGCGCGAATTGATCGTGGTCATTCAGGCGCTTGTGATCCTCTTTACCGGCGCGCTGGATAACATGGTGCGCATGCCGCTGGAGCGCCTGTTTCTGATGATGCGCCGGGGGAACAGCTGATGGATTTCCTCACGCTGATCCAATTGCTCGACAGCACGGTGCGGCTGGCAACACCGCTGCTTCTGGCCTGTTTGGCGGGGCTTTTCTCGGAACGTGCGGGCATTTTCGACATCGGCCTTGAGGGCAAAATGCTGGCCGCGGCGTTCTTTTCCGCTGCCATTGCCGCGCTGACCGGGTCGGTCTGGATCGGCCTCGCGGCAGGAATTGCCGCCTCCATGGCCTTCAGCCTGCTGCACGGGCTGGCCTCCATCACCTTTCGCGGGAATCAATTGATCTCAGGCGTCGCGATCAATTTCCTCGCCGCTGGCCTCACCGTGCTGATTGCACAGGACTGGTTCAGCCAAGGCGGGCGCACCCCCTCTCTGATGGGCGGCGCGCGGTTCGAACCCATCACCCTGCCCTTTGCCGATGCGCTTGCCTCCACGCCCATTCTGGGGCCAATCTACGCGGAACTGATCTCCGGGCATTCGATCCTCGTCTATGTCGCCTTCGCCATGGTCCCACTGACCTGGTGGATCCTGTTTCGTACCCGCTTTGGCCTGCGCCTGCGCGCCGTTGGTGAAAACCCGGCAGCTGTGGATACCGCGGGCGTTTCCGTCGTGGGGTTGCGTTACGCGGCGGTGATGATCTGCGGCGTGCTCTGCGGTATTGCGGGCGCTTACCTGTCCACCGCGTTGCAGGCCGGTTTCGTCAAGGACATGTCCGCTGGGCGCGGTTTCATCGCACTTGCGGCTCTGATCTTCGCCAAATGGCGCCCCTGGTACGCCCTTTATGCCACCCTGCTTTTCGGCCTTTTCGGCGCACTTGAAACCCGCCCCGATATCATTCAGGCGGTACTGGGCATCAAGGTGCAGGGCGCATTGCTCGGCGCATTACCCTATGTGATGACGGTGATCATTCTGGCTGGTTTCGTCGGCAAGGCGATCCCGCCACGCGCGGGCGGGCAACCCTACGTCAAGGAACGCTGACGTCTTAAGTCCAGAATCGCGATTTATATCGGTCCTGATCGCTGCACGGCAGCAATCAGCATTGATTTCATGCCCGTCTGTGCTTTAACAAAACCCATGCAGATTTACCTTCCTATCGCCGAACTATCGGTAAACGCCTTTCTATTATTGGGGCTGGGAGGAATCGTCGGCGTTTTATCGGGCATGTTTGGTGTCGGCGGCGGCTTCCTGATGACGCCGCTTCTCTTCATGATCGGCATCCCGCCCGCGGTCGCGGTGGCGACTGAGGCAAACCAGATCGTGGCATCCTCCTTTTCCGGCGTCCTGGCGCATCTCAAACGTAAAACCGTCGACCTCAAGATGGGCACTGTCCTCCTTGTCGGCGGTCTCGTCGGGGCCGGATTGGGCGTCATCGTGTTCAACTATCTCAAGGCACAAGGCCAGGTCGACCTGCTGGTCAAGCTTTGCTACGTTGTGTTTCTGGGCGTGATCGGCGGGTTGATGTTCATCGAAAGCCTCAACGCGATCCGCAACACCAAGGCGGGCAAGGCCCCGGTGCGCAAGAAACATAATTGGATCCACGGTCTGCCCTTCAAAATGCGATTCCGCGTATCGGGTCTCTATATCTCTGTCATCCCCCCCCTTCTGGTCGGTGTTTCGGTTGGCATTCTGGCGGCCATCATGGGCGTGGGTGGCGGCTTCATCATGGTGCCTGCGATGATCTACCTCCTGGGCATGCCCACAAAGGTGGTGGTTGGGACCTCGCTGTTCCAGATCATCTTTGTGACCGCCTTCACCACGCTTTTACACGCCACAACCAACTTCACGGTGGACATCGTCCTGGCCGTCTTGCTGCTGGTGGGCGGTGTCATCGGTGCGCAGATCGGCACCCGCATTGGCGTGAAAATGAAGGCTGAACAGCTGCGCATCTGGCTTGCGGTCATGGTGCTCGCGGTCTGTGGCAAACTCGCGCTTGATCTGCTGCTGATGCCATCGGAGCTTTACTCCATCGGCGCGGCGTCGGGGCATTGAGCATGTCATGGCGTCTCTTCGGTGTGCTGCTGAGCGTCACGCTTCTCCTCACCACTCCGATCCGAGCCGAGGAAGTCGTCCTTGGCCTCAGCAAGGATAAGGTGTCGATCACAACCAGCTTTGATGGCTCCGACATCCTGATTTTCGGGGCGGTCAAACGCGAAGAGGCGATCCCGGACGGCCCCCCCCTTGAGGTCATCGTGACCGTGGCTGGCCCCTCCACGCCCCTGACTGTGCGGCGCAAGGAAAAACGGCTCGGCATCTGGGTTAACGTAGATGCCGTGGAGGTCGACCGTGCCCCAAGCTTTTACGCCGTTCAAACCAGCGGCCCCCTGCGCGACGTGCTCAAAGACGTCGAAGACCTGCGCCACCGCATATCGGTTCCACGCGCCATTCGCTCGGTCGGGGCTCCGGCAACCATTCAGGATTCCGAGAGCTTTACCGAAGCCCTGATTCGTATCCGAAGTCGGTCCGATCTTTACCAACTACGTGAGGGTGCGGTTACCGTCAGCGAACAAACCCTGTTCCGCACCGCCGTGCGCCTGCCCGCAGCGCTGACCGAAGGCGATTATGCCACGCGCATTTTTCTGACCCGCGACGGCAACGTGATCTCGAGTTACGAAACGACCATCGACGTCCAAAAGGTCGGCATGGAGCGCTGGCTCTTTGAGCTCTCGCGCAACCAGCCGCTGCTCTATGGCCTGATGTCGATTGGGATCGCCATCGCCGCCGGTTGGGGTGCCTCCGCCGTCTTCCGTATTTTTCGGGCCTGATCCGCGCGCGCCGTAAGGTGGGCTTTCAGGCCACCTTCTTTCCCTTCAGCCCCGCCCGATATAGGGCATACGCGTCGCCATGACGGTCATGAATTGCACATTCGCCTCTGTCGGCATCTCAGCCATATGCAGGACAGAGCGCGCGGCATTGCCCACATCCATTGTCTCTGTCCCCGGTTGCGACGCCTTAAGCTGCCTGAGCAAATCCGTCTCTGCGTTACCGATGTCGATTTGACCGCAGGCAATATTGAACGACCGCCCATCCAGAGACAGCGTCTTGGTAAGGCCGGTCACCGCATGTTTCGTCGTGGTGTAACAGACCGAATTGGGCCGTGGCACATGCGCGGACAATGATCCGTTGTTGATGATCCGCCCGCCCTGGGGGTCCTGCGCGCGCATCTTCATAAAGGCCAGGCGGGCCGCAATGAACATACCGCCGATGTTGACCTGCATCACCTGCGCCCAATCCTCCAACGTGATCTCATCAATGGTGGCCGATGGCCCAAACAAACCAGCATTGTTGAACAGAACGTCGATATGCCCGAAAGCCTCAAAAGCAGCCTGCATGCCGTTCGCGTCGCTCACATCGGCTGGCAACGGCACAGCTGTGTCATATTGATCCGCCAAAGCCTCCAACCGATCCGCACGGCGCGCGATCAGACCGACGCGCCAACCGGCGTCCAAAAACACCTTGGCGGTGGCATGCCCAATCCCCGAACTGGCCCCTGTAATGATGATCGATTTCATAAAACTTCCTCCGATGGGGGCTGTGCTAGCGACAGGTGTGCCGCCGGGAGTGCCCGCAAATCATCCACAATCAACGGTCCTGTGGGCATCGACAGGCGGTTGCGCACCACCCAGATCAGCCGCTCTTGCGCCCGCGTGATCGCTACATAGGCCAGACGTTTCCAAAGCGGCTGTCCCGCCTCCGAGCGCCCCATCCGCGCCGCCGCATAAAGATCCGGCGCAAAGACCTGTACCGTGTCCCACTGGCTGCCCTGCGCTTTATGGATCGTGACGGCGGCACCGTGCAGAAAGGTCGCGCCCATCCGCGCGGCAAAAGGGATGAATGGCTCTTCTTCATCAGGTTTTTCGATTTTGACGATCGAGGCCGCCGAGACCTGCGGATCTTCTGCACTCATCACATGCAAGCGGCTGAAGCCGGGCTTGCGTCCCTCTCCCAGGAAAATCACCTGCGCGCCTTTGATCAACCCGCGCGCCTCCAGATCGAGACGTTTCTTGCGGTGTTTCAAGGGCAGTTCCAGCCCGTCACAAATGAGTGGCTCGCCTTCCAGCAAGGCATCCTCCGGAGCACCGTGGACCCGGCGAAACGCATTGATCAGACGGATGCGCGTGGCATTGCGCCAGACCAGAACCGGGCTGCGCGCCATCAGGTCGACCTCGACGCGCTGACCCCAGATGACACGATCATCGCGCGCCGCCGCCTGCTCAACCATATTTTCAAACTGCTCGAAACTGAGATCGGGATCGCCCAGCGCATGCGCAAGATCAAGAATCGGGTTATCTGCGTCCTGTCGGTGAATTCGGCTGAGCTCCAGCACCCTGTTTGAGGGTAATTTTTCAAATACCATCGTGCCGGATTGATTGACAGGCGCAAGCTGTGCCGGATCGCCAAACAACAACAAGGTCGGAAAAATTTCCTTGAGGTCTTCGAACTGCTTGTCATCCAGCATGGAGGATTCATCCACGAAGCCAATGTCCAAAGGCTCCTCACGTCGCTTCCAGCCGGTAATAAAATCCGATCCACGCAACCCCGCCGCTGCCAATGCGCCCGGAATTGATTTGTTGCTCGCATAAAACGCCACGGCGCGATCCAACGCGATGTCGCTCAGCCCCTCAATCTCGGGGCGATCATCGCCACCTGTGGCCAGCCATTCCGCCAATTGCTCATATTGGGGGTCATAAACCGGCGTATAGAGAATACGGTGAATCGTCGTGGCCGGGACCCCGCGCAGGCGCAGAACACTGGCGGCCTTATTGGTGGGCGCGAGAATAGCAAGCGAACGTTTGTCCCGGCGCTTGCGCGATTCGTAATCGCCTGAAACGACTTCGACACCGGCACTTTGCAGCGCTTTGTAAAGCTCCGCGAGCAATAGGGTTTTGCCCGACCCCGCCTTGCCCGTGACCGCCATCACCGATGTGGCGGCACCTTTTGGCGGCGTTAAAAGCTGATCATTCAGATCAACCCCTGCGCTGCGCAGGACATCGGCGACGCGATCAAAGGCGGCGGCCTGATCATCAGAAAATATGAGAGCAGAGCTGGTCATGGCGCGACCCTACAAGGGGATCGCACCGGGAACCAGATCAATTGCCGTCACCCCCCGCCCCGCTTTGGCGCGCGGGTACGGATCGCCGTGCTCAGGCGCACATCTTGAATTCGACCGGGGCCGGTGTGGGCACATAATTCCGGTTGAAAGAGGCACGGAACCAGTCTTTTGACATCTCACGGGTGATACCAACCCGTGCCAGATTGCGCTCGATCGTTTTAGGCGTGATTTCCCATGTCCCCACGGCAATACGATCCCCCGCAGCATCCATTTGCGGATCGACACCCAACACATCGGCATCAATGTAGCTGAGGCTGAAAACGCGGTTCATTTTTTCAAAAAACACGCCGACGAAATGCTCCAGCGCGAATTCATCCATCAACTCGCCCGCTGCGACAACGAGGGCCGCCGTAGCCTTGCGATCTGCGCGCGGCGAGATACAAAAGCGCGTGCATTCCCAGATCAACGGGCTTTGGATTTTTACGCCCCCGGTCAGATGGCCAAAATGATCGTTGACCATGGTTTCACCCACCGTCGGCATCATCCGCATAGAGCCGCCGTGCGTGCCGTCGGGCATTTCCCAGATGATATAAAGCGGGTTCAGCGCGTCATAGCCATCCATCTCATGACCGTTTTCATCTACTGTGACCGCATCCCATCCCAGGCGGTTGGCGAATTGGGCAGCGCGGTCGCGGAACATTGTGTCGCGCAGTTTCGGAAAATTGGCGAGATCGGTTCCGTAGATGTAATGCAGCATGTTGCGTCTCCAGCGTTGTGTTTGACACAATCTGGGGTATTTTTATTAACGCTGGCTTTTTTGGGCGTGCGGTTGGCTTTCCCGAATCTTAGGGGACCGTGCAAGCACAGCTACGTCTTGTTAAGGTTTCAGGCGACGATCAGACCGCTGTTGATGGCGCGCGCCACCGCGTGGGTGGTGTTCAAAGCGCCAAGCTTATGGCGCGCGGATTCGATATAGACGCGCAATGTATGCTCTGAAATCTTCATGTGATGCGCGGCCTGAACCCGGCTGAGACCCCGCGCAAGATATGTCAGTGCACTCAATTCGCGCGGTGACAGTTTGCCCAACATCTGGTCGGCGCCGCGCTCTTCGAATTCCAGGCCTTTCTTGTTGAACTCATAAGCAATGATCATGAAATCGCGTTTGTATTCGCGAATGAAAACATCCCAATCATCGTCTTCTCTTGCGTCATTGATGCTCAGAACCGCGTATTGTCCACTTGGTCCTCTGATCGGAATTGCGAGCCCCTGCGCGCCCACACCGTGATCCATCGCGTCTTTCAGGAAGCCCTTTACGGCCTTGGAGGACCAATCAAGGTCTTTCCAGTTTACTGGGTCAAATCGCTGAAAACAGCCCAGAACAACCGGATCGATCTTGTTGTAGTCCTTCTCTACGTAGCGTTCGGCCCATTCGGGGCTATACGTCCCAGCTCCATAGTTTTCACCAACGCTATTGACCCAATAATAGACCACATGCTTGACGTCATAAACGTCTCGCATGCGGAACGTGACGCGGTAGAGTTTGTCAAGCGTGTCCGCTTGATCCAATTCCTCCAAAATCGCTTCTGCTCGATTGGTCGTCACCATTTGTGTTGCCCTGCGTTCTATCGTGAAGGGCGGCGATCTCGGCGAGAGCAACAATTGCTGTGTCGTCCAACTGCTCGGCAAGTACCGGCAAGTCATTCGCAGTTGCAAAAGTTTTCAGGTCCGTCAGAACGTCCAGTATCCAGTCACTTCTCATATCAGACTCGCCTTTTATAGGTTAATTTCGAACTAACACAACTCTAACATGTGAAAGGCTGGTCCGAAATTCGCATTTATATACTCCCCAGAAATAGTGAGGCCCAAAATGCTAAGTGTCTGAAACGATAGAAATACACACGTATAACGAGAAACGCCCGCTCCCAATATACATGAGTCGCGGGCGTTAGTCATTGCAAACGTTAACGGTGTCTTGTTAACGCTTCGCCTCTAGCGCGTCTTCCAGGGTGCGCAACCCTGTCGTCGGGGCCTGAACCAGAACCGACATGTTCCCCGGCTTGTGCTCATTGCGCAGCATCTTCATATGAGCCTGTGGCAGGTCCGCCCAGCTGAAGACTTCGGACATGCAAGGGTCCAACCGGCGCTCCAGCATCAGATTATTCGCAGCCGAGGCTTGCTTGAGATGGGCAAAGTGACTCCCCTGCAACCGCTTTTGGTGCATCCACATGTAACGGACGTCAAACGTCAGGTTGAACCCTGTCGTACCCGCACATATCACGACCATGCCGCCTTTTTTCACCACAAAAGTCGAGACCGGGAAGGTGGCCTCACCGGGGTGCTCGAACACCATGTCAACGTTTACACCCTTGCCCGTGATGTCCCAAATCGCTTTGCCAAACTTGCGCGCCTCCTTGAACCAGACCGCATATTCGGGCGTGTTCACGGTGGGCATCTGGCCCCAGCAATCGAAATCCTTGCGGTTCAAGACGCCCTTTGCCCCCAGGTCCATCACGAACTGGCGCTTGCTTTCATCCGAAATCACGCCGATCGCGTTGGCCCCGGCGGTATTGATCAATTGGATCGCATAGGAGCCAAGCCCCCCTGACGCGCCCCAGACCAGAACGTTCTGACCGGGTTTCAGATCATGCGGCTCATGGCCAAACAACATCCGATATGCCGTCGCAAGCGTCAGCGTGTAACACGCGCTTTCTTCCCAGGTCAGATGCTTGGGACGCGGCATCAGCTGCTGGCTCTGTACGCGAGTGAATTGCGCAAAGGAGCCATCGGGGGTCTCATAGCCCCAAATCCGTTGGCTGGGCGAATACATCGGATCGCCGCCGTTACAATGCTCGTCATCGCCATCATCCTGGTTGCAATGCACGACCACCTCATCGCCGACCTTCCAGCGCGTTACACGATCCCCGACCGCCCAAACGATACCGGAAGCGTCCGAGCCACAAATCTGATAGGGTTCGCCGTGACCGTCAAACGGGCTGATGGGTTGACCCAACGCGGCCCAAACGCCGTTGTAATTCACACCAGCCGCCATCACCAAGACAAGCACGTCATGGCTGTCCAGTTCCGGGACATCCACAACTTCCTCCAGCATGGCGGTATCCGGCTCGCCGTGGCGTTCGCGACGGATGGCCCAAGCGTACATCTGCTTGGGCACATGACCCATGGGGGGCATTTCCCCCATGTCATAGAGGTCCTTTTGGGGTGCGTCATATTGCGCGATCGTCGTGTCCAGTGCCATTCCAGCCTCCAGCTTTTAAAAATCGTTCCATATTCAATCGCGCTGCAGCGCAGAACCGCAACGTCATGACGATTGGATAGGACCTGTTGCGCAATATTGCAACATCCCAGAGATCATTTTTGTAATTTTATAACCGAGCAGCCGCAGCAATTACGCTGCACTCGCATCATCGGGGAAACGATGCGCGATGGAATTGGCGTAAAAGGCAATCACCGATATCTGGTCAGGGATAACACGCCAGCCTTCTGACGTCTCTTCGATCACCTTATGGTTTTTCAATTGAATCAACGCCTGTTCGACTGCCATTGGCAGGTTTTCGCAGATTTGGGCTGGCATCCTGTCACGTAGGTCCGGCAGGTCTCGCTCCAGGGTCATGACAAGATCACCTAAGGAGATTGCCTCGCTCTGGCGCGCTAAAACCCGCGCGACCAGGGGCACAGACAAGACCGGCATCACCTCCTCGATACGCGCCATCATAGTGTGAGCAAGATCATCAACCGTGTCACCCGCCCCCCATGAACGCAACGATAGAGGCTCACCAAAAACTACTGCTGCTGTCCCAAAGCGGGTGATACGACCCCGCAGCCCTTGCCAGAATTTGGACAGAATAAAGCGAACTACAACCGAAATACGCGCGCCAAACCGGCGATCTCCGCGCGCGGCGGCCGCAATCAAGACGCGATCTTCCAACACGCGATCATAGTTGATCGCCACCGGCACAAAGACGACGTCACGCCCTTCCTCGCGATCAAACCCTTCCAGCACATAGCTCAGCAGACCCACGCGCGGAGGCATCAGACGCCCGTTCAGGCTCAAGCCACCCTCGGGGAAAATCGCCTGTGCTACACCGCCCGCCGTGGCCAGTTGAACATACCGCGCCAGCACCTTGCGATAAAGCCCCCCGCGCGATTTGCGTCGGATGAAATAGGCCCCCGTCATCCGGATCAGACGGCTGAGCGGCCAGACCCGCGCCCATTCCCCAACCGCATAAGACAAGGCGGAGGTGCGCGCGGCCAGATAGGTGACCAGCACGTAATCCATATTGGAACGGTGGTTCATGATAAAAACAATCGTGGCGTCTTTGGGGATGCTCTGGATCACCGCGTCATTGTTTGGACCCGTCCAGACCGTATAGATGGAACGCACCAAAAGCCGCGCCATACGGATGCCAAATCCGAAATAGGTAAAGGCACTGAAACTTGGCACGATCTCGCGGGCATAGACGCGCGCACGCTCAAAGCCAACGTTTTCGGGTACATTGTTATTCTTGGCATAGGTGACAACTTCGCGCGTCACCTCCGGGTCATAGATCAGCCGCTGGATCATATCGTAGCGCCGCGCCAGCTTGAACGGTTCAATCGGGCGCGTCAGACGGGTGTTGAGACGTGTAACAGCACGTTCCAGACGGCGGCGAAAAAACCAGCGCACCGACGGAAACAGAAAATGCGACGCAAAAGTGACCGCCGCAAAGAGCACTATCAGCACAAAAAGCCAAAGAGGGATTTCCACGATCTGCGACATGATCTGACCCTTGCAGGCCCGCACGACAAGGACAATATAAAAAGGATGGAATTTGTCATCACGCCCGGATTTTGCCCCGACGAACACGATCAGGTTGCAGCACTTTACTGGCAGGCCTTTGGCGCCAAGCTGGGTCGGGTGCTGGGACCGCACAAACGGGCAAAAGCGTTCCTGTGCCAGGTCATGGATCCGGAATTTGCCCTTGTGGCACGCAACGCCCACGGGGAGATTCTGGGCATTGCCGGGTTCAAAACGGCGCAGGGTGCGTTGGTCGGTGGTGAATATAGTGACCTCAAACAATTCTACGGCGACTGGGGTGGGCTTTGGCGCGGGCTACTCTTGACGGTTCTGGAACGCGATGTGGAACCTGACATCCTGCTGATGGATGGCATTTGCGTGGAGGCCACGGCGCGTGGATTGGGTCTGGGGACCGCATTGCTCGAAACGATCAAACAACACGCCCGCAGTCTGGGCAAATCCGCCGTCCGGCTGGATGTCATCAACACCAACCCGCGCGCAAAAGCGCTTTATATGCGTTGCGGCTTTGAGGCGACAAAAACAGAAAACACCGGCCTCTTTCGATTTGTTTTCCGATTCGACTCCGCGACGCAGATGCTCTGGCACACCACAAAAGCTTGACGCATCATGCCGCAATGCAGCGAATTGACACCGGTATATTATTTCAAGTATCAACACATCAACGTAATTAAATTACCCAAATGAGTCGTGAGGTTCCTATGTCCAATGCCGCAAAAGATCGACCCTGGCTGATCCGAACCTATGCCGGACATTCAACCGCGCAAGCGTCCAACGCGCTTTATCGCTCGAACCTGGCCAAAGGACAAACCGGGCTATCGGTGGCCTTCGATCTGCCGACGCAAACCGGGTATGACAGCGACCATATTCTGGCGCGCGGTGAGGTTGGCAAGGTTGGCGTCCCGGTCAGCCATCTGGGTGATATGCGCACGCTGTTTAATGATATCCCGCTTGATCAGATGAATACCTCGATGACAATTAATGCCACCGCACCCTGGCTGCTGGCGCTTTATATCGCCGTCGCCGAAGAACAGGGGGCGGATGTGTCTGCCCTTCAAGGGACCGTGCAAAACGATCTGATCAAGGAATACCTTAGCCGGGGGACCTATATCTGCCCGCCCGCACCCAGCCTCAAGATGATCGCGGATGTGGCCGAATATTGTTACACGAACGTGCCCAAATGGAACCCGATGAATGTCTGCTCCTACCATTTGCAAGAGGCGGGCGCGACGCCGGAACAGGAGTTGGCTTTTGCGCTGGCCACCGCCACGGCCGTGCTCGATGCGCTCAAACCGCGCGTACCGGCAGAGGATTTCCCCGCATTGGTGGGGCGTATTTCGTTCTTCGTGAACGCGGGCATCCGTTTCGTGACGGAGATGTGCAAAATGCGTGCATTCGTCGACCTGTGGGATGAAATCTGTTTGGAACGTTACGGTGTCGAGGACCCGAAATACCGCCGATTCCGTTATGGCGTGCAGGTGAACAGCCTCGGGTTGACCGAACAACAGCCCGAAAACAACGTCTATCGCATCCTCATCGAAATGCTCGCCGTCACGCTCTCCAAAAAGGCCCGTGCGCGCGCCGTGCAATTGCCCGCCTGGAACGAAGCGCTTGGCCTGCCACGTCCCTGGGATCAGCAATGGTCGATGCGCATGCAGCAGATCATGGCTTATGAGACCGACCTGCTGGAATTTGATGACCTGTTTGACGGCAACCCGGCCGTGGATGCCAAGGTCGAGGCCCTCAAGGAGGGTGCACGCGCCGAGCTTGCCAATCTCGACGGTATGGGCGGTGCCATTGAGGCCATTGATTACATGAAAGCGCGTCTTGTGGACAGCAACGCGGACCGTCTGGGCCGGATCGAGGCCGGTGAAACCATCGTCGTTGGCGTGAACAAATGGACGCAGGGCGAACCGTCCCCCTTGATGACCGGCGATGGTGGTATCATGATCGTCGACCCAGCGGTCGAGGCCGAGCAGATCGCGCGACTGGACGCCTGGCGCGATGCGCGTGACGCAGATGTCGTAAAAAGGGCGCTAGCCGATCTTCGCGCCGCCGCCGCCGAAGGGCGCAACGTTATGGAACCCTCGATTGCAGCGGCCAGGGCCGGTGTCACGACGGGCGAATGGGCCGCGCAGATGCGTGCGGTGCACGGCGAATACCGCGGGCCGACGGGCGTGTCCGGATCACGCTCCAACAAGACCGAAGGCCTCGATGATCTGCGTGATGCCGTGGATGTGGTCAGCGATAAACTGGGGCGGCGGTTGAAGTTTCTGGTCGGCAAACCCGGCCTTGATGGTCACTCCAACGGGGCCGAACAAATCGCCGTGCGCGCGCGCGATTGCGGCATGGACATCGCCTATGAGGGCATTCGCCTGACGCCCGCCGAAATCGTCGCCGCAGCACTTGAGGATGAAGCCCATGTCGTCGGCCTGTCGATCCTGTCAGGCAGCCACATTCCCCTGGTCGAGGACCTGATGGAGCAGATGCGCGCGGCGGGCCTGGGCAATATACCGGTGATCGTCGGTGGTATCATCCCGGATGATGACGCGGAGCGGCTGCGCGCCATGGGCGTGGCGCGGGTCTACACGCCAAAGGACTTCGAGCTGAACACAATCATGATGGACATCGTGACCCTGGTCGATCCACAGGCGGTTGCCGCAGAATAAACCGTACGTCACAGCGGTGTTTTTTCCTTGTTCCCAAACCTCTGCACATGCAAGTTGCGCGCGACCAAGAAAAGGACGCAAAACATGACCATCCACATTGGTGCCGCGCCCGGTGATATTGCCGAAACCGTTCTGATGCCGGGCGATCCTTACCGCGCGCGATGGGCCGCCGAAACCTTTTTGACCGACGCGCGGTTGGTCAATGAAGTGCGCGGTATGCTCGGATTTACCGGCACCTACAAAGGCGAGCGCGTCACCATCCAGGGTTCTGGTATGGGCATGCCATCGCTTTCGATCTACGCGAATGAATTGATTTCACAGTATAATGTGCAAAGTTTGATCCGCATCGGTTCCTGTGGCGGGATGCAGGAGCATGTGGCGGTGCGTGATGTGATCATCGCCATGTCGGCCAGCACGATCACGTCGCCCTCATCGGGCATTTTCCGTGAGGTGAATTACGCGCCTACTGCCAATTTTGATCTCCTGGCCGCCGCCGTCGCAGCCGCAAAGGCCAAAGGGACAAAGACCCATGTGGGCGGCATTTATTCCTCAGATGTGTTTTACTCGGAACGCCCCGATCTCGATGAGCAGATGGTGCGGCATGGCATTTTGGGCGTGGAAATGGAAGCCGCTGAACTCTATACCTTGGCGTCGCGTCACGGGCGACGCGCCCTCGCCATCCTCACCGTCAGCGATCATTTGCAAACCGGGGAAGCTCTGCCAGCAGAGGATCGCGAAAAAACCTTTGGCGATATGGTCGAAATTGCGCTCGACGCGGCTTTTGCCTAGGCGCTAAATGCCGTGCGTGCGGTCATATTGGTTAGCAACAGGCGGATTCCAATGCGTCAAAGTGGCTGCCTCCGGTGCAAACACCTCTACTAATAACGGATAGCACGCCGCCGTATCGCTGGAATGTTCGGATGAACAATCGCCCCCCGGACAGGCGCTCAGATTACCCAGCAGTTCAATTTCAGCAAAAAATTCCAGGTAATCCCCAGGCCGCACCGGCGAGGCTTTCATGAAATATTGGCCGGTATCACGTGTAAAACCCGTGCACATGAACACGTTGAGTACGTCATGCACATGCGGTTCCGCCTTGCGGCGCGACACTCCTAAATGATCCGCCAAAGACCGCGTGAGGTTTGAATGGCAACAGTGATGATACTGCCCGCCGCCCGACAAAAGCGCGTGGGTATAGGGGTCACAGCGCGTTCCGATCACGTCATGTACTGAACCGCCAAAGGCATCGATACCGTACCAGCCCAGCGTGTCATGGGTGATCGTGGCCATTGGCCGCAAATGCGGGAAACTCGACCACATGCGTTGCCCGGTTGTGATATGCGTTCCGTGCAGGGCCCTGGTTTTACCCGAATAAAATCGCTCGCTCAGATCATGCGCGTTGAACAGGTTCAAATCGCCCACCTGCGGCCCCTCAATGCTGGAAATACGAAAAAAACACCCCGCTGGCACCGAAAAACAACGCGCCTCGCGCGCCGGAACCAGAACCTCGCCCTGCTTCGTCAGGCTCTCGCGGGCGGCTTGGTAAAGAGGCATATCCGGCGCTGGCAAGGTCTCGACGGGATAACAGATCACCGGTTTGATCGCGCGGCGCGCCTGCGCATCTGCGGGTTGTATCATTGCCATCTCCTATAGACCTCAGTTCTACACCATCAAACCGGGGGCAGGTCAGATTTGCAATCGCGCGGCGGGCCTTTCTGTGCTGTGTAGGCCTCGGCACCACAGGCCGCACATCGGTATTTTCTCAAGCTGCCGCGATCTCCACGACGATCCTCACGCCACCGACATCGCCGCGTTGCCCGGTTCCGGCGCGCATAGATCGCAACCGCGACAAATGCGATAAGCAGTCCGATTATGATGTGCATAAGCGCACCCTAGCCCAAAAACCATGCGGCCACATTTGCATGCGCCGGTAGACGTCCGGCATTTTCAAATGCGCATTCTGCGATGACCCATCACATTTTAAAACGCGCTCGCATCAGAATAAACAGATGGATCACCGCGCCCTGAGACACGATTCAATCCGCCCCATTTCCCTATGGCAAAAGGCCCTCAAACGCGGCGCTCAACCATCATTTTCTTGATGTTCGAGATGGCTTCGGCGGGGTTCAAACCCTTGGGACAGGTCTTGGCGCAATTCATGATCGTGTGACAGCGATAGAGTTTGAACGGATCTTCCAGTTCATCCAACCGTTCACCTGTCGCCTCATCTCGCGAATCGATGATCCAGCGGTAGGCATGGAGCAAAGCCGCCGGCCCAAGATACCGATCGCCGTTCCACCAATAGCTGGGACAGGACGTGGAACAACAGGCGCACATCACACATTCATAGAGGCCATCGAGTTTCTTGCGATCATCGATGGATTGCTTCCATTCCTTGGCCGGGCGGTTGGTCTTGGTCTCCAGCCACGGCATGATGGAGGCGTGCTGCGCATAAAAATGCGTCAGATCCGGGATCAGATCCTTGATCACGGGCATGTGCGGCAGCGGATAAATTTTCACATCGCCCTTCACCTCATCCATGCCATAGATGCACGCCAGCGTGTTGATCCCGTCGATGTTCATCGCACAGGACCCGCAGATCCCCTCGCGGCAGGAACGTCGGAAGGTCAGCGTCGGATCAATTTCGTTCTTAATCTTGATCAGCGCATCCAGCATCATCGGACCGCAGGAGTCCAGATCCACGAAATAGGTGTCCACCCGCGGATTTTCACCGTCATCCGGGTTCCAGCGATAGATCGAGAATTTCTTGAGGTTGTTCGCGCCTTCCGGCTTGGGCCAGGTCTTGCCCTTGGTCATGCGGGAATTCTTGGGAAGCGTCAGTTGAACCATGTCGGGTCTCCTGTCTGGGCTAAAAACTTGCAAGGGCGGCCGGAGCAGCGGCACGCAGGCAATTTTGGGTTTGAGGTCGCGTCAGGACCGATTTAATCGTTGCAGCAGTGTTCTCATCCGCCCCCGTGACCGCATCGGCGGCCAGGGATTGCACCTCGCTCGCATCGGCGTTGTCGATGACGCAATTGGTAAAGGGTTGAAACAACTGCTTTGGCACTTGCGGAAAGTAAATCGCGAGGGCTTCGGGCATCACGGTTTTGGCCGCATCGCGACCAACCTGATCCGTGGTTTGCTGGATCGCGGCGCAGCCCGAAATAGTCAAAATCAGCGGCAAGGAAAAACGGATCATGATGCCCTCTTTATCAATTGGAAATGGATCGACCCCATCGCGGATCTGACTGTTGCAGAAGCCATTGCTGCAAGCGACACAAGAAATACATCACTCTGCATCTGGATCAGAACGTCCGCTGCTTTGGGGCGATCTTCTTGGGGTCGATCCCGCCGTCATTGTGGCTGGTCAACGGTTGCTCGTGCACGCCGCGATACCCCAGCATCGCTTTGCTGCCTTTGAACCAGATCAGCGAGTGTTTGCGCCAGTTTTCATCGTCCCGTGTCGGATGATCCTCATGGGCGTGCGCCCCTCGGCTTTCCTTGCGCGCCTCTGCCCCGGTGATCGTTGCCACCGCATTGGGAATGAGGTTTGCCAGTTCCAGCGTCTCCATCAGGTCGGAATTCCACACAAGGCTGCGATCGGTCACGCCGACATCCGCCCATTTGCCCGCAACGTCTTCCATCGCGGTCTTGCCCTCGGCCAGTGTCTCATTGGCGCGGAAAACGGCGGCGTCCTTCTGCATGGTCTGTTGCATTTCAAGGCGCAACTCAGCCGTCGGCATGTGCCCCTTGGCGTGGCGCGTGTTGTCAAAGCGATCAAGGGCCGCCTCAACGGAAGCCATGTTCGGTTTCGGCACAGCACTGTCAGGGTCCACAATCTTGCCCGCGCGGATGGCGGCAGCGCGGCCAAAAACCACCAGATCAATCAGCGAATTGGACCCCAGACGGTTCGCCCCATGCACCGAGGCACATCCCGCCTCGCCCACGGCCATCAGGCCCGGGGACACGCGGTCAGGCGCATCCGTTGTCGGGGCCAAAACCTCACCCCAATAATTCGTCGGGATACCCCCCATATTATAATGCACGGTCGGCAGGACCGGGATCGGTTCCTTGTTGAGGTTCACCCCGGCAAAGATACGCGCGCTCTCCGAGATACCCGGCAGGCGCAGTTTCAACGTCTCCGGCGGCAGGTGGTTGAGGTTCAAATGAATATGGTCGCCGTTTTTGCCAACGCCGCGCCCCTCGCGGATTTCCATGGTCATGCAGCGTGACACATAATCGCGCGGCGCGAGGTCCTTATATTGGGGCGCATAGCGTTCCATGAAGCGCTCGCCTTCCGAGTTGGTCAGATACCCGCCTTCGCCGCGCGCGCCCTCAGTAATCAGACACCCCGCGCCATAAATACCGGTCGGGTGGAATTGGACAAACTCCATGTCCTGCAATGGCAAGCCGGCCCGCGCCGTCATCCCACCGCCATCGCCAGTACAGGTATGCGCAGAGGTCGCAGAGAAATACGCACGACCATAACCGCCGGTGGCCAGCACGACCATTTTCGCCGAGAATAAATGCAGCGTGCCATCATCCAATTTCCAGCACATCACACCCTGGCAAACGCCATCCTCGGACATGATCAGGTCGATGGCGAAATACTCGATATAGAATTCCGCATTATTCTTCAGCGACTGCCCATAAAGCGTGTGCAGGATCGCGTGGCCCGTCCGGTCGGCGGCCGCACAGGTACGCTGCACCGCAGGGCCTTCGCCAAATTCGGTGGTGTGCCCGCCAAAGGGGCGCTGGTAAATCTTGCCCTCTTCCGTGCGCGAAAACGGCACGCCGTAGTGCTCCAGCTCATAGACCGCCTTGGGGGCTTCGCGCGCGAGGTATTCCATCGCGTCTGTATCGCCAAGCCAGTCCGACCCCTTGACGGTGTCATACATATGCCACTGCCAATTATCCGGGCCCATGTTGGAGAGCGAGGCCGCGATCCCGCCCTGCGCGGCGACCGTGTGGGAGCGCGTCGGGAACACCTTGGTCACGCAGGCCGTGCGCAACCCCTGCTCCGCCATGCCCAGCGTTGCGCGCAAGCCTGCACCGCCAGCCCCGACAACCACCACGTCATATTCATGTGTTTCGTATTCATAAGCTGCCATGGAATTCTCTCCTGGTCTCAATTAAGCGGCGCAGGCCGAACCTGCGCAGCATTCTTCAAAGGGCGAGGCGCACGACTGCATAAAGGCCCACCGCCATCGCCGCATAGGACACACAGGTCATGGCGACCATTGCGATCTTCTGGGCCAAACCATGCACATAGTCCTCGATCAGCGCCTGCACACCGCTGGCGAAATGTTTGAACGTCACGATGATGGTCAATCCTGCAACCACCGCCGGGAACGGGCGATTGAAGGTGACGGTGACCTCTTCATAGGATGCGCCCAGCATAGGCCCGAAAGTAAAGACAAACAGCGGAATCAGGATCAGCAGCGCGCCCGAACTTACGGTCATTGACCAGTGATGTTCGGTTCCGGTTTTCGCGGATCCCATGCCCATGGCGCGTTTGCGGTCGGTCAGATAGCTCATGTCGCCCCCTTCAGATGATCACAATGGTGAGCAGGGTCAGCAGCACCGAGCCGCCGATCACCGCGTAGCCAAGTTTATAGGCTGTTTCCAGATCAAGGCCGACGCCCTGATCCCAGATCAGATGGCGCACACCCGCAAGCGTATGATACCACAAACCCCAAAGCGACAGGGTCATGACCAAATCACCAAACCAACTGGTCAGAACCGCATCGGCAAGCGCGAAATATTCCGGCGAACTTGCCGCCGCCAGAAACCACCAGACAACCAGCAGCGAGGAAACCAGCAAGGCATTGCCCGTGATCCGCGTCAGGATGGAGGTCATTGAGGTCAGTTGTGGGCGATAAATCGAAATATGCGGCGACAAGGGGCGGTTGCCCCGATTGACATCAGCCATGGTAGATTCCTTTTGTTCCCTGTTGTGTCTTTTATACTTTATTGCGCTCTTGTCACCTACCCCAACCGGGTTGAGGCGCGGTTAATTGGCGCGGAGGCTACATAATTTCCGCATTTACCGCAATTGTGATCACACTAATCCAACGTGTGATCACGTTGATGCAAATCACTTAATTGCCTTGTGGTCTCGCGCTGCAATTTGCGCCGGATCTGGGCCGGGTAATCCTCAAAACCCCGCGCCGTCATGACAAAAGCCCCCTCACCCAGGATCAGGTTCTCGTAAAACCACGCCGTCAGATCATCCTCATCGGTCTCAATCGCCAGCGCATTGATTGTAACCCCCATCGCACCAAGGGCTGCATGACGCTCAAAGGGCATGATCCCTTCATTTGAAACCCCATCACCCGACAGGTCAATAACCTTGCGTTTACAATGGCCAAGCCCCGCTAAAGCGTCTTCGGCGGCGATGAGCGCCTCGCCAATAGCTGTGGAATAATTGCGCCAAACCCGGCTGTTCGTACCGATTTCATTGGCCAGCGCATAGACATCCGCCGCCGATGACATCCCGCGCCAGGGGATCGTCTGGCGCTGGCGCGAGGACCCTGTCCATTGGATGAGCGTTACCTGTGCCTCCTGCTCAATCAAAGCATCCACCACGACTCCGTCGCGCAGTGCCGCCGCCAGCCCTTGCATCTGGATATCATATTCACGCGCATCCACCGATCCCGATACATCCACCGCCAGCACCAGTGCAAGCTGGCAGGCCGCTGCCGCACGTGCGCAGACCATAAAAGTCGCAAGGATCAGGCAAAAACACTTCATGACATGATCTTAACGGCAACCACGCAGTTTGCCGACCCCTATCGGCTCAAGGTTTCCATCGCAGCCCAGCCTTGCTCAACCGAGGACATATCCGCCGCAAACCGGAACCAATGCCCGCCGCCGGTCTGGTCCCAACGTCGCGAAATCGGATGCCCCGCCAGATGACAATAAAGCAGCGTGC
This sequence comes from Roseobacter fucihabitans, assembly GCF_014337925.2. NCBI lineage: Bacteria > Pseudomonadati > Pseudomonadota > Alphaproteobacteria > Rhodobacterales > Roseobacteraceae > Roseobacter > Roseobacter fucihabitans. The sequence continues at coordinate 643,551 of NZ_CP143423.1, read as the reverse complement.
CAACGCCCCCGTGCCCGGTAAAAATCAGCGGGATGTCGGGATGTTCCAGCCCTGCACCGACACATCGGGCTGCGCATAAAACGCATCCGCCAGAGCCTCAAAAGCGGCGCGGGGAATTTCTGACGCTTTCGCAGGTCTCACGGGGCTGCGCGTTTGGGCGACAAGCAACGCATCTGCGATTGTGCGCAGAAGAAAGACCTGAGCGCCCTTTTCGTAACAAAACAAACACAGCAACAAGAATATCGGCGACTTGCCACCCGGTTTTGGCGCAACTTTCTGTTCTTGCACGCAACACCTAAAACGCTTCTAAGCCGCAGAGTTGGTTTGCAAATTTGAGCTAAGCGACACATGCTGCTGCATGCGAAATATCGACAACGAAGCGTGCCTGATGGAGTTCAGATATGGCCATGCGTAACCATGCACTGCAAATCTTCTTAGACGCTGCAAAAAATGCGTTTTCTGCGCAGGCGAAAGACCCGCGCGCGATACAATCTATCAACCACATATTTGCCAAGCTGACACTGGTGGCGCCTCAATCCACGCCAAATGGAACACAACTGCCAATTTGCCGCTATCTCGAGGATTTTTCAAATCCAGCAAAATTTGACGAACCGGTACTGCGAAAACTGATAGCATGCTTCTTTGAACTGGAACCGCAACTTGTCTGGCACCAACGCGAAGGCAATTGGGACGGTGCAAGTGAGAATTTTGCAGACACCCATGCAAATGCGGTTTTGGTTGGTCCGAAGGGGCTCGAGCAAAGAGAAGATGTCTGGCTCGGCGTCTCTCTGCTTGGACCAAATGTTCAGTACCCCGACCACAGGCACACGCCCGAAGAAACTTACCTTGTTCTGGGAGAGGGAGGATTTTGTCAGGGTCATAACGACTGGGTCCATGTAACAACCGGCGAAACCTTCTTTAATCCCTATAATATAATTCACTCCATGCGCACACAGGCACGCCCCCTGCTTGCTTTTTGGGCGTTAAAAGAAAAACCGGGCACCGCGTGAAATTGCTGCATAATACAAATGATACGCAATAAAATGGGCGTTGAAAGCACCACCCATCCGCGCATATCGCGGTTCTTACTGTTCTTCTTGTATTTCCTGGCGATCTTTCTGCAAGCGGGTGCCTATGGACTGACTTTCATGCTACCGCGCTTGTTTGACAGTTTTGGGGCCAACGAGAAGATCGTCGGATGGATGCTCTTGGTGACCACCGTCGCAACGATTGTCACAGTCTATTTTTCGGGCCACCTCTCTGATCTTTTTGGACGACTGCGCACATTGGCCGGGGCCTGCATTGCGATCTCTGTGTCGCTGTACCTCTATGGTTCGCTTGAAGTCGTCGGGATTTGGCTGGTCACGGCCAGTCTTTTGCTCGGGTTTGGATGGGGGCTGACCTATTCGCTGGGTCCAATTGTTCTGACACGGCTGGTCAGAGCGGATGAACGTGTCCGTTTTTTCACCCTGATCTCGGTTTTTGTGATGATGGGTTTCGGGCTTTCGCCTGTCCTCGCATCGGTACTTGAGGGCGCCGGATACTCTGTTCGCGATGCCTTTTATGTAACTGCAACCTTATGCATCATCAGCGCCACCCTGTTTTTCTTCCTTGACGATCCTATCAAAACACATGCCATCAATCCGCGTCCGGAGGCACCATCAAGGATCACGCTCAACGCCTTATCCGGTGTTGTGGCGTCGCGCTCTCTTTTGCCGATCGTGATGATCTGCATAGGTGCCAGCGTCTTTGCGGGCATGATCAACTTTCAAACCGTTTTTGCAGATGCAAGAGGCCTTGATTACGCCAACTTCTTTTTGACCTACACAATCACGGTGGTGATATTCCGGCTGGTGTTGGCGCGTTTCAAAGGCGGACAGAACCCCTATCGCACGATTGCGTTGCTGCAATATGTCATGGGGCTGAGCATTGTTGTTTTCATCTTCAGCGGGGCCATTTTTCCATTGTACCTGATGGTAGCGTTTCTTTTTGGGATTGGCTACGGCATCTCTTACCCGATCCTTGTGGCAATGGCTGCAAACGACGCGCGCGAAGATCTGGGTGCACAAACCCTTCAGCTCTTCGCCCTCACATATTTTGTCGGGATATTCGGCTTCCCTTTGATCGCAGGCTGGATGATCGTCGAGGTCGGCACGCGGCCCCTTCTGATTGTCATCGCAATATTGGCCATGATGGAGGCCACATTAGCGCTGCGCCGGTCAATGCGCTGAAACAGCTTTGTTGCGGTATTACTTTACCGGTCAAAGCGGCGTTAGGTGCCACGAGCATCCATCGCCCAATCCCTGAACGACTGCACTTTCTGCATCATTTTTGCCTGCGCATGTGGTCTGATCAGCATATAATAGGCGTGCTCCTTCAAGACCGAAACATCCGAAAGCTGCACAAACCGCTCGGCCTCCAGATCCGGCTGGATCATTGAACTGGCGCACAGCGCGACACCCTGCCCCGACAATGCAGCAGCGCGCAGCAGGTTAAAATCCTCGAACAAGGCTCCCGTGAGCGGGGTAGAGATTTGCAATCCGACCTGATCAATCCACGTTTGCCAACCGGTCGTACCGATATCATGCAGCAAACCCAGTTCCACTATTTTTGCCGGGGAGAGGGTCGTTTTAGAAGACTGTCCGATCAAGGACGGGCTGCAAACAGGGACACTGGTGCCGGGCAGAAAGTAATGTGTTTCAATACCCGGCAGATCGGGCGGTTTTGGTGCAAAAACAAAAGCGATATGGGCTTTGCGAAAGTTGATATCGCGCCCATGCATCGCATAGAGCATCTGTGTCTCAATGTCGGGATGTGCTTGGCGGAAACCGGTCAAGCGGGGGATGAGCCAACACATGGCGACAGATGGAATTGCGGCAATCACCAGGGATTCGTTATGTTCATTGACGCGCGCGCGCTGACAGGCGGTGTCGATCTCGGCCAGGGACAAAGACAAGCTGCGCGACAGCTCCGAGGCGTGTGGCAGTAACCTTGTGCGGTTTCCTTCCCGCTCAAACAGAGGCGCCCCCAACCAATCTTCCAGATGTCTGATTTGATGGCTGACCGCCGATTGAGTGACGCATAAAACTTCGGCCGCCGCGCGAAAGGAGCCTGTTCTGGCAACCGTTTCAAACACGCGCAGAGCCTTGAGAGGAGGGGAAGACATTTGAGCACCAAGCATGAATTTTGCTAATGCTATAAGCGAGAAATCATAGTTTGACAAGAAGCGCCACTTCGCAGAAACCCCCCAAATTATGGGCCGTTTTGGCCTGTTTCCCAGACAGGAGGTCACGATGGAGCGTGAGAGATTTCAAGATTACACCAGCAATGGCGAAGCAGCACCACAGACATTCTCAGCACCCGAGATGCAACGACGCCTGGATGCGATCCGCGGCTATATGGCGAGCGAGAGCATTGATGCCGCATTGTTCTCTTCCTACCACTGCATCAACTACTATTCTGATTTCCTGTTTTGTTATTTTGGCCGTCGCTATGGTCTGCTTGTAGATCACAATATCTCCACATCTATCAGCGCCGGCATTGATGGTGGCCAGCCCTGGCGGCGGACGTTTGGTGGCAAGAACATCACCTATACGGATTGGCAAAAAGACAATTATTTCCAGGCGATCCGCAAACTGACCGGTGGCGTAAAGCGTCTGGGGATCGAGTTTGATCATATCAATATCGACACGCTGAACCTGCTCAAAGCTGAATTCCCGAACATGGAATTCGTTGACATCGCCGCCGCCTCCATGCGGTTACGGATGATCAAATCAGCCGAAGAAATCGCCCATATCGAAAAGATGACCCGCATTGCAGACATTGGCGGTGCGGCATGCGTTGACGCGATCGGCGTCGGGGTGCCCGAGCATGAGGTTGCGCTGCACGCCACCGCCACGATGGTGCGCGAGATTGCAAATGTCTGGCCGGATGGCGAACTGCTGGACACATGGACCTGGTTCCAGTCGGGCCTGAATACCGATGGTGCGCATAATCCGGTCACAAGCCGCAAAATCGAGCGGGGCGATATACTGTCTCTGAACTGCTTTCCGATGGTTGCAGGCTATTATGTTGCATTGGAACGCACATTGTTCGCCGAAGAAGCAAGCGAGGCGCATATTCGCATGTGGAATGTGAATTGCGCCGTTCATGATCGCGGCAAAGAACTGCTGGTTCCCGGTGCAAAATGTTCGGACATCGCTAAAGAGCTGAACGAAATGTATGAAGCCGAAAACCTGCTGCAATATCGCAGCTTCGGGTACGGTCATTCTTTCGGTGTTCTATGCCATTATTACGGTCGCGAAGCGGGGCTGGAATTGCGCGAAGATTGCGACACTGTGCTGGAGCCGGGGATGGTCATCTCGATGGAACCGATGATCACCATCCCCGATCACCTCCCAGGTGCGGGGGGATACCGCGAACATGATATTCTGGTGATCACGGATGAAAATAACCAGGGCAATCGCAACATCACTGGTTTCGCCTACGGGCCGGACCATCTGATCGTCAAGAACGGCGGTTGATCGGATCGACTAACGCTCCTGGCCCGATTTTGGGCCGGGGCTGCTGCTGCGCTTACGCAGGCTGACCACAACACTTCGGAAATCTGTCATAGCGGGATGCGCCGCATCACGCGCGCAAAATCATGCACTCGACTTAACCCGTGATCCCATGCGTTGGTTAAGCGAGGCGTGCCACGGCCTTACGCTTGCGGTCCGGGAAACTGCGCTGTGCCAAAGACCGAAAGGCGCGATTTAGCGTTGATCTTGCGCAGCCAAACTCAATCGCCAAATCGGCCTCATTCGGGATCAGATCGCCCGGTTTCCATTCACGGGCATGGATGCGGCGCAGCACTTCGCCACCCTTTGCAGTTACGAAATATCTCTGCGCTCAGAGCGCGTCTTTCAGCGCGTCAATGGTACGCTTGTAAGCGGCAACGATCCGGTCACGCGCCACATGTTGCCCGTCCTTTACCAGATGGCGTCCGCCCGACCAAACATCGCGCACCAGCCTGTCATCACCGGCAAAAATCCATGTATCCAGGGCGGTGTCACCCGCCCTGCCCCACATATGTTGCGAAGCCGTATCAAGCGCCAGCATGTCAGCCCAAGCGCCGGTTTCAATACGGCCAGTATCACGTTTTGACGCCTGGGCCCCGCCCTGCAAGATAGCGTCATACATGCACCGTCCTGTCGATTTTTCGACACTGGCAAGGGCCGCCCGCGTTCCATCGCGCAAGCGCTGTGAATACTCCAAACTGCGCAATTCCTCGCTGAGCGAAATACGGATATTGCTGTCGGACCCGATGGCAATGGCACCTGCGTGATCAAGCCAGCGCAGGGCATCAAAAATACCGTCACCCAGGCTGCTTTCGGTGATCGGGCAAAGCCCCGCAACAGCACCGCTGCGCGCCAGTGCAATTGTCTCCTGTGACGTCATTTGGGTGCAATGGATCAAACACCAACGCTCATCCAGACCCATATGATCCAGCGCCCATGTCACGGGACGCGCGCCCCAAAGCTGTTCCACCTCCGCCACTTCCGCCTTTTGTTCGGCCAGATGCATATGGATCGGACCGGTCGGGAACGCAGCGCCATAGGCTTTCAAATCGTCCGGACCCACGGCGCGCAGGGAATGCGGGGCCACGCCGATCATTGTATCTGCGCGCATACCCTTGATTGTGTCGGCTGCGTTGCTGTGGAGTGTTAGGAATTCTTCCATTCCATTGCCGAACCGGATTTGTCCAGCGGCCAACCCGCGCCCGTCACAGCCACCGAATTGATAGTGGACGGGCAAGAGACACAGCCCCATACCGGATTGATCCGCAGCTGCACAGATGCGCTGTGATGTCTCGGCGATGTTGTCATAACGCGCGCCACCGGGCTGATGATGCAGGTAGTGAAATTCAACCGAAGCACCATAGCCTGCCTCAAGCATTTCCATCTGCACAAAGGTAGTGATGGCCTCGATATGCTCGGGCGTCAGACGATCCAGAAAGCGGAACATCAACTGGCGCCACGACCAGAAGCTGTCGCTCGGATCAGGGCCGCGTCGTTCGGTCAAGCCCGCCATTGCGCGTTGAAACGCGTGGCTGTGCACGTTCACGGGGGCTGGTAACAGCATCGCAACCTGCGTTCCGTGTTCGGGTGCATCAGCCTGCACCGCGCTGATCCGCCCGTTTGCATCAACGTCGATACGCACGTCTGTTGCCCAGCCCGACGGCAGCAGCGCAGATTTTGCCCATATCGTTTGCATAACCTGCTCCGTTTGACATGAATTTATCTATTCAAATAGCACCATTAAGCATGCAAATCTGCAAGTGAACCCCATGAGCGTTGAAATCGCTAAAGCGGCCAGGAGGGGCAGTTCCAGGTTTTTAATCACCGCCCCGGTACCGCGCGTCTTTTCCTGGCGCGGCAATTCATTATGGAAGCGCCCAAAGTGCCGGCGTGACGGGCGTAACACCTTTGATGAACGCCGCTGGTACGCCCGTCACGCCGGCAACTGGATGTCATAGCTCAGATTTCACCGGAGATAGCGGTGTGGGTGGCACCTTTGGCATCCTTGTCACTCCCCAAACCCTTACTTCAACTTGGAAAGCTTGTGTTGCAACTCCGCAAGTTGTTGCTTGATCTCATCAAGGTCTTCGCCGGTTTCGCTTGCCTTTTCAGGTTGATCGTCCAGGCCCGGCGCGCTCCACCCGGTCGTGCTCCCGGTCATCGCACTCAAAAATGCCTTTTGCTGCGCCTGCATCAACTCGAAACCCGGCATCTTGGCCATGGGGTTCATGGTTGTCATTTTGTCCATCACCTGGGATTGCCCATCGCGCAGCATTTCAAACGAGGCTTGCAGAAATTGCGGCACCACGCTTGCGCCCGGTGTCATATAGCTGCGCACCAGATCGTTGAGCACATCCACGGGCAGCACACTTTCGCCACGGCTTTCGTGTTCTGCGATGATTTGCAGCAGATACTGCCGCGTCAGATCGTCGCCCGACTTCAGGTCGACAATCTGCACCTCGCGGCCCGCCCGGATCAGGCTGGCGATGTCCTCTAATGTGACGTAATCGCTGGTTTCGGTATTGTAGAGACGCCGGCTCGCATATCGCTTGATAAGCAATTGATTGTCTGTTTTGGCCACGCGATTTCTCCCTGATCCAACGCTGCACTGCAGCTTAAGACAGGGTTTTACAAAAAGAAAGGGCGGGCTGTTATCAGCCCGCCCTTCTCGTTGGCGCCATTCAGGGAGGAAGTCGGCGCTAACTGGGAGTTCGTTTACTTAGCAGCTGTCGCTTTCTTGACGGCGGCTGTTGCGTCTTTGGTCGCCTTGTTGACGGCGGCGGATGCATCTTCGCCCATGTCTTTGCCAGCAGCCATCATCAGCTCAACTGTTTCCATTTGCGCTTTTTTCGCAACTTCTGCGAAAGCGGCCATGTGCTCAGCGGCTGTTTCGGAATAAGCAGAAGCGAAATCTGTCATCGCTTTGGCGTAATCGGCTGGATCGGCTTTTGCTTTGGACATCGCGGCCATTTTGGCCAATGTGTCCTGTGTCCATTTGCTGGAAATCTCGGTGGATTTCTCAGCGGCTGTCAAAGCAACGCCGGAGAGTTTTTCGTTCAAAGAAGCGGTTGTTTTGAACGCGTCTTCCATTGAAGCGGTGTCCACTGGGAATGCGCCCAGAACGTCTTTGAATACGGCGGTCATGTCAGGTGTCTTTGTCATTTCGAAGTCCTTTCGTCGCTTTCCGGATGATCCCGGGTTTGTCGCGTCTGCAACAGGATATACATGCTGCACCGCAGCATTTCAAGTCTTTTTCTGCACTGCAGCATTTTATTTTTCCGATACAGAAAAGAAATTAAATCAAAGGGTTGCCTTCTTTTCAACGTAGGTACCCGGCGCATCACAGAGAACGGGATGGCTTTTAGTTCCCGGAATACGGGCAGGAATCACCTTGCCGGACTGCTTTTTCAACCAGGTTTCCCATCGCGGCCACCAGGAGCCTTCGGTGAAATCGGCACCCTCCAGCCAATCGGCATGCGCAAGCGACAGGTCCGGGTTTGTATAATGCCCGTATTTGTTACGTGTCGGCGGATTTACAATCCCGGCGATATGACCGGATTGCGTGACGATAAAGGTCTTGTTCCTGGATCCCATCTTCTGAACACCGCGGTAGCTGTCCTTCCACGCGGCGATGTGATCGGTTTCACAGGCGATGGCGCAGAGCGGAATATCCACATCGTCAAGTCGCAATTTGTGACCCATCAGATCATAACTACCCTCCGCGAGCTCATTGCGCTGGCACAACCCCCGCAGATATTGCATCGCCATTTTACCAGGCAGATTGGCACCATCCCCGTTCCAGTACAAAAGATCGAACGCCGGGGGCGTTTCGCCCATCATGTAGCTTTTGATCGCGGGGCCATAAATCAAATCATTCGAGCGCAGAAACGAAAATGTGCGCGCCATGATGACGGAGGGCAAAACGCCCTTGTCCTCGATTTCCTGCTCGATGCCATCAATGAAGTCATTTGTCAGGAAAGGCGCGAATTCACCCTGATCAGAAAAATCGGTCAGCGCGGTAAAGAGCGTGGCGGATTTGACCGACTTATCGCCGCGCTGTTTCATCAGCGATAGGGTCAGGGACAGCGTCGTCCCGGCGATACAATACCCCACAGCGTTCACCTGCTTTTCACCGGTGATCTCTTTGATCTGCGAGATCGCGGTCAGATACCCCTCCTCAATGTATTCCTCCATCCCGATATCGCGATAAGTTGGGTCGGGGTTGATCCAGGACACCATAAAGACCGTGTAGCCCTGATCCGCCAACCATTTCACAAGTGAGTTTTGCGCTTTCAGGTCAAGAATATAAAATTTGTTGATCCAGGGCGGAAAGATCACCAAGGGCGTTTTATGCACCTGCTCCGTGGTCGCGGTATATTGGATCAACTCCATCATGCGATTGCGAAACACCACCTTGCCCGGTGTCGTGGCGATGTTGCGGCCCAGTTCAAAGGCGGTCTCATCCGCCAGTTTCACCACCATCTCGCCCTTGTTGGCTTCAAGGTCGCGGATCAGGTTTTCCAGCCCATGCACCAGGCTCTGCCCTTCGGTCTCGATCGCCTTTTCCAAAGCATCCGGGTTTGTCGCCAGGAAATTCGTCGGCGACATCATATCCACGATCTGGCGCGCAAAATAGGTCAGCCGGTTCTTTTCGCCCGGATCCAGCTCGCTGACGTCCTCCACCGCTTTGCTCAGCGTCTCGGCGTTGATCAGATATTGTTTCTTGATGTAATTAAAATAAGGGTGCGTGTCCCAAAGCGGGTTGGCGAAACGGCGATCCTTGGGGCCGGGATCCGCGGGGGCTGTGAGCTTGCCCTTTGCCAGTTCCTGCTGGGCGGACACAAATTGCTTCATGGTGTCGGACCAGAACATCATCTGATGTTCGAATATTTTTGCCGGATTATGGACCGCTTCGCTCAAATAGGCCTGCGCTGCTTTGCCAAATAATTCTTGATTCGGCCCATCCAGCGCCTTGTGATGCGTTTGCCTATTGGTCAATACGCGGTGCAGCCTTTCTGACAGCTCCTCCACTTTCTTAAGGTTTTCGGTCATTTTCTCGACCACTTCCTGCGAAGGGATAAGGTCACTGTCAGTTCCTGTTGTCATATTAATCTTTCCCTCGTATGTTTGCAGGTGCAGCATAATGTCGATGGCTTTCAGGGGGCTCACCGGCGGTATGTTCTGAGCAGAACGTATAACATTAAGGAGACCCCTATGCGATACATGGCCACTTACGACCTTATGGAGACCATCCGCAACACGAACCAATGGCTCGGAGCGACGGCGCTCGCCATGGGAGCATACCCCGCTTTTTCTCTGGTGCCAAACCCCGCGTTTGCCTGGATGCAGGCCTGGGGCGAGGTCACGGAACGCACGTTCCAGCGCATGGTGGTCAAGCCTGACTGGAACATCCCGCCCGTAACCTCAAGCGATGGGCAGGATCATGTCGTCGCGACAGAGGTCGTGGTTGAACGCAATTTTGGCGATTTGTTGCATTTTGTTGTCCCCGGACGCGATGTGCCTGAACGCAAGGTGCTGCTCGTGGCACCGATGTCGGGCCATTACGCCACGCTGCTGCGCTCCACGGTGATCAGCCTATTACCGGATGCGGATCTCTATATCACGGATTGGCATAACGCGCGTGACATTCCCGTCAGCGCAGGCAAGTTCGATATTGAGGACTATACGCTCTATCTTGTGGATTTCTTGCGCGAACTGGGTCCGGATACGCATGTGATCGCCGTGTGCCAACCGGCACCACTGACGCTCGCCGCGACGGCCTATCTGGCCGAAGAAGACCCCGAGGCCCAACCGCGCAGCCTGACGCTCATTGGCGGGCCGATCGATCCCAATGCCGCGCCAACCGATGTCACGGATTTTGGCCACCGCATGACGATGGGCCAGCTTGAAGAAATAATGATCCAACGGGTCGGGTTCAAGTATCCCGGCGTCGGGCGGCTTGTGTACCCGGGGTTGTTGCAATTGAGTTCCTTCATCTCAATGAATGCCGAAACCCATACCAAGGCTTTTACCGATCAGATCGGGCGCGTCGCCCGTGGCGAGGCGGCAGATCACGACAAACACAACAAGTTCTATGATGAATATCTTGCGGTCATGGATATGCCGGCCGAATTCTATCTGAGCACGGTGGAGCGTATTTTCAAAGACGGTGAAATCGCGCGCAATGAATTCACGGTCGCGGGTAAAAAAGTCGATATCGGCAAAATCACGACCGTGGCTGTCAAAACAGTTGAAGGGACGAAGGATGATATTTCTGCGCCCGGACAATGTATCGCGGCGCTTGATCTATGCACGGGGTTGCCTGACAGCAAAAAAGCCAGCCACGTGGAAGAGGGTGCGGGTCATTACGGGATCTTTGCGGGCAAAAGCTGGCGGCGCAATATCCGGCCGCTGGTTTTGGATTTCATCGACGCCAATAGTGGCAAAAAACCGGGAAAACCACGCAAGGCTGCGAATAAAAACGCAGCCTGATCCGGGTTTCATCGCAAGACCAACGGCAGGCCCATCCAATCCCGCAAGGCTTGGGTCGTTTCGCCCGGTTGTTCCAGTGTCGGAAGGTGCCCGGAATTTTCCATCACGCGCAATGTCGCATAGGGAATGAGTTCGGACATGAATTCATGCCGTTTGACCGGGCAGAGCGCATCATGGCGACCACATAACACCAAAGCAGGGACCTTACATTTGCGCAGGGTGCTCTGCTGATCGCGCCGACGCTGCAAAGCACGCGATTGGCGGATAAACACCTCAGGCCCCAGCGTGTCAGCCATATCCATGACCAATTCGAGTATCGCCTGCCGGTCCGGGCCCGGTGCCAGATAATTGGGCTTCATCTCATCGCGCATCACATCGAGCATCCGGCCCGTGCGGGCCGCGACGATCTGGGGCTCGCGCGCGGCGGCAACCTGCGGTGTTTCGGCCAGGGGGTTCGTGTCAAGAAAGGCGACCCGCGAAACACGCTCCGGGGCGCGGCGCAGGATTTCCATCGCGACAATGCCGCCCATGCTCAGCCCCGCCAGCGCAAAGCGTTTGGGGAGTTGATCAAGCAGGGCGGAGGCGATCTCCTCGACCCTTTCGCCTTGGGTGATCGGGGCGACGGTCACGGTTGTATCCGCAGAGAGTTCCGCAATCTGTGGACCGAACAGACGCGCGTCACACATCATCCCAGGCAACAATACCAGGGCGTCAGCCATGTCGGAACCCATCGCAAAACCCGGAAAATCTGTTGTCCATACCCGCGCCTTTGGCTGAAGTTTCAGGCGCGAGTGTCGCGTGCAATCTCCTCATGCACAAGTCCTGACAGCCCCCGTTTTTGTCTATCGTACTGGAACGCGGCGCGATTTCCTGCCCCCAAACCACCGCCACCCGGACAACGGCAGATTTGGCGCAGGTCATCATCGGCCCTCATTGCGCCTCGGGGTCGCGGGCGTCATTCCCTTCATGATGACGCGCCAGGCATGTTGATCCCGCGAAAGGCCGGAAAATCCTCATAGCGTTTACGGCGCAGCGCCAGGCTTTCACCCGGCGCCTCGCCCGCACGCAACAACATCCCCCTTGGTGCGATGTAACTTGAAATTGTGCGCAGTGACGCGGGCCGCCAGACCAGGTTGAAAGCCGCCAGTTTGGGAAAAAACCACGCTTCGGAATAGGGGAGATGATCATGGATCCACCAGGCCAGATCGCGCCAATCCCGCCCCGCTGCGTATTGATCCGCAAACCAGGGGATCACCAGCGATGTCCCTGCAATCGCCTGCGCGCCCTCCCCGCGATCCCATATGTGGCATTCGACCGGGTTTTCGTTAGCGGCGCAATTTAACTTATGGGCATTGCCATAGCGGTTGAGGCTGGGGGATCTGTACCCCGACCGGATCGCGGTGCGACCGAATGTTTCTTCCAAAGGATCGAGCAATTCGGTGCAGAGTTTTCGCCCATTCGCAATCGCCAAATCCGGGTTTGGCGGCAAATTTGGAACCGCATGTATATTGCCAATTTCCGAGTAGAGAAAATCGCGCATGTAGAAGTGCTTTGACAGGCGCACGCGCCCGAGTGTTTCCAGACTCCACATGGTTTTTGGGCTGCGCATCAGCCCTCCCCATAGCCCAGCCACCGAAACGCACCATCCTCACGCAAGGGCGAAAACGGGTTATGCGCGATTTCCCAGATATGGCCCTCGGGGTCTGAAAAATAGCCATGATGCCCGCCCCAAAAGACGTCTTGCGCAGGTTTCAATATCTTTGCACCCGCTGCCTTCGCGCGTTCCAGAAGCGGGGCTACGGCCTCTTTTTGGGAGAGATTAAGCCCAAACGTGCTGGCCCCGTGACCCAGTTGATCCACAGGAACCCCAATATCCTCGGCAAGTTTATCCAGCGGGTAAAGTCCAAGCGTTTGCCCGATAAGATCATAGGCCACGACACCATCCGGCGAGGCCGTTCGTTCCCACCCGAGCGCGTCGTAAAACTCCGCCAACCGTGCGACATCGCGCGTACCCAGCGTGATCAGGCTGATCCTTTGATCCATGACGTGCTCCTATGTGGTGATCGACACTATATCTGTTACCGCTGCCTCAATCAGATCAAGGCAGGGCGCATCTGAAAATCGGTGATCGGCATCCTTGACGAGAGTCAGCCGCATGTCCGGGCAAACCGCATGTTCCAGAAGGCGCAACGCCGTTTGGGTACTCACCGCCGTATCCGCAGTGCCTTGCAAACACCTGACGGGAAAAGGTAACGCAAGCGGGCTGCGCAAAACCAGTTGCTTGCGCCCATCTTTGATCATCCGCCAGGTGATCACGTAAGGCTCCATGTAATCGGACGGGATTTCTATCCGCCCATCCGTTTTCAGCTGCGTTTTTTGCGCCTGCGTGAACCCGGCCCAATACCCGTCTTCGGTAAAATCCGGAGCTGCCGCAATGGTCACGACCCCCTTGATCCGTTCCGGTATGCGCCGGGCCAATAACAGCGCCTGCCAACCGCCCATGGAGGACCCTACAGGCACAATCATACCATCGGTAAGCTCTTGAATAATATTGAAACTATCCTCTGCCCAATCCCCGATACACCCTTCCTCAAAAGTACCGGTTGATTGACCATGACCTGAATAGTCAAACCGCAGGAACGCCCGCCCCTGCGCGCGCGCCCAGGCTTCCAGGTGCAGCGCCTTTGTCCCCTCCATATCCGACTTCAATCCCCCCAGAAAAACAATCCAGGGGCCTTTGCCCGGCGTCCGATGATAGGCAAGCTGGCGGTTCTCTGATCCCTTGAAAAAATCTGGCGCGGTCATGCGAAATCCTTTTGATCTGATCATGCGCGCACCGGATAAGCCGGGCAATCCCATTTCCGCAAATATTTAAGTTACCATATTGTCACGTGACACAAAAGTAACTTATAAGGAATACATGGATTCGATTTTCAAGGCCCTCGCCGATCCGGCGCGCCGCAAGCTCCTGGACAGCCTACGTGATAGACCAGGGCAAAGCCTGCATGATCTTCAGGGACAGCTGGATATGACACGGTTTGGCGTGATGAAACATCTAGGCGTGCTTGAAGGGGCCAAGCTGATCGTGACCCACAAAAAGGGTAGGTTCAAATATCACTACCTGAACGCACTTCCCCTCCGGGAAGTGATAGACCGCTGGATCGAACCACTGCTTGAACAGCCCGCGGCCCGAGCGGTGTTAAGTCTCAAATCACAACTGGAAGGACCCCCCAAGATGACCAAACCAGATTTCATGATGCAGACCTACATTCATTGCACTCAGGACGCTTTGTGGCATGCTTTGACGGACCCGGAGGCCAATGCCGAATTCAATTTCGTCGCTGGCAGCTGTGAGCGCGACGGCGATGCGCTTGTGTTTCGCACACCCGATGATGCACTGATGCTGATCTGTACCGAAACCAAGCTGACGCCTAAGACCCGTATCGAGAGCACCTTTGAACCCCATTGGGCCGGGCCGGACGTCGCGTTGGGCAAATCCAGGTTCGTTTATCTGATTGAACCGCAGGGTGAAAACTGCCTTCTGACCTTGGAACACTACGACATCCCGATCGGACAGGAAGGCGTCGCGGACGGTTGGACCCGGACGCTGGCGGGCCTGAAAACGTGGCTGGAAACCGGGAATGCCATCAAATTTTCATATCAAACGGAAGAGGCCTGAGCGATTGCCACGTCGTTCCATGTGCTGGAACAAATCTGGAAAACCCAGATGAGCACCCCACGCGCGTGCCTTTGAAATCGCGACAACATCAGGGGCATGCGGTTTGCTTTTGCACAACGACGCGCACTCGCACGCCCGTTCCCTACATAGGGTTTGCGCTCTGGGCTTTCGGAATCATGTCGTGCTTGCGAACATGGCGTGAACAGTTTTCGCTATTTTGAGTCCGAATGATGTCTCGCGGCCCCTGTCCGCATGGAGTTTGTCTCGCCGTATTGGAGAGGCAAGCGGACTATACCACCTGATTTACGCAACCGTGCTCGTCGCTTAAGCGACATCAATTACACTTGCAGATCAATTTTTGAACATATCGTATCCGGTTTGATGACTGAACGGGTCACCTTTATTGCTTTGGCACCGCTGAACCAATGGGCTTTTACGTTTCATGCAATTTTCAGCGAGACGCAGTCTTCGTATTTCAATTTCCCACTTAAACTATCAAGGGTGTGGAGCTGAAAAAGTAACGAATACGTCAAACGGTAACGCCTCAGATCATGCCACGTTAAATCCGCTCAAGGTTCCAAGATTTGCGCGCGCTCGTCGAGTTGGACGTACTATTTTCTTCCTGATGGGCTTGGATTTACTTCATATCTCTCTGTCGGTCGCACTACTCAAGAACCAACCGAACCTTCCAAGGCACTCGAAAACCTTAGGCTCTAAGACGTCTGGATGCCTTAGAAGCAAGGCCCTTCGCCGCATTTTTGATCTTTGCCACTATAAGCCTTCGCTATTCAATGCAAATAAATCGCCCGTGTCATCGAACTTCCAAGGGGTTTATCAAATACACAATCGACGAATTATCAACGTTGCGACGAACCCAAATCAACACGCCTGTCCAGGATTTCGCAACAATACGAAACAGGCGGCAATATCCTTGCGACCCGAACCTCTTCTTGCAAGGTCATATCTTACGTCGGCTTCAGGATCGGTGCAGTCCGAATATCGGACCGCTCACCTGCCCCGCTGACGTCAGCCGCTTACATAAGGCACGGTATCAGGGCGATAGAAAGTCTTCTGATTATGCAGGCGGCCCAGCAGTTCCGCGTTTTCACGCTGGTCTTCTTCAATAACACTGATGGACTGGAGGTCTGCGGGGTTCTGATCAGACAAAGCCCGACGCAATTTGCACAATTCCCGTCCGCGCGCACGAAGCGCTTCTTCGATGAGGTCAACGTCATGTATGCTTAACTCAAAGGTACGATTGTAACGTGGCATCAGGAAATCCTTCGGCTTCAGATTGTGGCTACTTTGTCGGATTTAACACAGGATGTGTCGCAGTCAACGTATTCTTCGGTATACATATGTAGCGCTCGCTTGACAGTCGGCCCCGCAAACGTCATGTGCCAGCCAAAACCAACCCGCAACCGGGCGTCTCGTAGGCGCCAAACTGACGAGGAGCGCCCAAGATGGCCCAAATCTCTCTGACTTTTCCCGACGGTAACAGCCGCGACTACCCTGTGGGTGTGACTGCGGGCGATGTGGCTGCCAGCATCTCGACCTCCCTGCGCAAGAAAGCGATCAGCGCAACAGTGAATGGCGTGCATTTTGATCTGGCATGGCCGATCAACGCCGATGCCAGCATCGCGCTCCACACGCTGCAGGACGAGGCGCAGGCCAATGAGCTGGTGCGCCATGATCTGGCGCATATCATGGCGCGCGCCGTGCAGGAGATCTGGCCCGATACGCAGGTGACCATTGGCCCCGTGATCAAGGACGGGTGGTATTATGATTTTGACCGCAAGGAGCCTTTCACGCCCGAGGACCTTGGCCTCATTGAGAAAAAGATGAAAGAAATCATCAACAAACGTGATCCCGTGCGCACCGAGGTCTGGGACCGCGCGCGTGCGGTCCAGCATTACGAGGATAAAGGCGAGCCCTATAAAGTCGAATTGATCGATTCGATTCCGGGTGATGAGCCACTACGCATGTATTGGCATGGCGATTGGCAGGACCTGTGCCGCGGGCCGCATTTGCAACATACCGGGCAAGTGCCGGGGGATGCCTTTAAGCTGATGTCTATCGCCGGGGCCTATTGGCGTGGCGACAGTGATCGCGCGATGTTGCAACGGATTTACGGGGTCGCCTTTACCGGCAAAGAAAAACTGCGCGCGCACCTCAACATGCTGGAGGAGGCCGCCAAGCGCGATCACCGCAAACTGGGCCGCGAAATGGACCTCTACCACATGCAGGAAGAGGCCCCAGGCCAGGTGTTCTGGCACCCCAACGGCTGGTCGATTTACACCACCTTGCAGGATTACATGCGCCGCAAACAACGTGCCGCCGGATATGTCGAGGTGAACACGCCGCAGGTCGTGGACCGCAAGCTGTGGGAAGCCTCCGGGCATTGGGATAAATATCAGGAACATATGTTCATCGTTGAGGTCGACGAGGAACACGCCCGCGAAAAGGCGGTCAATGCGCTGAAACCGATGAATTGCCCCTGCCACGTGCAGATATTTAATCAGGGGCTGAAATCCTATCGCGACCTGCCGCTGCGCATGGCCGAATTCGGTTCCTGTAACAGGTATGAACCCTCGGGCGCTCTGCATGGCATTATGCGCGTGCGCGGCTTTACCCAGGATGACGGGCATATCTTCTGTCGCGAGGATCAGATTGAGGCGGAATGTGCGGCCTTCATCACGTATCTGTCCTCGGTTTATCAGGACCTTGGTTTTGAAAGTTTCGAGATCATGTTTGCCACACGGCCCGAAAAACGTGTCGGGTCCGAGGAAAGCTGGGACCATGTCGAGGCCGCATTGGAAAACGCAATCAAGGCGACCGGACACCCCTATACGCTGGATGCGGGCGAAGGCGCATTTTACGGGCCGAAACTGGATTTCAAGCTGACGGATGCGATTGGCCGCGAATGGCAATGCGGCACGTTTCAGGTGGATCCAAACCTGCCCGAACGCCTTGATGCGACCTATATTGCGGAGGATGGTGCCAAACACCGCCCCTATATGTTGCACCGTGCCTGTTTGGGATCGTTTGAACGGTTCATCGGGATTTTGATCGAAAACTCCGCCGGAAAACTCCCGTTCTGGCTGGCGCCGCGGCAGGTGGTTGTCGCCTCGATTATTTCGGATGCGGATGACTATGTTCTGGAGGTGGTGGATGAGTTGCGCGCGGCGGGCGTACGGGCGGAGGCCGACATCCGCAACGAAAAGATCAACTATAAGGTGCGCGAGCATTCGGTTGGCAAGGTCCCCGTGATCCTTGCCGTTGGCGCGCGAGAGGTTGAGGAGCGCAGCGTCACCGTGAGGCGTTTGGGAGAAAAGCAAACCCGCGTCCAATCGCTGGATGAGGTTTCAAAAGCCCTAGCAATCGAAGCAACGCCCCCCGATCTATTGTAACTGTATAGTTACAATTATTATTGACACGGGTAATCACTTGGTTTTGATACCGGAGGATCCTCGGTGACCACGGGCTATTCAGGATGGGATTTGGGGGGGGCTGGATTGGTTTTGCCATCACTGGTGAATGGCGTTCTTGCCGACGCGGCGGTTGGGCGGGAACTTCTTTGCAACCGCTTTTTCCAGCGCCGGGAAAGTCA
This sequence comes from Roseobacter fucihabitans, assembly GCF_014337925.2. NCBI lineage: Bacteria > Pseudomonadati > Pseudomonadota > Alphaproteobacteria > Rhodobacterales > Roseobacteraceae > Roseobacter > Roseobacter fucihabitans. The sequence continues at coordinate 625,211 of NZ_CP143423.1, read as the reverse complement.
TTGTGTCGATACGCGCGTTGATGAACGCATGCAGCTCCGGGTCGCTGTCGATCTTGGAGGGGCGTCCGGGGCGGTGTTCGCGCAAGTGGCGGGCGGCATGCGAAGGGGCTTTCAAGGGCGTTTTAACACCTTTCGAAGATGGTTTTAACAGGGCCTTCAAGCCGTCGATCCCCTCTTTGAGCTTTGCCACGATAGGAGCAAGCTTGCCCTGCTCGCGCTCAAGTTCTGCGATGAGGCCTCTGATTTCGCTATCCGTCATCGCATCGCGCGATGTTCCCTGAGCAACCGCGTGGCGCTATCCCCAGCGCTTCGCATTCATCTGTGACCGTCAAAGCGCCGCCCGGTCCCTGGAAGGTTGGTGCAGTTGACATAGCGGCGCGTTATCGTGTCGGTAACGCGCAACCGGCGCGAGATTGCCGCGATGGACAGACCTTGGGCATAGAGGCATTTGGCCAGCCTGTCTCTACACCACGCGTGAAGCGAAGAGCCTTTGAACATAAACGCCATCTGAATATTAATATAATGGGCATTTTTTCACCTTTGGCGGTGTTGGTAGCTGACAAGGGAACCTCATAAGGTGTATCAAGGAAGCTACGCGCGCTTCAGGAATACTATGGCGTCACTCTACAAGAGGTGGCGGCTCAGTGCGGCCTTCCAAAACGGTCGCTTGAGAACTAGATAAAGCACATAAAACCTCAAAGACCGGGCCTAGACGCAATCTGTTCAATAGCTGAGGGGATGGGTGTAAGCATCAACTGGCTTATTGGTCGATCTGACGAACATCTGGCCCCCGAATTCCGAACAGAAGATTATGCGCTGTTCTGTCATTCTGTGGTGATACGGTTGCTGTCAGAATTAATGCCACTTGCCGAAGATACCCCAGAAGCATTCAACGGCGATTTGTACCAGATAAATGGAATTAGCCACGCTGATATCGCGGCGGCTGCCATGTTGGACTTTATGTCGGTTGTGAACACCCAAGCAGGAAATGCGAGCCGCCCAAAGAGACACTTCGAACGTAATTTTAAATCGATCTGCGAAGCCGCCTTCAACAGCGGTATTCAATCTGATTTTTCGAAAATTTTCGAGCGTAAACCGTATACTAAAAGGTTGCCGAAATAATTCGGCAAACATTGATTTCATTACATATTATTTCACGAGCTTATTCGCTCTCCGCTTCAAATACATCCTAATAGAAGCAAAAGTGTCAAAACCCCTGTAATTCTCCGACCTACAACATATTGATTTTATTGTATTAAGAATTTGAAGGGTGTCAAAACCAATTGTCGCTGCTCTGCAACATTTACAAAGGCCCCATTGAACACTGCCATTTACAGCTCTTTTTTGTAACAAACACGGCGCAAACACGGCGAATGACCCAGGGAATTCCCACAAATACACATTTTTTGCTAACACCTCTGTGAAACACCCGCTCGTGAGTGGAAAAGCAGCGTCACAACAGTTAGGTTTTGCATATGAAAGACCGTTATGGTCAGCAACAAGGGAATAAATATATGTCCAGCACAATGAAAACAGTAGCAATTGCCGGTGCCGTGGCCGCCGCAATGGCAGCACAGACGACGACCGTTCAAGCGGCAGCCAAAGAAAAATGTTACGGGATTTCACTCGCCGGTGCGAATGATTGCGCCGCGGGTCCGGGAACCACATGTGCCGGAACCTCCACTGTTGATTATCAAGGCAACGCCTGGACGCTGGTTGACGCGGGAACCTGTGCTGAGATTGATCTGCCTGCAATGGCAGACGGGACAGATCGCGAAGGCTCTCTGGAAGAGTTGCAACGCGACCTGCCTGCTTAAACTCTGACGAGACGCTTGTTCAGCCGTGCCTAACGGCTGAACAAGGGCGACGATATTTTTGAGCTGACGCGAAAAAGTGGAGAGCCGAGATGCTAGATCACTCCTCCAGCCTGCCGTGCGCGCCCGGCGTTGGTTACAAGCCACAACATTTTGATGACCTGCGCGCCGACCCCGGCCCGGTTGAGTGGATCGAGGTTCACGCCGAAAACTATATGGGTGATGGTGGACGTCCGCTCGCGCAACTTCGCGCCTTATGCGAAGACTTCAGCCTGTCCATCCATGGCGTGGGCCTCAGTATTGGGGGCGAAAGCGCGCTGGATCAGCAACATCTCAAACGCCTGAAACGCCTTTGGGACTGGTCGCGACCCGCCAGTTTTTCCGAACACCTGGCATGGTCCACACATGACGGTGTCTTTTTGAACGACCTGCTGCCCCTACCCTATACCAACACGACCCTAGCCCGCGTTGCCGAGCATATTGACCAGGTGCAATCGGTTCTTGGATGCCAAATGCTGCTGGAAAACCCTTCAAGCTATTTGTCCTTTGCGCAAAGCACATGGTCGGAAACTGATTTCCTGTCCGAATTGGTACGCCGCACCGGATGCGGTCTGCTTTTGGATGTGAATAATGTCTTCATTTCCGCCACCAATCTGGGGTTGTCCGTGCAATCCTATATCGACGCCTTCCCGCTTCATGCAGTGGGTGAAATTCACGTTGGCGGGCATGATGAGGACATGGATGATCAGGGCGCGCCTTTGCTGATCGACAGCCATGCCAAGCCCGTTGTCGATCCGGTTTGGGCCCTGCTCAACTACACACTCGCCAATGCCGGTCCAAGGCCGGTTCTGGTTGAATGGGACACAGACGTCCCCGACTGGCCCACGTTGCGCAAAGAGGCGACGCGCGCCTCTCATGCTCTTTACACGGTCTCATGAACGTGTCCCAATCGGACTTTCGTGCGGCGGTACTGGATCCAAACGCTGACGTGCCCGAGGGGGTGTTGTCGCCTGGATCGCAGGGTGCCGGAAACAGGTTTTCAGTTTACCGCAATAACGTCGTCACATCCTTGATGGATGCACTCCACTCGGGATTTCCGTTGGTTAACAGATTGTTAGGAGGGAGCACATTCGCCAAGGTTGCGGCGATCTACGTCAGAGAACACCCGCCACAATCGCCACTCATGATGTTTTACGGGGCTGAATTTCCCCGCTTTCTGGAGAGCTTTTTACCGCTATCTGGAACCGGATATCTTGCGGATTGCGCCCGCCTCGATCTTGCCATGCGCCAGTCTTATCACGCCGCAGATTCCGGTCCAATTGATCCAGGCGTATTCAACAATGCGCCGGGGCAGCTTTTGTCGCTCAGGTTTTCATTGGCACCTTCGACCTTCATTTTGCGCTCACGCTGGCCACTACACGATATCTGGCGCAAGAATTTTGAAAAAGACGCCCCGGCCCCGCGCTCGGTGGCTCAGGACGTGATGATTACGCGGCCCTCCTTCGATCCGACGCCCGTGTTACTTGCGCCTGGTGCTTCGATCTGGCTGGACCACCTGGCGCGCGGCGTCGCCTTTGGCGAGGCTGTGGAAAAAACGGCTCAAACCCTGCCGGATTTTGATCTCACCCAAGCATTGACGCAAGCGCTGCAAACCGGTGCCCTGACTGAATTCAAGACAAAGGAAACGTAAATGATCTCCCTCTATACATCGGCAACCCAGCGCCTGTCGCAGGCGGATTGGCTCTTGCCAACACTTGCCCGTTTCATTTTTGCGGCAACTCTTTTGATGTATTTTTGGGTTTCAGGCCTGACCAAACTCGGGGATGGGATCGCCGGGTTATTTCAGCCATCGGTTGGCGCCTATGCGCAGATTTTTCCGAAAGCCATGGAGGCGGTCACCTATGACACCTCTCAGCTTACCATATTCCACTGGGCGGTTGTGGTTTCCGGCACCTGGGCGGAGTTTATTTTGCCTGCTTTGATCGTTTTGGGCCTATTCACACGGCTCGCGGCGCTGGGGATGATCGGGTTCATCGTGGTTCAATCTCTAACGGATCTTTTTGGTCACGGCGGCCTGGAGCACTTGGAGACCTTTGGTGCCTGGTTTGACCGCTTTCCCAACAGCGTTATTCTGGATCAGAGAAGTTTTTGGGTGTTTGTTCTCTTTGTGTTGGTCATCAAGGGGGCCGGGCCGCTTTCGTTTGACACGGCTTTGCGAAAACGCCTCGCAGGAGAATGACGCTACGCGACACCCAGCGCTTCTTTTGTCACTGCCGTCCATCCCAGGTACATTTTATGTTCGGTAGCGATGAGCGGCCTTTTCATCAGGGTTGGATGAGAAATCAACAGGTCCATGGGCGGCCTTGCCTGTTCGGTTGCATCCAATCCACGCCAAGTTGTCGAGCGCGTATTAAGCAGAGCATCTCCAAACTGCGTCAGCGCAGCTTCCAGAATCCCTTGAGGCACGCCCTCTGAACGCACATCAACAAATTCAGCTTGAGGTAGCGATTTTAAAGCCTTTCGGCAGGTGTCGCAGTTCTTCAACCCGTATAAACGCATATTTTTCTTTCATTTCTATCTATTTGGCCCAAAATTTTGGACGAACCAACCCGTTTTTCTTGATTTTTACAGCCGAAGGTCAATCTCTTAAAGGGGAAACATACAGACACGTGAGGATGTTGCGGCATTGGGCAACCAATGCGGTTGGAAATGAAACAAGGAGGCATGGGGTCAATGCCAAACGGCACCGTAAAGTGGTTCAATACAACAAAAGGCTATGGATTTATTGCACCTGAAGATGGCGGGTCCGATATATTCGTACATATCTCGGCTGTAGAACGATCTGGGTTGACCGGATTGGCGGACGATCAACGGGTCAGTTTTGAGCTTTCCGAGGGCCGCGATGGTCGGCAGATGGCAGATGCTCTAAAGCTCTTGTAAATCGCTGACAGTTTCAAACGAGCGTAATGTTGATTGTTCGATCCGCATTATGTGACGGCCCCTTAACCCTGTCATTGATGGGACCATTGGTATTTTGGAAACTGCATTTGATAGCCCGTCAACGGCAATTCAAAACTCCCCAGTTTGACGGGTTCGCTAGTCAGCGGTTGATGTGAGCTGCAACTCCATTTTTTAGGCGGGCGGCCGGCAGATAACCGGCTTCATCCAACGCCCGGCAGGCAAAGACGCCGTAATCTGCCGCAAGCGCCCTAGCAAGAGCGATGATCTTGTACAGAACCCTATCTTTTCGCTCAATTACCCCTGCCATTCTGCCTTGGCAAAAACCTCGACCCTTTCCGCTAAAGCCGCATGGTAACGGCTCGTAGATCAATGCGTTTTGTACATCTGAAACACTTATGAAGCATCGAAGGTGTTTTACCGGTGCCCCTCAAATGGCGCAAATATAGATCACTTCGGCGTCATGCAGGTGAGCGTGCCTTGAATCTACCGGGACATCCTGATCGGACCTCGCCTTGAAAGCGCTCTGCGAGACAACGCAAGGCGAGATTATCTATACCAATGTCGCGCAGAAGGCTTGTATGCGCTTACAGGCTTCGGTGAGCGCCTCATCGGAGGTTGCGTAACTCACCCGAAAATTGGGCGACAACCCGAAAGCAGCACCAAATACAACCGCAACACCCGTTTCCTCAAGCAAAGCGGTGGCAAATGCCTCATCATCCACGATTTTCACGCCCCCTTTGGAGGTTTTACCGATGCACTCCGCGATTGAGGGGTACACATAAAACGCCCCGTCCGGGATCGGGCAGCGGATGCCAGGTGCCGCGTTCAGCATTTCAACCACGAGATCGCGACGGCGTTGAAAAATCTCATTGTTGGGCGCAAGGAAATCCTGTGTTCCACTCAAGGCTTCCACGGCAGCCCATTGGCTGATGCTGCAAGGGTTTGAGGTACTTTGCGATTGCACTTTGCGCATTGCGCCAATCAACTTCTCCGGACCGGCCGCATACCCAATCCGCCAGCCCGTCATGGCATAGGCTTTGGACACACCATTAACGGTCAGGGTGCGCCCATACAGGCGTGGTTCCACCTGTGCGGGCGTGCAAAACTTGAAATCATCATAGACCAGATGTTCATACATATCGTCTGTCATAACCCACACATGCGGGTGACGCATCAACACATCAGTCAATTGCTTCAACTCTTCCCATGTGTATCCCGCACCGGTTGGATTGGAGGGTGAATTGAAAATGAGCCATTTGGTTTTGTCAGTAATCGCCGCTTCCAACTGGTCGGCGGTCAGCTTGAAGCCGGTCTGGATGGAGGCCTCCGCCACCACCGGCGTGCCGCCCGCCAGCAGGACCATATCAGGATAGCTGACCCAATAAGGGGCCGGAATAACCACCTCGTCGCCCTCATTCAGGGTCGCCATCAGCGCGTTGTAAAGGATTTGTTTACCACCTGTGCCCACACTGACCTGGCTCGGGGTGTACGTCAGATCATTGTCGCGTTTCAATTTGTCGCAAATGGCTTTCTTCAGCTCTGGAATTCCGTCGACGGCGGTATATTTGGTTTTACCAGCGGCGATGGCTGCGACAGCGGCATCCTTGATGTTCTGGGGCGTGTCGAAGTCGGGTTCACCGGCTCCAAGGCCGATCACATCGCGCCCCGCGGCTTTCAATTCGGCCGCTTTGGTTGTAACCGCTATTGTTGGAGACGGTTTGACGCGGGCAAGTGTCGTAGACAGGAATTCCATTTCGGCCTCTGTTTGATAGGACAATGGCTGAGTAATAGGGGGCGGCCCCCCACCATTCAAGCGCGATCATCGCGAAGGAGATCACACATGCAAGATACGAAAGACTGGTACAGCCCGGAGATTGCAACCTTCGGAGACCGGGTCGCTGCAGCACGTGAAGTCGCAGAGATGACCCAAGCGCAATTGGCCCGTCGTCTCGGTGTGCGTGTTGCCACGCTGCGGTCCTGGGAGAACGATCTGAGCGAGCCGCGCGCCAACCGCCTGTCGATCATGGCAGGCTTGCTGAACGTGTCTATGATGTGGCTGATCAATGGGCAGGGCGAAGGCCTGGATGCGCCGATGGAGGAGGCAAGCCTTCCGGCCTCCGCCACCGAAATCCTCAACGAGATGCGTGACTTGCGTGCGGATATGCAGGCCCGCGTGGAGCAATTGGGGCGTTTGGAGAAGAAGCTGCGTGCCGCTTTGAAAGCCGAGGCGCATGAACGAGTTGCATGAGCACCGCGTCAAGCGGTTGAAGATGCGTTCGATGCGGCGTGGTATCAAAGAAATGGATCTGATTTTAGACAGATTCGCTCAAGCCAACCTTGACACGATGGACGATGCTGGATTGAGCCTCTATGATGCGCTGCTGAACGAAAACGATCATGACCTTTATCAATGGGTTAGCGGGCAAACGACTGTGCCAGCGCAATATCGACACTTGATGGATCGGATTATCGCGCAACTGCCGAAAACCGAGATCTGAGCTAGAGCGTTCGGCTTCTTTTTGTTCGTTTAACGAATTATTGGCTTTTTCAGCGCAAATTCTGGCCAAATTGAAAAGAGCCGGAGCGCGCAGATGAGCATACAAGATCCTATTCCAACGGATGCCCCCAAAACCAATCGGTCTCAGGGCTTCATGGTCAATTACCTCGAGGCCCTTTCATTGGTTGAGCGGTTGCACCGTCTTCTGCTGGATGTGATCAAGGATGAATTCGAACGTGTCGGCGTCCTGGAGATCAATGCGGTTCAGGCCTTGTTGCTTTTCAACATTGGCGACAATGAGGTGACGGCCGGGGAATTGAAAAGCCGGGGATATTATCAGGGCAGTAACGTGAGCTACAACCTCAAGAAGCTGGTTGATATGGGTTACATGCACCATCAACGTTGCGAGATTGATCGCCGCTCCGTGCGCGTGAAGCTGACTGACAAAGGGCAGAAAGTGCGCAATGTGGTGTCCGACCTCTTCTCGCGTCATGCGGATGGGCTGGAGGCCAAGGGCGTTTTGGGCCCGGACGGGATTGATGATATCACACGATCTCTTAAACGGATGGAGCGCTACTGGTCTGACCAGATCCGCTATATTTACTGAAGCCGTCCTATCGCCATACCGTCAAGTTCTCTTTTCAGCTTGGCGGTCATGGCCTCCGCATAGGCTTCATACCCTAACGAAACCTGCACAAATGCATCAGGACCTGTGATAACCTCTGCGGCAAAATAGGAGGACAATTCGGCAATGTCTGACTGTTGGTCGCGATCCGAAGTTTGGGTATCCGCCCCAATCACCAAAGCATTGATGGTGATGCCCCGCGCGTCAATGGCCTGTTTCACGTCTCTGGGCCGTGGACCAGAATTTGATCGCCCGTCACCTGATATGTCGAGCGTTCGTTTCCAGCAGTCTGACTGCTGATCCAGATATTGAGCGCCCAGCATCATTGCCTCGCCTAGGGCGGTACCAGGAGAGGTATCGCGTCGGGATGTTGTGGCGAGTGTCTCACTGATATTTTGAAGGGCCGCAGCGTTGTTGATCGGCGTCCAAGGCACCAGCACAGATGGATCCACCGGGCCGCTCCATTCAAAAACCAATAGCGACACAGGGGCATCAGGTGCCGCCAATAGCGCTGCCACGACATCCGGATGGTTCAAGGCAGTTATCAGACCATCCAATTGCAGCCGATATTCACGCAAATCGACCGAACCGGAGACATCAAGGCCCATGGCGAGCGCCTGCCGGCATGCCGCATGGGCGGGTAGACCAAGAAGGCTCGCACCAAGAGCCGCCGCGATGACGGCACGAAGGGCTTTACCCTTTTGGGCCATGATCACCCTGTCGCGCCTGCATCCCGATCACCGGCGGTGTCAATTCACGCTCCAGTTTGCGACGCATCGCCCGCTCGTAGTCCTCGAACCCTTGCGCTATTTCGATGAATGCGCCGGGGCCATGCAAAACCTGGCTCTTGTAAAATGCAATCAGACCTGTCTCCGCTTCATAATCCGCGCCGTTCACGACCAACCCGTTAACCGTGACATCCGAGAACGGAAATGCTCCATAGGCGCTCAATGGGCCAAAACCTTCATTGTTTTGGCCATCGCCCGCGATATCGATCGTTTTATAAAGACACGAGGGTGCCCTCTCCAACATTCCCGCACCAAAACCCAATGCATATCCCATTGCAGTGGGAAAATCATTGTGGCTGCGTTTGCTTTTGGCGATCTGGTTGGCGGCCCCCAACAGGTCGGCTGGACTGTGAATTGGTGTCCAGTCGAGCAAAACCTCTTGATTGTAGCGGCCGGACCATTCAAAAGCAGCGAGTGCAACATATTGATTTGTTGCAAAAAAAGCAGCATTCACTTCCGGTGAGGTGAGGGCGGCGACCAATCCGCCCCGTTGTAAAGCATCCTCGCTTGCATCAACTGAACTGGACACATCCAAAGCCAACACGAGGGCCAAACGGCACTCCCCCGCCTCTGCCAGATTTGCGCCAAACAAAAACCCGATGATGCCCGCACGGATCACCAGTGGCCGATATTTTCCATACTGGCCCAGGGTTCGGCAGGGGCAAGGTTGTCGCCATTCTGAAGAAGTTCGATGGACACATTGTCGGGAGAGCGTACGAACGCCATGTGCCCGTCGCGCGGCGGGCGGTTGATCGTCACGCCATTGTCCATAAGGTGCTGGCACAGCTCGTAAATATTATCGACCCGATACGCCAGATGGCCAAAATGGCGGCTATCGTCGGGCAACGCATCATCGCCGTCCCAATTGTAAGTCAACTCCACGGGGCAGTCTTCTTGCCCGGGGGGGGCCATGAAGACAAGCGTGAAGCGCCCGCCTTCGCTGTCCATCCGCCGCGTCTGTTGCAAACCCAGCAACTCGTAAAACGCCATAGAGGCCTCCAGGTCCTTCACCCGAACCATTGTGTGCAGATATTTCAGACCCATTGTATCACTCCATTGCATTAACCCGGCCGTTTCAACCTATCACGCCAGGACCAAGATACCAGCCCGCTGCATAGGCTATGGCCCACCTCAATCGAATTCTTCGAATACCCCATATCGAGGTTTCTCGCGGGCCCTGGTCCCGCTACAGTCACCCGCGACTCATACCGAAAAAGGACACGCCGTATGCCCCTGAGCCCTCAACAGCAGGCCGAAATCGATGAACAGCGACAAGCGCCACAGCAGACTCTGCGTGCGGTGTCTTCTGGCATGGAAAAACACCTCTACAAGGCGCAACCTGTACTGGATCACGGCTTTGTTCGGGTCATTGATTATATGGGCGATGACGCCGCCATTTGTCAGGCCGCGCGGGTTTCTTATGGTAAGGGCACAAAATCAGTGCAAAACGACGAAGGTCTTATTCGCTATCTGATGCGGCATTGGCATTCTACGCCGTTCGAGATGTGCGAGATCAAACTGCACGTCAAGCTTCCCGTTTTTGTCGCGCGCCAATGGATTCGGCATCGCACGGCAAACGTAAACGAATATTCCGCGCGCTATTCGATCCTTGATCGCGAATTTTACATTCCGGCCCCGGAGCATATCAACGCACAATCAGTCGTCAACAATCAGGGTCGGGGTGGCGTTCTCGAGGGGGCTGAGGCAGCTCGTGTTCTCGAAATCCTGAAATCTGACAGCAACCGCGCTTATGATAACTACGAAGCGATGATTTCGCAGGATGGGCCCGGCGGCGAAACACAAGACGGATTAGCGCGTGAGCTGGCGCGCATGAACCTTCCTGCCAATGTGTATACCCAGTGGTATTGGAAGGTTGATTTACACAACCTTTTCCATTTTTTGCGCCTGCGTGCGGATGCCCATGCTCAGTACGAGATTCGTGTCTATGCTGATGCGATCTGCGCTATGGTCGCTGATTGGGTCCCCGCCGCCTATCGGGCTTTTGAGGACTACCGCCTGGGTGGTGCCAGCATGTCCGGTAAGGCGTTAAATTGTGTGCGGCGCATGCTAAAGGGAGAAGCAGTTACGCAAGAAACGTCGGGCATGTCGAAAGGCGAATGGAGAGAGTTTCAAGAAGTGTTGACCGAAAAGTCTGAATAATTTGACAGGACATACTTTCGGTTCATCAAGGTATTGATTTTCATCCATTCAAGAAAAATTACTATGGGCTGTTGACGCTCACCGCATTTGGATGATTGTCGCCGCAATCGAGATGAAGGCTTTGAAGCTCTGGGCTGTTTTGCACGAGCGTATGGCTATGCTTCTGTTTTTCTTCAGTTTGCCGAAGTAGTTTTCGATCAGATGCCGCCAATTGTAGGTCTTCTTGTCGAACTCTGCCGGGAATTTCCGGTTAGATTTCGGGGATATGGCCGGGATGATGTCACGATCCAGCAGGTCATTTCGCAGCCAATCCGCGTCAAAGCCCCTGTCCGCCAGAAAATATCCGCCAGAAGATGTCCGGCGGTCAGATTGCGGATCAGTGTCGGTTTGTCTCAAAAACCTTTTTTTTACATCACTCACCCAACCATATGTCGCAAAAACAATAGAATTACAGTGACCTTCTCCCCAATGAGTCCGCTAATTTAGGTTAGCTCTGTTCAGGTTTTGGTCTTCTTTTGACCGGTTAACATATTCTGCTGATGTCAGGCCAGCGAGGCTTGTGTGCGGGCGGTGAGACGCGAGAACGATGACCTGTCTGGCCCGGCTCCAAGTTTGCAAAAATAGCAATGTTCTGCTAAACTGGATTTGTGACACAAAACGGCGAAGATACCGACGCAGAAGCTCTTGAGCGTTATGAAAGCGCGATGGTGGATGCGGATATTGAAGGGCTGCCGCGTGATCCCTAAGCCGAAGCTCTGGTCGCGCAATGGCGTGACGACGGCGTGAGCATCGAAACGCAAATCCAACTTCTCAGGGGCTACTATCAGGAGCGTCAGCTCCGCGCGGCAGAGTGAGCGACGGGTTCGGGCGCAGCGCTCGAGAAGATGCCGAATACCGGAAAATCGTCTGGCTGGGCACTGGCGCGGGATATGGGGTGCAAGTTAACCATTCGCAGTACCGACAAGGACCTGTGGAATGATGCCTCGCGCGTTGGTTTTGAACGCTTGGATCGTGCGCCCATGGGGTACGTGTTTTTGACGAGCATGGCGCGCCCGTTGGCAGCGATGAAATCGATCCAGATATGATTGATGAGACCCACCCGAATTGGGAAACGTTCCATGACACCTTGGAAAGCAAACGCCTCCTGAGTCAGCAGCGCCAAGAGCTGATCGATTACCAAAGCAAGTTGGATCACGCGCAAACCCTGATTGATCAGGGCGGCTTGACGGATGATGATTTTGCAGAGCTCGATGACCTGATGACCAATGATGTGCCTGATGCCGTGCGGTCACGACTGCCCGCATCGGACCCAGCCTACAGTGCGCCGGTCAATACAGGCTCGCCTTCAAGCAATGGTGTTGAATATGACGGACCTGAGTTTGCGGGCCTCAATCCGTCTCGCATCGGATTAAACTGATGGTGGCCACGTCTGCGGAAATAAGTTGATCCTTCTCGGACGAATAATGGCCAGGCTGCTCTAGGTTTTGTCGCCCGAAACTATCTGCCTGATTTTGACGAGATGATAGATCAGGAAACTGGCCTCGGAGATGATCGCAACCGGGCTGAAGATGATCACATTATATGACAGCCAGAGCGCAGTCGTGCCGACCATGAAACTGCGCACAACGAGAACATTCTGGAAAAAATTCTCAATAGTTCCTGTAAGGAAGGCTAGTTTAGATAGCAATGAACCATCTAGTGTTTGCGTCAGCCAAGCGTAGAACAAGCCAATACCAACGAAAGCTGCAGGCCCCATCACGCTCCAAAAGGACGTCCCTGACAAAAGCGATACCGCTAGAAACCGGGTCGCTGTGATGGATGCTGCCCCAGCACCAATCGGCTCAGACAAAAGCAAGAAATGAATGGTGTTTGCCGCTGCTGAATAGCACCAGCGCCGCAGCATTGTTTCCCGTGGGAGCGTGTTGATTGCCCAGATACCGAATGCAAATGCCAGCAGAGAAAAGAGTTGAGGCAACAGCAACTGACCTGCCGCCCCACAAGTGCTGAATGCGAAGATGCAATTTGAGACTTCCACAGATTTGCCCTTAGGAACTGCGTTACACCCAAACATCACACCACATCTGATAAAAAGGAAAGCGCGATGGCCTTAAATCTGGTTTCCAATTGGGAGCCGCCGTTAAGATGTTCGATATTGAGCGTTAGACATCTTTGACCTTCACATCACAGACTAATTCAAAAGTTAGAGAAGTGGCAAAGCTGCCATCTGCGCGGATCGTAGCGAAGGTGTCGAGAGAGCCCACACCGGACCTTTTGATTTTGTGCTGCGTGCGCTCGCAGCGTGGAAATTGCTGCAACGGCGTAAATTTCTATGCGTCTGCGCGGTAGGCAAAGCGGTCATTCTAACAAGCCACAGAAATCATAAAGCGCCCAGTAATTAAATCCCAGACCAAGCGAACTTTTCGCTTTAGAAACAGCGTTAGAACGATGCAGATTTAGCGCGACACATCCGACTATGCGATTCACAAAAGATCAGTTTTAGACGAAGATCTGGACGAGCATCACAATTGCCATTCCCATCATCATGAGGTTTTCCGTCAAGCTGACAAAACCGAGGGGCACGTTTGATCCACCGCCAACGCAGGCGCATTTCAGCTCTCGTTTGTCGATGTACACAGCCTTGAAGACGCTGATCGCGCCGATTGTGGCAATAACGAGGGCCGCAGGGGCCGCAAGCCAAGTCAACAGCATGCCAGTCATCAGAATGCCTGCAGCAGTTTCGACCCACGGGTAGACATAGGCGTATGGCACCCATTTGCGTGCAACCAAATCGTAGTTGAGAAACATCGTCGTGAAACTCTCGATATCGCGCAGCTTTTGCATGCCCAACAGGATCATCGAGACCGAGATGAACCAGCCGAGCGTTTGCCATGTAATTGCGCCAAGAAAGCCGATGGAAAGCGCGAGCGCTGTCGCGGCGGCCACAGCGAACAGGTAGATTACTGGATTATAAGTCGTCGCCTTCGGATCATAGTTCGCAAGTTTTTGTCTCAGAGCGTCATAGCCGCCGACACGTTCACCTTCGATCCAGATTTGCGGCGTGGTCGGAACGTCGTATTCCTCTTTGAAGGCATCCACCTCTGGCCGCTCTCGAAACACGCGGTCATCAACCTCATAGCCGTTACGGTCCAAAAGCCACCGCGCCTTCTGTCCCGACGGGCACAGATGGTCCGGCAGGGCCATACGGTAGAGAACGGCTGTTTTTCCGGCGGCGGTGCTTGCGGGGTCTGTTGTTACATCGGCAACGTCACGGGTGTCTTTGGGCATGATAATGTTCCTTTATCTTAGGGTTCGGATCGAGGAGTGCTGGGGGCTGCACCGGCGTTTGCTTCGATATCTGCGATGTATCGTTTCATTTCCGCGATCTCGTTACGCTGCGCCTCGATGATCGCATTGGCCAACTCGCGCACGCGCGGGTCGGAAATGGTAGCTCGTTCGCTCGTCATAATCGCGATGGAGTGGTGCGGAATCATTGCCTTCATCCAAGCCACATCGCCCACAGTGTCTTGTGAGCGCACGAGGTATATACCGGAAGCGAACGCAATCGCGGACCCAGCAAAAATAGCGATATTGGCTTTGCGGTTCGAATACATGCCAAGCATGAAGGCGAGCATGATGATCGCCATCATCCCGCCCATGTAAAGCGCCATCCACATGCGCGTTTGCGAGAAGAAAACGTGATCAAGCGCATAGGTATTGAGATACATCAGGCCGTATATCACCACCGTCGAGGTGCCGATCATCGCAAAGAAACGGCCATAGCCGTTTTTCCCGCCATGGCTATTGTGATGCGTCGCGTCCGGGTGCATTGTCGTGTCGCCCTGATGTGTCATTGTCTGCCTCCGTTATATACCTCTATGGGGTATATAACGAGTGTGAAAGCCGATGGTTCCGAACAAGCAAGGATAAGCCGCGTGAAAGCAAATAAAGATAAGACACTGGATCGGCTCTCAAGGCTCGAAGGACAGGTGCGCGGGGTAGCAGGCATGGTCGAGGCGGATCGCTATTGCATGGACATACTGGCGCAAACAGCGGCAATCCGGTCCGCGATCTTAGGTGTGGAAAAGCTGATCCTCGAAAACCATGCCGCGCATTGTGTCGAGACGGCGATCCAAAGCGGTGATCCAGAAGAGCAGCGGGCGAAATTTGATGAGCTGATTGGCCTTTTGCAAAAAGCATCGAAGTAGAGGCCTAGCGGCATTGCCGATTAGCTACAAATTTACCGGCGGTGTTGTGACTGATGTAAGCGTCGCCGTCGCGATCAAGATCAGCAGAACCGCCACAGCTTCGATCTTGATCGAGCGGCGCAGATGGAGGGCAGCAGAGGGTACGCCCGAGGCGAGAGCAGGAACGAGCCGCCATTTGTTGAGCGCGGCAAGACCCATGAGGCCCGCCACCACTGCGAGTTTCAGCAGAAGCGTCCACTCGTAGGCAGTTGTGAACAGCGCCGCGACCGATCCAGTCATCAGCCAAGCAAAGATCACGCCGACCGACACAAGCGCCGCGACCACAATGCTCGCAATCGTCCCGAACCGGTGCAGAAGTCGTCCGCCGTCCTGCTGCATGATTGATCGGTGTAGCGGAGCCAAGGATCCAACCCAGAACGCTGCTGCCAACAGATGAACTGTCAACAGCGCAGCAAGAATCCATCGTGGATCGCCCAGCGAATGACCAACGAATGTGTAAGACACGGCGATCAGTAGTGCCCCGATCAGCCCGGCCCAAAGGCCTACTGTTCCTCTTATCAGCATCGCGACAATCAGCAGTTCGCCTAGGATGCGCCAAATAGCAGCCGCACCAAGTGGGCTATCCCAAACAAAGCCAAGCATCATAGGATCAACGGCCCCCGGCAGCCCCATCCCAGAAATACGGGCAGCGCGGATACCGAAACGCAGGGCCAGCACGGCAAGCCCGATCAGAGCTGCGATAACGGCGACTTTTCTCGCCAGTCGTTTCACATCGGCCGATTCATCAGGAAAAGTGACGACAAAGAGCGGCCCGCCCATGGCGAGAAGCGCCGCACCATAGCCCGCCGCCTTCGCAATGATGGCCGCGATAGCCCATCCGTCGATTGGTGCGAGACCTTCCACCGTGATCAATCGGCGACTGTAAAGCCGAAGGTGCCTTGCATTGGATGCCCATCTGCCGACAGGCCGCGCCAATCAACTGTATAGGTGCCAATCGGTAGATCGGTGGGCGGTATTGCGCGAAACTCCGTTACAGCATCCATGCCGGTTTCCCGTTCGACATCCACGTCACCATCCGGCCCAGTCATTGTAATTGCTGTCACGCGCATTGGATCATCAAAGCGCATTTCAATAGCTTTAACTGTTGTCACGGTCGCTTCATTCGCCGGTGTCGTGTCCTCGGCCTTCGAGTGTGCCCAGACACTGGTCGCGGTTGCGATCAGAGCAAGAACTGCAAAGATGCTTTGTCTCATTGTCGGTTTTCCATTTCGTCGTGACGGGCACGGATGTCATCCGGCCAAGTTGATTTGATGTAACTGAGGACGGCAATAATTTCCTCATCGCTCAGGACGCCTTCATAGATGGGCATGTTTGAGGCGTAATCGGGATCATTGATCAATGCGCCAACCCCATATTTCGTCAGCCGGAACAGCGTATCTCCGTCATGATGCCAAGTATGACCGGTTTAATCATGCGGCGGGGCCGGAAGCCGCCCTTCTTCATCCGATACGCGCCAGTTCGGCTGGCCTTCAAGGTTGGCTCCATGGCAAGCTGCACAGCTTGTCTCATATACAGCAGCGCCCAAAGCCACAGTTTCAGGGTAAGTTTCGCGCAAGACGATGCGGTCGGCATCAGCCGATAGTGTGCTGACGGCATAAAGAGCGGCCCCGATTAGGACCGCTCCCCCGCTCACGATTAAGAGAGTTTGTTTCACAGACCGACCTGATAGAAGACCTCGCCGTCACCGGCATCGCCGCCGAACGCCATCACATCATAACGCGCAGTCGGGTCGTTCCCCATACCAGGCGATCCGAAGGGCATTCCCGAAGCAGCGATGCCCGTGATGTCGGGGCGCTCTTCAAGGAGTTGGGCAAGAGCGGCGAACGGCACATGGCCCTCGACCACATAGCCGTCGATCATCGCGGTGTGGCACGCCCACATTTCGCCCGGGACGTCCGCGTCCAGCTTTACGTCTGTCACATCATCGGTGTCTGTCACTTCTATGTCGTAGCCTTCCTCGCGAGCAAGTGCGACCCATGCGCCACAACAGCCGCAGGTCGGGCTTTTGGTGACGTGCATGGTGCTATGGTCGGCCATGTCGCTATGGCTGTCTGCGTGGGCCATGCCGACCGCGCTGAATGAGGCCATTCCAAGCGCCAAAGCGGCAACCGGCGTGATGGCTAAAAGTGTTTTGATAAGTTTCATGTGATTTTCCTCTTGAGAGCGTGTGCCCGTGTCGAACAGGCTTGGACGACGCCCGTTTTCATGTGAATTCTGATATGAAACCGCATCCCTAAAGGATGCGACAGACATTACATGGCGCGTGGAGGATCGAGAAGCCCGGACGGCTCAATACCGCTCAGCAAAAGGCCAATTCGAGCATAGGCGGTTTCACTGCAATCTGGCGCAACACCATCAAAGGCTTCGATAGGAACAATTGCGGACAAAACATGACAGGTCTGTGCGCGCTCTGGGTTATCGGTACAGCAAACGGGCTGATCATCAGCGGCGTGTTCCATCGCTGCATGATCTGCCTCAGAAGCAAACGCATGGCCAACCTCCATCGCTCCAGAGAGTGAAGCAGAGAAGGTCATCAAGACAACCAAAAGAAGGCGCACCAAATACATAAGATATACCTATATGGGGTATATTTCGATTTGCAAGTAAATGTGCGACTATATCCTGTCGCGGCGGATCAATGCCCGTGCGCGTTTTCCCCGCGTGCCATCATCAGATGATGTTCGCGGTGATGGTCTTGGCTTGCCATAAGGCCGAAGAAACCCAGACCCTTAATCCGTGCGATCACGGCAGGATCATCGCTTGTAACCCGCAACTCCGTGCCGGTGTCAGTTTGCGTAGCTTCTACCGTCCAGCGATTATCATTGGCGAGTTGCGCAGCATGGGCTGGCACCATTCGTTGAAGAGTGACGATCGTTTCCGCATTCCCCATTGCCACAGCACTGATACCATTCGGCAGAACAGTTTCCGTCACGATTGCGCCTTTCACCAGCCGGTCCATATCGACCAAATGCGCCCGCAGACCCGATAGATCGACCATCGCCCAGTCTGTATTGGGGTCAGCTTCTAGGACGCGCACAACTTCTGACAGTGCCGCAAAAGCACCCTGTCCGGGTTCGGTCAGGACTGCACCAGCGGGGTCAACCCGACCGTGCTGCGCATGGTCCATATCGTCCCCGTGATCCGTATGCGTGGTTTGCGCGACCGCCAAAGCCGCGCCGCCGACAAGTGCCAAAGCTATCAAAACAATCGTGATCCGCATTAGTGCCTCCTGTGTAAATTTCAGCTTCACACTACCGGATGCAACAAGTTGTCGATATGATCTCTATCATGTCTGAATGGCACCAAATATTCAAAAACGCACGGCTTCGAACCATCACACAGGGCGAGACGTTGTTTCGGCGCGAAGACGCCGTTCAATCGATGTTTCTTGTCCGGTCTGGGTCAATTGCGCTGGAACGACCGATGGCAGATGGCACGGCGCTTACTCTGCATGTTGCGACCACCGACACAGCATTGGCCGAGGCTTCCTTGTTTGCTGATACTTATCATTGCGATGCGATTGCCCGAACTGACGCGCAGGTTGCAAACGTGTCGCGCGCGGCCTTTTTTGCAGCACTTCAAAGGATGCCAAACACAGCGCTGAGCTTGATGGAATCTCATGCGAAGGAAGTGCAAATCCAACGGGCACGTATCGAAATCCTGCGCTTGCGGCGCGTTTCCGAAAAGCTGGATGCTTGGCTGGAACTTTATGGAAAGCCGCCAAAAGGTGCGTGGGTCAGGGTGGCAGATGAAATCGGCGTTTCGCAGCCTGCGCTCTATCGGGAATTGGCAAAACGAAAGACCAATCCGACACCCTGAAAATTCAGTGTTGGTCTGGGCCCAGCAAAACCGGACCCAGACCTGTAATTTACATGTCCGCCATGAGAGCAGCGACGACGTACATGCCATCGTCGCCCTTGACCAACATCATCGTGATTGGTTCGCCAACTTCGATTTCACCCATCATTTCCGCATTCTCCATGAGCGGCATATCCATCGTCATCGCTGGCCAGCCAATTTCTGGAATCGGATCATGACTGACGTTTACGGTGCCTTCGCCGAAGGAATTGACGACAGCCTTCACATGAACGCCGTCTTCCACAACCGCCTCGTCCATTGCCATGTTGCCATGGTCCATCGTCGAATGATCCGTGGATTGGGCCATCGCCATGCTTGACGACAAGATAATACCAGAGATCAAAGTAAGGGTCTTACGCATAACATTCTCCTGTTTTGGTTGCGTTTCGTATGGGGCCGACGATTATTCGCTCGGAACCGCATTGGGGATGGAAACTGGCGCGCCTGTGTAATCTGCCGCCAGTTCACGATTGACCCGGGATAGCGCAAAGCGTTTCCAGATCACAAAGATGGATGGGATCACCAACAGGGTCAGCAGTGTTGCCGTCGCCATGCCACCGACCATAGGTGCCGCGATCCGCTGCATGATTTCGGACCCCGTACCATGGCCGTACATAATCGGGATCAGGCCTGCAAAGATGGTCGCAACGGTCATGATTTTAGGGCGCACACGTAAAAGCGCACCTTCAAACACGACTTGCTCGACATCTAATGCTGTCAACGTGCGCCGTTCTTCCAACGCACTTTTCTTGCGCTTTTCCCACGCCAGATTGAGATAGAGCAGCATCACAATCGCTGTTTCGACGGCAACCCCTGCGAGTGCAATAAAACCGACGAGCACGGCGACCGAAATATCGAAATTCAGATACCAAATCAGCCAGACACCACCCGCAAGTGCGACGGGTAATGCCGCAAGGATATGCGCCTTGCAACGGCTCAGGGCGATAAGGATGAGTTTCGCAAGCAGTATCGGGACGTGAACAAGCAGATCGAAGGTCTGCTAGATCGGATCGTCGAAGCGAAGACTGCGTCCGTTGTAAGTGCCTATGAGGCTAGGATTGATAAGCTAGAACGTAAGAAGATTGTTCTAAATGAGCGTCTCGAAAATTCGGTGCCACCGAAGGGAAGGCTAGAGGATTGTATTGAAATCGCCTTGAAATTCCTATCAAGCCCTTGGAATATATACAAAAATGGTGATCACGTCATGCGTCAAACTGTGCTCAGATTGGCGTTTTCAGAGCCGGTCAGATGTGGCCAAAATGGAGTGTATGGAACCCCAAAATTATCGTTCCCTTTCAGGTACTTAAGAGAAAATTTTTCAATGAAAAGCGAAATGGTGCTGCTGGAGAGAATCGAACTCTCGACCTCTCCCTTACCAAGGGAGTGCTCTACCTCTGAGCTACAGCAGCGCTGGTGTGGCGCGTGATTAGACGCAATCCCGCATCTGCGCAAGCCTAATCTGGACCCGGTCCGCGCCCTGAGCTAGACAGACACCATGGTTGAGAAAACAGACCCCGAAAAACAATCCGGACCCAAGGATGCGCGCGCAGACAGGCTCAAGGCGGCCCTGAAGCAAAATCTTGCGCGACGCAAGGCACAGAGCCGTGCGCGCAGTGGCACAACAGGGGTACAAACAGGCACACCGGGTCAAACCGGCTCAAAAAAGGACGCATAAGCGTATGGATTCTATTCTTGTCAGGGGCGGTGGCCCGCTCAGCGGGCAAATCCCGATTGCCGGGGCCAAAAACGCCTGTTTGACGCTCATGCCTGCGACATTGCTTTCGGAGGAACCGCTGACGCTGATCAATGCGCCGCGCCTGTCTGATATCAAGACCATGACGCAACTGCTGCAATCGCTCGGGGCCGAGGTCACGTCGTTGCAAGGGGGCCAGGTGATCGCGCTCTCCAGCCACGACATCACCAACCACATGGCGCATTACGATATCGTGCGTAAAATGCGCGCTTCCATCCTTGTGCTGGGGCCTCTTTTGGCGCGGTTTGGCCATGCGGTCGTGTCCCTGCCGGGGGGATGTGCGATTGGCGCGCGCCCAGTTGATCTGCACCTCAAGGCGCTGGAAGCGATGGGCGCGGAGCTGGACCTCAGGGACGGTTATGTGCACGCCAAGACGGCTGGTGGTCTCAAAGGCGGCATGGTCGATTTCGATTTTGCCTCCGTGGGGGCGACGGAAAACGCGCTGATGGCGGCGACACTGGCCAAGGGGACGACCGTTATCAACAATGCGGCGCGTGAACCGGAAATCATTGATCTTGCACGCTGTTTGCGCAGCATGGGCGCGCAGATTGACGGCGAGGGCACCTCCACGATTACCATTCAGGGCGTGGACCGTCTGGGCGGGGCGACCCATACCGTTGTTACCGACCGCATTGAACTCGGCACCTATATGCTGGCCCCGGCGATCTGCGGCGGGGAGGTCGAACTGCTGGGTGGCCGGCTCGATCTGGTCGCGGCCTTTTGCGAAAAACTCGACGCCGCCGGGGTGGACGTCAGCGAAACGACGAACGGTCTGTCGGTCAAGCGGCGCAATGGCGATATCCGCGCCGTCAATGTCACCACCGAACCCTTTCCCGGCTTTCCCACCGATTTACAGGCCCAGATGATGGCGCTGCTGTGCACGGCGTCGGGGACCTCCGTGCTGGAGGAAAAGATATTCGAGAACCGCTTCATGCATGCGCCCGAACTGATGCGCATGGGGGCTGATATCGACGTCCAGGGGGGCACTGCGACCGTGAAGGGCGTCAGCAAACTCAAAGGTGCTCCGGTAATGGCGACCGATCTGCGGGCCTCTGTGTCGCTGATCCTTGCGGGGCTTGCGGCGGAGGGGGAAACCCGCGTAGGGCGTGTCTATCATCTTGATCGCGGCTATGAACATGTCGTCGCTAAACTCTCCGGCGTCGGCGCAGATATCGAACGGATTCCAGAAACATGAGTGACGCGCGTTTTGAAGACGGGCATGAAGCCCCGCTGAATCTCGGCGCGTTGGATGGGGAAGATCTCACCGTCCTTTCCGCTTTGGTGCAGGATGCAGTGTTCCCCGCCAGTGAAATGCGTTGGGACCAGGGGGCGGGCCGCTTTGCCCTGCTGCTGAACCGCTTCCGCTGGGAAGAGGGTCCGGCGCGCGCCACGTCGCCGGAACGCGTGCAATCTGTGCTGGTTTTTGATGGGGTGCAGGGCGTTGCCAGCAATGGAATCGATCGAAACGACGCCGAAACCATTCTTTCCATTTTGTCGGTTGATTTTAAAGTGGGGGACACCCCGGCAGGCCATGTGGTTTTGACATTGGCCGGGGATGGGGCCATCCGCCTGTCGGTCGAAGCCCTTGAGGCGACATTGAAAGATGTCACCAAGCCCTATGTTGCACCTTCCAGGAAAACCCCCAACCACCCGGAATGAGGCCGCTGCGCGCGCCCTAACCCCAAGTGATCCGCCAGAGGTAAGCCTATGCCCGTCTTTCTAAATGCCCGTGACGCCGGTTTCGAAGAGGCGTTCCAAACGCTGCTGAGCGCCAAGCGTGAAGACAGCCCGGATGTGGATGCCACCGTGGCGCAGATCATCGCGGATGTACGTGCGCGCGGCGATGCGGCGGTAATTGATTTGACGCAGAAATTCGACCGTTTAAGCCTGACACCGGCAACCCTGCGCATTTCCGAAGACGACATCAACGCCGCCGCCGCGCAGGTGCCCCAACAGGAACACGCAGCCCTTGCCCTGGCGGCTGACCGGATCCGCGCCTATCACGCACGTCAACGCCCCACGGATGCCGAATGGGTGGATGAAACCGGCGCGACGCTTGGTTGGCGCTGGACCCCTGTCGCCGCTGCCGGGCTCTATGTGCCGGGGGGGCTGGCCTCCTACCCCTCCTCCGTTTTGATGAACGCGATCCCCGCCAAGGTCGCGGGCGTGCCGCGATTGGCGATGGTGGTGCCCACGCCGGACGGTGTGCTGAACCCTTTGGTGCTGGTGGCGGCCAAGCTGGCGGGCGTCGATGAAATCTACCGCATTGGCGGGGCGCAGGCGATTGCGGCGCTAGCCTATGGCACTGAAACCATCGCCCCCGTGGATAAAATCACCGGGCCGGGCAATGCTTTTGTCGCGGCGGCCAAACGCCGTGTGTTCGGCAAGGTCGGGATCGACATGATCGCAGGACCGTCCGAAATTTTGGTAATCGCGGATGCGGATAATGATCCCGATTGGATCGCGCTCGATCTGCTGAGCCAGGCGGAACATGATGAAAGCGCGCAATCAATCTTGATCACGACCGACGCGAGTTTCGGCCAAGCGGTTGCAAAAGCTGTAGAAAAACGGCTCGAAACCATGCAACGCCGCGTGATTGCAGGCCCCAGCTGGCGCGATTTCGGCGCGGTGATCACCGTGCCGGATCTGGAAACGGCGACTGCCTTAAGCGATCGGATTGCGCCGGAGCACCTCGAACTTTGCGTAGCGGACCCGGATGGCTTGGGCGCGCAGATCACCCATGCCGGTGCAATCTTTCTGGGCCAATGGACGCCGGAGGCAATTGGCGATTACGTCGGCGGGCCGAACCATGTGCTGCCCACGGCGCGCTCTGCGCGGTTCTCCTCCGGGCTGTCCGTGCTGGATTTTGTCAAACGCACGACGCTCGCGCGCATGACACCTGAGGCCCTGCGCGCCATCGGCCCCGCGGCTGAAACACTGGCGACCTCCGAAAGCCTTGAGGCGCATGGGCTTTCTGTCACCGCGCGGCTGCGCAAGCTCAACGACGGCTAGGGGCATTGCTCTTGGGCGCAGACCTGGGCTAAGACTTGTCATCTTGCTGTTTGTGTAAAGAATCCTGACCATGTCCCGTATTTCTGAGATCATCCTTGACGATTCCGCCCTCCCCCCGGCCACCCCGGAAATCGAGCAGGAACGTCGTGTCGCCATGTTCGATTTGTTGGAAGACAACACCTTCGTGCTGCCCGAACGGGAGGGACGCGCTGTGCCGCAAGGTCCCTATCACGTGGGGTTGGCGATCCGCGAAAAACGGCTGGTTTTTGACGTGACAACGGAGAAAGCGGAGAAAGCGGCGGAATTTCATCTCTCGTTGGGTCCATTCCGTCAGGTGGTGAAGGATTATTTCCAGATCTGCGAGAGCTATTTTGACGCGGTGAAAAAGCTGCCCCCCAGCCAGATTGAAACCATCGACATGGCGCGGCGCGGGATCCACAACGAGGGCTCGCGGGTCTTGCAGGAACGCCTTGAGGGCAAGGTGGAGGTCGACACTGATACCGCGCGACGCCTGTTCACCCTGATTTGCGTTTTGCACTTCGGAGGCTGAATGGACCGGGAGCTCCCTCAATCGGTTCTGTTTTGTTGTGATCATAACGCGGTGCGCTCGCCGATGGCCGAGGGGATCATGAAAAAGCTTTATGGCACAGGGACTTACGTGCAATCCGCTGGCGTCAGCAACGATATGGAGATCGACGGGTTTTCCATCGCCGTGTGTCAGGAACTGGACGTGGAGCTCGCGCGGCACCGCAGCCGCAGTTTCGATGAGATGGAAAACTGGGGCGATGATCTGGGCTCCTTTGATCTGGTCATCGCGCTGAGCCCGGCCTCGCAACGCCGCGCGCTGGATCTGACGCGGTTTTACCATCTGGATGTGGAATACTGGCCGATCCTCGACCCGACCGGCCTTGGCGAGACGCGCGAGGCGAAACTGGTCAGCTACAGGCAAGCGCGTGATCAGATCATGGAGCGCCTTATCGCGCGTTTTGGCCAACCAACCGAAAGGGTTTGAGAGGTTTTATGGCAGATATCGTGAAACGGTATTTTGAGGCTTTCAACGCCAAAGACGTGCCGGGCATGTTGGCGTGTTTGTCCGAGGATGTGGCGCATCACGTCAATGAGAGCAATGTGCGAACCGGGAAGGCCGCATTTGCCGAGTTCTGCGCGCATATGAGCCGCTGTTATGATGAAACGCTGGTGGATATGGTGATTTTCGACGCGCCTGAGCAGGGGCGCGCGGCGGCGGAATATGTCGTGGAAGGACAGTAGCCACGTCCGGAATGCATCCACAGTGTTACGATGAGGCCCCGTTTCGGTTTTGCGCCGGTCAAGGCTACCTTATCGGACCGGCTACAAATCCACGAGATTCATTGTCGCCTGTGCGATCTACCGACCACGAGACAAAAGGGAGCCCCAATATCAACCGCTTGGCCAAATCCTCCCCGCGTGGACCACAGCCCCATCCGCAAACCCAGGTGGTGGGCTGGGGCAGGTTTCAATCGTGCCGATGAGTGTTTCCTATCTCGTTGTCCAGGTGGGGTTCAGAACTTCCAGCGCGCGCCGATGACCATCACGTCGATATCCTCCACTGGCATCGTGGCGTCCTGAAATTCAAAGGTGCGATAGGCCGCATAGACTTCGAGGTTCTGATCCTCAAACCGTTGCACCACGCCCAGACCGACCGAAGAACTTTGCGACCCGGTAATCGCAAAATCATTGCCCTCATAGACATCAATCGAAATCGCGGTCGCGCCGTAAGAAAGCCAATTACGGATGATGCCGAGTTTCAGATAGGCGAAATCATCGTCCCCACCGTTTTGCTGCGCGCCCGTGGAAAAGGCCGCGTTCAACCCCGTGGGTTTATGCAGCATGGCCAAAGAGCCGATGGCTTTTTCATCACCACCGCTGACCCACGCATACCCCAGGCGCCCGTCGACCTTAATGTCGCCGTAATCGCGCGTATATTTCAGCCCAAGGTCATAGAACTCATTGTCATTGCCCTCTGCCAGCACCTCTTCACCGGCGGATACACTGGCCACGAATCCGTTGAAATCAGGCGTGTCATAGCGCAAACGGAACCGGCGCGCGCCGTCCAGATCGCTGAATGTGTCGCCGATGTCGATGCCCGAGGGTGTGCCACCCAGAGGACGGAATGCGATGCTGCCAGCCAGATCGGACAGAGAGGAATAGGTGACGACGCTGGTGCCCGAAAAATCCGCCTCCGCATAGCCATCTGTGGCCGTGCTCCCCTGACCAAAGGACAGGGTGCCGCGTGTCGGCGTGGCATAGATCACCTCGAACTTGCGCAACTCGGTGCGACGCCAGTCGAAATCCAGACCATTGTCGGCGAGTGTGACTGAACTTGAGCCGGTCAATCCAAGAGCGGATTCAAAGTGGAATTTCAACGTCGCGCCATTGGCCAGACCGGTTTCCCAGATCGCCCCGATCCGCGTATTAGAGTTGTCGTTATCCGCGATATAGCTTTCGCTTTGGGTCCCGTCATCGGCGCTGAACAGGCCGAAGTTGAGCTGGCCGTAAAACGTGAAGCTGCTGTCCTGGGCCACTGCGAATTGTGGGGCTGCCAGAAGGATACCGCCAACAAGGGGAGCGATGATACGGAGTTTGGGGGCTTGTCTCATTGGGCGACCTTATGTTCAGGGACTGGAACGCAGGACAAACGAACGATCCGACGCGGGCGATTGCGTTTTCATGCGCATGGACACCCTAATGATACGCGCGATGCGGTCGAAAATCCAACGATTTCAACTCATGCACGCAGCTGTTACAGTCGGAAACGTGATCTGGCCTGCGCCATGCGACGCCTTCGGGTCTCAATAGTTGAACTTGACCTCATGTTCGTCCCCATCTGAGGCACCGTGGTTTTGGACGATATATTTCAGCGTCATCCGCCCGGAATCGATTTCGATACGCTCCAGCAACTGCATATCATCCGTGTCTGTGCTCTCGTTGACCACCTCATAGGCGCTGAAGGTAACGTTTTCCATGGTGAGGATCAGATAATCGAGACGGATGTCGTTCGTGAATTTGCTGATGGTCAGAACGACCTCCTGAAAGGTTTTGCCGCGGTGCGTGGCATCCGCGATATAGGGGGAGGCGGCGTCAAGCACCTTATGCACAACCACGGGGCCCCGCACCGCACGCGACCGCCCCCGAATGCGACCGATAGAGGCCGAAGAGGTCTGCTCTACGTCCCAGCGCAGCCCGAAAACGTCGATTTCTCCGGCATGTTCGGCATTGGTGCTTTCCCCGGCGATATCGGGGATGCTCAGAAATCCTGTGATGGCCATGATAAATTTCTCCTGAAATATGTTGTGTAATAAGCGGATCGTAGCACGAATTACGCTTTGTCGGTAGCGAGCGTGTTTTCCGAGGCCATGCGCGCAAGAAGGCGCGTCAGGGCCTCATCGAAAGCTGCGACGGTTCAGATTGTGCCGTCGACGGACGAAACGGAGTAGGAAGCGAAGCGTCCGCGCCACGCCGTAGGCGTACTTTCAGCACGACGGGGGCGGTTCGGGCGCTGCCCAATCGCAGATTGGGAATTAGAGTTACGAAAAACTGCCTACCTTTCTAACCCGTGAACCGTTGAAATTATTGTTTGTTCAAAGCCCGAGAAAGCAATCCGGCGATACCAACGTCTATTCCGCCGTCATCCTTTATTATCCCGTCTTGAGTTGGGCGGAACAATGACTGCAGAATCACCGCTTCATGATCTTTTGTGACGTCGCCGCCTTTGAGAAGAGCCAAATATGTTTCCGCGAAAGCCTTGCGCTCCCGCGCATCAAGAAAAAGATGCCTTTCACTCAAGTGCACCTTCATTTGAAGGCGCAAGAACCATAGCCAGACGGTAGAGACTGCGAGTATTGCCGAGATGATAAGGGGACCTCTCGGCGAGATCCGACTGCAACTTGGCTCGTTTCCATTCGTACACGAGGCCGGTAAAAATGCCTGTTCAATAGCACCGCCAAAATAGGTAACAATAATGATGGATATTCCTGCAAACGCAACCTACGACGAACAGAATCCAAGCGTCCTTAGACGCGTCGCGGTGCCGCTTTTCCAGGCTTTCCCAAAGCTTAACTGGTGTCGATATTTTTAGATGCACATTGAAGGCGGCGAGCAAGTTATCGAACGTCTCCTGACGCCTTTCTTCATTGGCAACTGACATGTTCTTTTGCTCGATCAAGCCGCGTCCATATTTGTCAACAACGGCTTTGTTACGGGTTTCGAATTCCTCCAGTAGTTTTATAACCCTCTGAGTATCGTCTTCCCGTTCCTTTTGAACAGCGTCAATTTCGCTAGCAAGATCACGTAACTTTGTTTTAGCAAGCAAAATTGTTTCATCTGCAACATCGCTAACTACAGTCATTGTATTGACTTCAGATAGACTAAGTGTGGAAGCATAAAAACTTCGTGCAGCACCAAAAAATGCGGCGTCTTGTGACTGATGATTGTTCAGATTCCGCGTCCGTGGCATCTCGTCCCATATAAAACCGATCAAAAGCAATGCCGCGTTACCTATTCGGTTTTGTCGCATTTCTGATATTGCGGAACGCGCTACAGCACTTTGAGACCAGGGCGGAACAACCTGGTCATCTACAACGTTACGATTGAATATTTCAAATTTGGATGCAAATTCTCTACCGTCGATTGCCTCCAGTGCCTTCAGGTGTTTTGGCCAAAAGCTCGTAAAACTTTGCAATCGTCCTTTGAATTCGTTCGAGATACGTTTGAAGCCTTGATCCTCGAAGCCATCCTCGAATGACTCAAAATCAAATTGGTCCCAGAAGGCCAGTTCAGTTTCTACCAATAACTTCAATTCCGAATAGGAACTAGCTTCCAACCGCCCGAAAGGAATCACAATTTCAAATTTTGCCAATTCAGCGTGTCCTTTCATCTAAGTAGCGCAGCACAGCTTGACCGCCCAGTAAATCCCCTACATATCCCAATCATGACACCGCTTTCACATATCCGCAATTTCTCCATCGTCGCGCATATCGACCATGGGAAATCCACGCTGGCCGACAGGCTGATCCAATCCACAAATACTGTGGCCGACCGGGATATGAAGGAGCAGATGCTCGACAGTATGGACATCGAACGCGAGCGCGGCATCACCATCAAGGCCCAGACCGTGCGGATCAATTACACCGCCCAGAACGGCGAGGAATACGTCCTCAATCTGATCGACACGCCAGGCCACGTCGATTTCGCCTATGAGGTGTCGCGTTCCATGCGCGCCGTTGAAGGCTCGCTGCTGGTCGTGGACTCCACCCAAGGCGTCGAGGCCCAGACGCTGGCGAATGTCTATCACGCCATCGACGCGGATCACGAGATTGTCCCCGTGCTGAATAAAATCGACCTGCCCGCCTCCGACTGTGACCGCGTGGCCGAACAAATCGAGGACGTCATCGGCATTGATGCATCGGGTGCCATACAGGTCTCCGCCAAGACAGGTCAGGGGATCATGGAAACGCTGGAGTCCATCGTCCAGAACCTGCCCGCGCCCAAAGGCACCCGCGACGCCCCGCTTAAGGCGATGCTGGTGGACAGCTGGTATGACAGTTACCTCGGCGTCATCGTCCTTGTGCGCATCATGGACGGTGTGCTGAAAAAGGGCGAACGCATCCGCATGCTCTCCAACAATTCCACGCACCACGTGGACCGCATCGGCGTGTTCCGCCCCGCGATGACCGTGATCGACGAATTGGGTCCGGGCGAAATCGGCTTTCTGACCGCCTCGATCAAACAGGTGCGCGACACCCGCGTCGGCGACACCATTACACATGAAAAGAAGGGCACCGAAGACGCGCTTCCCGGTTTCAAACCCGCACAACCGGTGGTGTTCTGTGGTCTCTTCCCAGTGGATTCCTCCGAATTCGAAGAACTGCGCGATTCAATCGAAAAACTCGCCCTGAACGACGCCTCCTTCTCCTATGAAATGGAAACCTCGGCGGCGCTTGGCTTCGGCTTCCGCTGTGGCTTCCTGGGGCTCTTGCACCTCGAGGTCATCCGCGACCGGATCGAGCGTGAATATGACATCGAACTGATCACCACCGCGCCTTCGGTCATCTATCACATCTACATGAAGGATGGCACGATGACGGAACTGCACAACCCCGCCGACATGCCCGACCTGACCCTCGTGGACCACCTCGAAGAGCCGCGCATCAAGGCCACGATCCTGGTGCCGGACGAATACCTGGGCGACGTGCTGAAGCTCTGCCAGGACCGGCGCGGCATTCAGCAGGACCTGACCTATGCGGGCTCGCGCGCCATGGTCGTCTATGACCTGCCGCTCAACGAGGTGGTGTTTGACTTCTATGACCGGCTGAAATCCGTGACCAAGGGCTATGCGTCTTTTGATTACGCGATGATCGGGTACCGCACCGACCAGCTGGTGAAAATGTCCATTCTGGTGAATGACGAGCCGGTGGATGCTTTGAGCACCATGGTCCACCGGGATCGCGCCGAAATGCGCGGTCGGGCGATGGTCGAAAAGCTCAAGGACCTGATCCCCCGCCACATGTTCAAGATCCCGATTCAGGCCGCGATTGGCGGCAAGGTCATCGCGCGTGAAACCCTCTCAGCGATGCGCAAGGACGTGACGGCCAAATGCTATGGTGGCGATGCGACGCGCAAACGCAAGCTGCTGGATAAACAGAAGGCGGGCAAGAAGAAGATGCGCCAGTTTGGGAAAGTGGATATTCCGCAAGAAGCTTTCATATCAGCCCTCAAAATGGACAGCTAAAGCTGTCTATTTTGGGATGGTATGAAATGCAGTGCGGGTAAGGGATTCACGAAGTAAATTGCGGCCGCACTCGGGTGTCTTGGGGTGATGTTAGCCGTTGTGGCAGACAACTGGCCGGCGCGCGAGGGTGTGTGGTGGGGAGACGTGGCAGTTGCGAACAGGTTGTGCCGATTCTGGAACTGATCATTGAGATGATTTTAACACTCGAACGTTTACTGGGTAGGAGGCACATGTAAATGATGCCCGAGGATGAAAGAGCGGAAGAAGATCGTAAGGTCGACGCCCTTGTAGATTACGTCAGGAGTATTGGCTTAGAAAGAATGGCCCGTGATATTTCTGACGAACGTTTCGTCAGGCGAATTTTAGACAGCCAGCTCTGGATAAACTCGTATAATATTCAGAAATCAATAGAAGATGAACGTCAGACAAACATTGAAGAGCGCTTGATAACCTTTCAATCTCAATTGTTTGACAAAGCGGCAAGCTACAACAACATTGTTATTACATTCGGTTACGCTGGTTTTTTTTGCGATATGGAATTTCGTTTCGGACAAATTGCATAGTTGGGATACTGCGTTAGGCTACCCTCGAGGTTACACAAATTTTCGTAGTGAGAACGCTGCTCGGTCACAATTCACTAGGGTGGACGTAAGTATCTTACGCTGAACACGTCCATGAACTGCCGAAGTCCCGGCCAATTGCCGACATTCGAATGACAGCTCGGGGGTGCGCTGCAACCGGACCAAAGTTACTTTTCGCAGAAGATCCAACGCTGCGGTGCAGCCCCCCCCAATCAAGCGCCGCGATCGCGTTCTTAGCATCAAAGAAGGATATAAAAGATGAGCAATAGTGAGGCGGATATTCTCGCCCGTGCGCAAGAGCGCGGCTCTCATGGACGACAGCAAGACGAAGGCGTTCTTGTTATCCGCACGATTGCAATGCCCGCAGATACCAATCCGGCCGGCGATATCTTCGGTGGCTGGTTGATGTCTCAGATGGATTTTGCCGCCGGAAACATGGCTGGACGGGTGTCACAAGGTCGAGGAGTAACCGTTGCCGTTGAGGGGATGCAGTTCTTGCGTCCCGTCAAAGTTGGTGATGAAGTCACCCTCTATGCAACTCTCCGAAAGGTCGGCAGAACATCTATGCGCGTCCATGTCGACGTCTGGGCGCGCGCACGATTTGATAAGGCCGGAGCCAAGGTGACAAACGCAGATTTTATCTTTGTGGCGCTCGACGAGAGCGGCCAACCGCGTCGGATACCAGACACGTGAAGCAATTAGCCGCAGTAGTGACCTGCTCACCCCACCATGTAAGGGACGGCCCTGAGCTGCCACTGGTCTTGTCGCGGTTGCGTTCCGGTCTCTCAACTCATTTAGGCAGCCTTTCGTTCGAAGGCCAAGGGGCTTTTGCCACCTAATGACGAGTGCCGCCGTCGTGGATTGTAGAACCCATTGATATACTGGAAAATCGCCCCTTCGGCTTTACGCCTGGTTTCCCAGCGGTTGCGCCAAATCAGCTCTGCCTTGAGTGATTTGAAGAACGTTTCAACCATGGAATTGTCGTAGCAGTTTCCCTTACCGCTCATCGAAACTTGGAAGCCGTGTTTAGACAGCCGTTTCTGATAGTCGCCTGAACAATATTGCGACCCGCGATCCGTATGATGCATGCAGCCCTTCGGCGGTTGCCGCAGTGCCACAGCCATATCCAATGCTCGGATCGCCAGATCCCGCTTCATACGATTGCTAACCGCCCAACCGATGACACGACGGGAATACAAATCAAGGATCACTGCCAGATACAACCAGCCCTCACTGGTCCAGATGTAGGAAATGTCATCGGCCCACTTTTGGTTTGGACCATCTGCAAAGAAGTCCTGGCCCAGCAAGTTAGGGGCGATGTTAAACGCATGATTGCTGTCGGTCGTAACCTTGTATTTCTGGGTCCTGATGATTTTGATGCTATTCTCCCGCATTAAGCGGCCCACGCGCCGGTGCCCAACTTGCAGACCCAGTTCTTGCAGTTCTTCGGTCATGCGAGGCCCGCCATAGCTTTGCAGGCTTAAGCGGTGCTGTTCGCGGATATGCGCCAGGATCACCATATCGTCGCGCTGTCGCTGGCTCATCGGGCGGCTTCGCCACGCGCGAAATCCTCGCGACGTAACCTGCATGACGCGGCAAAGAAATTCGACAGGCCATTCTTCTTTCCAGGCGTCGATAAAGGCGAACCTCACCGACTTTGGCCTGCAAAGAAGATTGCCGCTTTTTTTAACACTTCCCTCTCCTCGCGAAGCAACCGAACTTCCTTGCGAAGGCGTTCGTTCTCTTTCTCGACATCCTCGTGAGGACCCGACATCAGGTTGTCATGCTGATGCTTTTGAACCCACTTGTTCAACGTCGAAAGCCCAACTCCTAAATCCGCTGCCGCTTGCGGTCGTGTCAGCCCACTGGTCGTTGCGATGCGTACTGCATCAAGACGAAACTCGTCTGTGTATCTCGGTGCCATTCTCTATCTCCTTCATAGCAAACATTGCTCGAAAGAGACCGGAACTAAAACGTGGCAAGACCATATCTCCTTCATCGGCGCTGCGCTGCAGCTTCACCGATGCAGACATTGGCGAACGAGCGCAGCATTTGAGTTGGTTCGATGGCCACATCTCGGGACAAAGCTTCCCTTTTGAGCTGCGAGACGGCGTTACCCCTTCAATCGCAGGCGCGCTTCACTCTGACTTCCCGTCGCAGGAACAAGCTCGGATGCTTTTCCCAAACCGAAGGGCGGCATCCCGGAATATACAGCCTCGTACTGCCCCGCCTTTATTTGATAGGTCTCGTGCCAAACAGGTAGCGGAACAGGCCCAGCGAGCAAATGCCACAAATTTTCTTGCCGCAACACCAGCTTAGTGTGTAGGATTTTTTTGGTCAGCCCAATTTTGGGAAGGACAGGTTTCAGAAAAGTCCATTTGAAGAAAAAATACCATAGGCTCGTATGACAGAAAATAAAGTTCCAAAGCTGATGCCAGATCAGAATGATGATGACCGGTCCGACAAAAGAAAGGATAACCTTTCCGAGCCAAGCACCGAACACATATTTTCTTTTTTGGACCCCCTGCGCGTCGATCCCAATAATTACGAAGATCGACAGCCGTTGCAGCATCCTGACACGCAAATGAAGGCCCGACTTCTTCATGGGTATTGTATTTCTTCCGGCAAAAAAGTCACCGAAAGCGTCAACAGCCTTTTCGCCATTGCCGAACATTATTCCGGTCAAAATCCGGGTGAACTAGATAGCCCTGAGGTGATCAATGGCATCCCAATATTTTTTAAGTCACTAAGTTCGAAAGACAAATCTGAGTTTTGCTACAATCAAGTTACAAAAGAACTCTCAGTGGAAGCACTTCCGGTTACGATAAATTCACTGCTTGCGACGCGTCGCACAAATCCGAACGACCCTACAAGTTCTGTTGCCGGGCGTTTTGTGCGACGGGTGACACAATATGTCTGTTTTACCCTGTTGTTTTTATTCGCGCTCTACATCGCGTTCGTGAGCCAAAATTTTCTAGGGTTTGGAGATCAGGCAATCAACCATGAAACTCCAATTGTTCAATGGACGATATGGGTAGGGTTTGGCTGCGTTGGTGCATTGGTGCATCTGCTGAATAATGCGCTGACCACCACCAGGCTGCAGACATTCGACGCAAGCGAAGAGCGAAAAGTGGGGCCGCGACTGTTGCTGGGAGGCCTGTTTGGTTTTGTCCTACCGTGGCTTCTTTCGGCAACCTCCACTTTGGATTTGGAAACTGGATCCGCTATCGGGTCCGTCGCCGCCTTCTTCGCCGGATACTCTGTGCGTTTCTCTATTGGACTACTTGAACGACTACTCGAAGCATTGCTGCCTGAGACCAAATCAAAGAATTAGTCGGCTGGTTGTAAAGTCGAAGAAGCCTGTTTCAACCGAAGAGCAAACTCTAGCATAAACACGATGTCAGTTCTGGGCTGAAATGGCGGCGTCACGTTAGCCAATCATGCAGAGCCGCAGCGCAACTATGAAACGATCAAAATTCTTCCCACTCGTGATCTTTACTGGCCATTACAACATCAACCTCACTGTATCTGAGTTCCGACCGGAACGCTCTATAAATGGCATACAATTGATCGTCTGAGCTTTCCGCGTGAAGTACGGTTGTCGAACGTTTTTTCAGGACCGCGCCTAAAACGTCGACGAGTGATCCCACGTTGTCTAGCGTGCATGCCGCCAGAAATCTTTCTGCCTGCATGCGCTCCAATACCATTTCATGCCGATGTTTATCTTCGAACAACGGTCCCAAATCCACCGACTGCTCAATGTCACGCAGTAGAATTTCATGCAGTTGCTCAGTCATAGCTTTCTCCGACGGTGAACCTGGCCTTTGGTTTTCACTTGGCCAACTTGTTAGAGAGAGGATAACCGAGCACCGAGCCGACTGCCGATTTAATTTAACTTTTAGTTAAAATTGGCAGTTTCTGTTCAAAGTGGACAGTAAATGAAGCATATCGTGGGTCTGCACGACCCCGATCATCCGCCACACAGGCTCATGATCGGATGTCAACTTTGGGCTGGCAACGGCCGTCTGGCCGCCCAGAATAAGAGCGTGAATAGTGCTTTCAGTTCGAAATCCGGGCGCTGCGCTGCCGCAAGGCGGCTGTGAGCCCACACCGGACCTGTTGATTTTGGGCTGCGTGCGCTCGCAGCGCGGAATTTGCTGCAACGGCGTAAAACTCTACGCCGCTGCGCGGCGGGAAATCCGGACATTCAAGCGAGCCGCAGCGGAAACGACACGGTCAAGGATCTGCCCCTCGGCTGCACCCCGGAACAGCACCCCATGGGGCAGGATCACCGCCATGGTGCCATTGTCATCCAATTGGTGCAGCATGTGCTGGACAAATGCGAAATCCGCCTTGGACCCCGATGCCAACCGCCCGTATTGGCTATATCGATCATCATTCAATAGCAGCGGATTGGCCGACCACTTGGCGCTGAACGGCGGGTTGGCCACGACGGCCTCGAACCGCTTATTCCCATGCTGCGGGTGTTCGAGCGTGTCTTCCTGTTTCAGATCGAAATTGCGGTAATGCACCCCGTGCAGGATCATGTTCATCCGCGCAAGGTTATAGGTCGTGCGGTTCATTTCCTGCCCGTTGAAGTCGCCCACCGCGACCTCCTTGGCGACACGCAGCAACAGCGACCCTGACCCGCAGGCGGGATCATAGACCGATTTGATCCGCGTTTTCCCGGTTGTGACGATCCGCGCCAGTATGGTGCTGACCTGTTGCGGGGTGTAGAATTCGCCCGCTTTCTTTCCCGCACCGCTGGCGAATTTGCCGATGAGGTATTCATAGGCGTCGCCCAACACGTCGCTTTCGATCTTGTCGAGTTCGAAGTCGATCTCATCCAGATGGGTCAAAACCTTAGCTATCAGGGTGTTTTTAGCCTCTTCGGTGCGGCCCAACTTGTTCGACGTCAGGTCCATGTCCGAGAAAAGATCGTCAAAATCGTCCTCGGATTCCGCACCCATGGTGGACCGTTCGATGCTGTTGAGAATGCGAGCGAGGTCTTCGAGGATGAAATTGCCCGGCTTACTGCCCCGCTTGGCAATTGCGCTGAACAGTTCGGTAGGTTTCAGAAAGTAGCCAAGTTCGTCAATTGACGCTTCCGCCACTGCGTCCAGAATGGCGCGCCCCTCATCAGAGTCTTCATTCACATCCGCGAAGTCCAAACCGTCTTCGCTCAAGACCGTATTGGCATAGATATAAAGCCGTTCAGACAGGTATTTGTAAAAGATGAACCCAAGGATGTAATCGCGAAATTCGTCTGCGTTCATCTTGCCACGCAGGGTATTGGCGATGTCCCAGAGCTTTTGTTCAAGCTTCTTTTTTTGTTCTTCGGTCATAGGGATCATCCACTAGTTGCGAGTATTCTTGATGCAGGATTAGAGCAGGATGGAAAAGCCTTAAAACGGCACAAAATGCCTTGGGCTTAATCCATTCCAACGTTACCTGACCGGCGTCCTCACAGCTATCGTCCATGGACATAAAAACAGGACATTGGAAAACTCCTACCATGGAACTTCATAGCCTGAAGCAACGCTTACGACTGAATCGTTGTTGAGCCAATAAAGCCTGAATATTGCTGAAGATGGCACACCCGAAGCAGCTAAGGATTATCGATTTAGCTGATGAGTCTTAGCTGGCCAAGAAAGTTTGTATATAACACAGCATCCACCTTTTGCAACCCGGCCTTCAACCAATTACGAACGGTTGGGATAGATACACGAGCCGCATTGGCCAATTCGTCAACTTGATAGGCTTTGTTCGCTTTGATCCCCCGCGTCTTGAAACGCCCAGACACTAAGCGCACTCAATACTCGGATCGACGCGCTGGGCCTCAACCCAAGCGTTGAGATCAGCCCCGCGATAGATGATTTTGCGGCCCAGCTTGTAGAACGCCGGACCCATGCCCTTGTGACGCCACTGCGCCAGTTTGTCCCGGTCGCCGATGATTTCAAGGTCCTGATCACCCAGAACGTAATTTCGGTTTTGCTCGAATAGGTTTGTCATGTGTCACCTGCTTTAGAATTACTTTGGTGACACTCAATATTCAGCTTTTTTGCATGTTGAGAATAGAGCTGCATGAGAACAAGCATCGGCATTTCCCAACTTGGGAAAACACGACGTAATTTCTCAGATTTTACCACTGGCTCGCAACTCTCTGATGAACCGACGGATTGCATCCTGTCCGATTGGCTCTCCTGTTTTCCTGATTTTCAGCGATTTATAAGCAGCATCGCTTGAATTGGCCTTCAGGAAATCGAAGAGCGTATCCGCTGCCTTCGTGTCGTATCGCCTCAACAGCTCATCTTCTTTGCAGATTGCCAGCCATAGCTTCTGAAGACAGGCCAGCTTTGTCTTGGTTCTTTTGCTGGCTGTATCCGTCCCTCGGCGAGTTGCAGCCTTCAGGCTATCTAATTGTTTTTTACCACTTCGAGATGTCTCAAAATGTCGTTTGCGCCAGAGCATGTCGGATTTAGCACGGCCCAGACGATACGCTTTGGTCATTTGAGCTAAAATACTCGAGACCTCATCGAGCCTGTTTTCCCTCATTATGGCCGACAAAAGATCGAAACATTCAGCGGCATACCAGTCATCCGAATAGGGCGCAGCCCACGTTTTGATAAAATGAGCGCCTGTACGAGGTGTATTGGTAACGTGTGAAAGTCCGTGGGCATGGAGCATTACGTTAAAAAGTCTTTGCGAAGCTGAATAGTCTTCCAAAAGCAAGATCAATGCCTCTTCAGCCTCTGAATTTGGAGCTATCCGGTCCGTTTCAGAAGTCTCTCGGTTCGACCAATCTTCACTATCGGATTTAAGCGGATCGATATCAGCAATTGGCGCAAAACCAGCTTTTTCAGACTCATATTGAAGGCAGGTACATTCGTAAGAAAAAGTGGCTCTTAGATGACGATAAAGGGAAAAACCTGACTCTCCAATTGGGCACATTTCGTCATTTTGGACGTCAAAAAAGTAGTATTCAGATGGGTTTACTCCATATTCAATCTCGAGCTCATCAGCATCAATCCGCAAATCTTCCATAACGTCCACGTAAAATTGCGATAGTGCTTCGTTTCTAGGTTTGGTGTCTTCATCAGCGCACTTTGTGAAGCTCAATTACCTTAGCTTGCGTGTTAGAAACAAAATTTGACCAACGCTCCATCAACTCCCGCCGCTTGTCCAGCAGGTCAGACCGTGCATAGGCCCGTTCCACATCTGATCCAACTTGATGGGCAAGGCTCATCTCCGCCACCTCACGCGGCACATTTGCGACTTCTGACGCCCAATCGCGGAAGGTTGAGCGAAAACCGTGCACCGTGACGCCTTCCACCTGCATCCGACGTAAGAGCATCAGCATCGACATGTTCGACAATGGCCTATGGCGTTTCTGGCCCTCAAACACATAGTCGGACTGCATCGCGCGCAGCGGTTCGATGATCGACAGCATTTCATCCGTCAACGGGACGCGGTGATCGGCACCCGTTTTCATGCGCTCCGCCGGACAGGTCCACACGCGCGCATCCAGATCAACCTCAGCCCATTGCATCCCCAGCACTTCACCCGTGCGCGACCCAGTCAGGCAGGTGAACATCAGCGCCTTGGCGGCCATCGCCTTGCGGATTTTCAGATTAGCGTAAAACGCTGGCACGTCGCGCCACTGCATCGCCTTGTGGTGCTGGACCTTAGCTTTAACCTTGGGGAGCGCCTGCGCGTCCTTGATCGCCGTGACGGGGTTCTCGCCAGACCGGAAGCCCTTGGAGCGCGCCACGTCCAGCACAGTCTTGATCCGCTGCGCCAACCGTTTCGCGGTTTCGTGTTTGTCCGTCCAGATCGGGGCAAGGCACATCATCACTTCGGGCTGATCAACACTGTCAATCGGCATGCGGCCAATCTTGGGAAAGGCATAGTCGCGCAGCGTGTTGATCCATTGCTGGCCGTGCTTGGCATTCTTCCACGTGGGCATCCGGTCGATATGGACCTGTTTGGCAAACTCTTCGAATGTGGGAATATCGCGTTTTGCGTTGAAACGCGGGTTCAGGCCTGTTTTGGCCATGCGCCGATATTCCAGCGCTCGCTCGCGCGCTTGGTTGATCGTTACAATGTCAGCGCCGCCCAAACCAAAGTCCGTCCGCAACGGCGCGCCCTTCTTGTTCTTTTGCCCTTGACCACCACCCGCACGATCCAGCGCCGCGCGCCAGACGGATCGACCACGAGGTAAAGCCCGTTGCCGTCGCCATGCCGACCGGGGCCAAGGTTCTAGACCAGTTTCTTTGTCAGCTTACCGGATAGTGCCATTTCAACAATACCACATTCTCTACCACTCAAGAAAAGAACATAGACGTCATCGAAAGAAACTCAAGACAATGATGAAATGACGTAAGCGTCGATTAAGCAAAGAAAAAGGCCGCCCAAGGCGACCTATTCAAATTCGGAAAAACGTGGTAGTGGCGGACCGAGGAGGATTCGAACCCCCGACCCCTTGATTCGTAGTCAAGTACTCTATCCAGCTGAGCTATCGGTCCACTAGCGCGGGGTTTAGTGGGGCCTGCGCAGGTTTGCAAGCCCATTCGACGGAAAATTGACACCGCCACAATCGCCCCGGTGCCATACTCCAAAAACGTTCGCAAATCAGCTTTGCCCAACCTGTTGGCGAGATCTCTGCACATCCGTAAATGCGTCAAGCGTGCCGTCACCCTTTGGTAGGAAAATTGAAAAATGCGTGCCGTACGTCCCGGTTCCAGCCAGCTCCAGCGTGCCGCCGTGCCCTTTGATCAATTCCGCGGAAATTGCCAGTCCAAGACCGGAACCACCTTTACTCACACCGCCCTGGAAAGGTGTGAACAGATGCTCTCTGGCCTTAACAGGTAAGCCGGGACCCGTGTCGATCACATCGATCCACCACGCAAGGTCATCCTCGCGCGCGTTCACGCTGATCTCGCCAGTGATTTTCTTCGTGATCATCGCTTGGCGCGCATTTCGGATGAGGTTTGCGAGGACACGGTAAAGTTGTTCGGGATCCGCGCGTATTTTCATCTCATCCGGTATATCACAGGCAAAAGACAGATCAAACTCTCCAATGGCAAGCCGCTCGCTTTCGACGACCTCATCCACCAGATCTGCAAGCGGTAACATCGTCAGCGTCGGACTCGGCTCTTCGGCCTTACCAAAAGCCAGCGTGCTTTCACACAGATGTACGGCGCGGGTGATGGACCCCACCAGCTTGGGGGCCATGCGCTTGACGGTCGGGTCCTCACTCATCTCGATCCGGTCGGTAAACAGCTGTGCGGAGGTCAGGATGTTGCGCAAATCATGGCTGATCTTACTCACCGCACTGCCCAGTTGCGCCAAACGGTCTTTTTGCCGCAAGGCCTGTGTCAGGTCGGTTTCAAGCTTTTGTAGGGCTTCCTCCGCTTCGCGCAGCTCGGTTACACTGGCCGATGGCGTAATGATGCGGCGCGCGTCTTCGGGCGCTGCGGCGTAATTTTGCATATGTCCCACGACGCCCTTGATGGGTTTGAGCAAGAGCGCTCGCATAGCCAGAAACAACAAAAACGCCGTAAAAATGGAGATAACAGCCGAGAGGATCAAAATGCGAATGCCATAATCGATCATGGCGGCGCGCAGAGGTTCCGTCTCCATGGTGATTTCGATCAGCAATCCGGCGTCGCGCACCGGCGCGCCGATCACGCGTATCACTTCGTTATCGGGCGAGATAAACTGGGTCAGCGCGTCGCTTATGAGCACCGCCGCGCCGTTGTCACGCATGTCAAAGGTCTGCGAAATCGGTTGCGGCAGTTCGGAGGACAGCATCAGTTGGCGCACCTGATCGCGACGCAGCACCACGTTGAAAACGCCGGCGTTTTCCAGAAGTTCCGCCTCCAGTTCGCGGTCGATCATATCATCCGCCAAGAGGGCGAGCGAGGCGATCTGCGCCCGCTCCAGCCGGTTCATCAGGTAATCTTCGCGAAACCGGGCGATGGAGGGGACAAAAATCAGCACCTCGGCCAGCATCACGAAGATGGTGGTCAATACAACAAGCCGTCCTGAGAGCGAATTAAACATGGTCTGCGCAGCGTTTCACGGCACGAAGCGTTGAACAAGCCCTACGATTTTCTTGACCGCTGGGCTGTCAAACAGGCGTGGGCTGAAATAGGCACCGGCGGCGCGCTTGTTGATCTCCCCGATGGTGGGGTAGGGCGCGACCATGGCGGCGATCTGGCTCATCTTCATCTTGTTTGCCAAAGCAAGCGCCCAGAGGTTAACCAACTCACCCGCCTGATGGCCGACGATCGACGCGCCCACAGGGCGTCCCTTGACCACCATCACCTTGATGAAACCGCTGCTCTTGCGTTCGGCAATCGCGCGGTCGTTGTGGTGATAGGGGAACCGGACCACCTCAACGTTGATCCCATGTTCCTTTTTCGCCTCTGCTTCGGTCATGCCGACCTGCGCCAGTTCCGGATCGGTGTAGGTCGCCCAGGGGATATGCGCGGTCTTGGCCTTTGAGGGTAGCGCAAACAGCATGGAGCGGATGATCACGCCCGCATGATAGCCCGCAACATGGGTAAACTGCAGCCCGCCCGCTACATCGCCAATGGCATAGACGCGCTTGTTGGTGCTGCGCAGGCTGGCGTCCACCTTGATCCCTGTGCGCGTTGTTTCAATACCCGCAGCCGCGAGGTTCAGTTTGTCGGTATTGCTTTTGCGCCCGACGGCCATCAGCAGATGCGTGCCTTTGATCGACCTGCCATCCTCCGTGACCACCTCAATAGCACCGGCCTTGCCCTTGATTTCGGCGGCTTTGGCGTCTTCCTCGATCACTACGCCCTCGGCGCGCAGCGCGCTCAGCACGACCCCGGTGAGTTCCGGGTCATCCTTGCCGAGCGCCTTGGCACCTTCTATCACCGTTACCTTCGCACCAAGCCGGATATGCGCCTGCGCCATTTCCATCCCGATCGGGCCGCCACCGATGATCAAGAGATGCTCGGGGGCGTCCCGCAGATCAAACAGGGTTTCGTTGGTTTCAAACGGCACCGTCTCGAGCCCTGGGATCGGCGGCACCAGCGGCGAGGACCCAGTGGCAATGACGATGCGGCGGGCCGTGATCACGTTCTCTCCCGCCTGCACCTCACTCGGAGAAATAAAATGGCCAAATTCACGAATGACGTTGATGCCAAACCCCTCGAACCGCTCCTGGCTGTCGACCGGCGCGATCTGCGCGATGACATCTGCGACATGATCCTTGGCGGCGGCGTAATCGGCCGCGCCCGGCGCGTTTGAAACGCCAAACGCCGAACTGTGGCGTTGCCCGTAAGCCGCCTTGCCACTGGCCAGCAGCGCCTTGGAGGGAACGCACCCATAGTTCAGGCAATCGCCGCCCATTTTATGGCCTTCGAGCAGCACGACATCCGCTCCCATCTGCGCCGCACCGGCCGCCACAGACAGCCCGCCAGAGCCTGCACCGATGATCAGTATATCCGTTTTGATGCGTTTCACTTGGTCAGGTCTTTCTTGCCGGTGACGGCTTTGAGGATGACGGGGAGTAAAGACAACGCGCTCAGCCCCAAGATGGGAAATAAGATATGCGGCTCAAAGATCAGGCCAAGGTTCGGGCTTTCGCCGCGTGCGAAGACCTCTCCCAGACCCGCCCCGACCGAGGAATAGACCAGCGAACCGGGGATAATACCGAGAAAGGTGGAGATCACAAAGCGGTAAAGTGGTACGGACAGGAACGCCGGGATCAGGTTGGCCACAAAGAACGGCACCGCAGGCACGAGCCGGATAAAAAACAGCATCGACCATTGGTTTTCATCCAGACCCGTTTTTATCTTGCTAATAACGCCTTCTGAGGCATCCATGCGGGCCTTTAACCTGTCGCCCAGACCATGGCGCGCCGCCAGAAAGATGATCACAGCCCCCAGCGTCGCCCCTGTGACGCTTAGCAGGGACCCCGCGAAAGTTCCGAATAAAAAACCGCCCGTCAGCGTGGCAATCAACGCGCCGGGAAGCGAAAAACCGACAATGACCACATAGGCCAGCACGAATCCCAAGACCGTCAAAACCATATTGGCGTCGCGAAAAGCGATCAACGCCTCACGGTTATCGCGCAATGCGTCAAAGCTCAGGTAATCCCGCAACGTAAAAGCCCCGATCAGAGCAACGCCCAGAAGGATGATCAAGGGGAGGTTTCGCATTGGGCCTGGTTTGGCATCTTTCGTCATTTCCGACACTCTAAGTCCTTTCGTCGCGCAATTTCGCGGTGTCACAGTAGATGACCGTTTTGCCCGTCCTTCGATAGGGTGATCACGGGTGCTTGATCCACCGTGACAGATTAGATACCCCAAAGGCGTCAAAATACTGGTAACTGAAACAACTTGACGCCTGCGCGCTGTTTTAGGACGAAAATGTTGCAATTTTCAAAGATTACGCGGCTGTGGGGTTTGACTTGAGCCGCCGGGGCCTTTAGAGCACGAGGCTGAAATAACACCAGACAGCGCGGCGATTCCGCGCCGCTGGAT
Organism: Roseobacter fucihabitans; assembly: GCF_014337925.2. Lineage (NCBI taxonomy): Bacteria > Pseudomonadati > Pseudomonadota > Alphaproteobacteria > Rhodobacterales > Roseobacteraceae > Roseobacter > Roseobacter fucihabitans. The sequence goes on along the minus strand of NZ_CP143423.1, from coordinate 581,607 downwards.
AGCAGACATGGAGACGGAGCGATGAAACGCACCTTTCAACCCTCGAACCTCGTGCGCAAGCGGCGCCATGGTTTCCGCGCACGCATGGCGACCAAAGCAGGTCGAAAGATCCTTAACGCACGCCGCGCACAAGGCCGGAAGTCGCTAAGCGCGTAAGCGTTTTTGACAGGTTTGACACAGATGACACCGTCGCAAGCTTCTCCGACCGGCCAGGGTGCTGCCGGAGAAACGCTTCTGGCGGTGCCTTCACGTATGAAAACCCTTGCCCTTCGGGCTGATTTTCAACGGGCATCGCGGGCATCGCGTGTTGCCATGCCCGGTTTCATTGTTCAGATGCGCCGTCGCGCGCCCTATGACGGTGATGGTGTGCGCGTTGGCTTCACCTGCTCCAAGAAGGTCGGCAATGCGGTGGCCCGCAATAGGGCCAAACGGCGGTTACGCGAAATCGCGCGCCTTGTTCTGCTCCAGCATGGGCAAAGCGGATCGGATTACGTTCTCATCGGACGCCGTACGGCCACGGCGGCACTGCCCTTTGACCAATTGCAATCAGATCTTCGGACGGCCGTGGATAGGCTGCACCGCACGCCCACATGAGCCTTCTGGCGCGCGTGCTTTGCTTGCCGATCCATGCGTATCGCTTGTTTTTTAGCCCATGGGTGGGTCATAATTGCCGGTTCCAGCCAACTTGCAGCGCCTATGCGCTCGAAGCGTTGCAAAAACATGGTGGGTTCAAAGGGGCAGTTTTGACGCTCAAACGTCTATTGCGCTGCCACCCCTGGGGCAGCGATGGATATGACCCTGTCCCCGATGAATAACGCCCGCTGCAGGGGTGTCGCTCTATTCGTATTATGATGCCGCAAAAAATCGATGCTAAATTGCAAAGCGGTGACTTTGAGGAACACAAGCAGATCGTTCAATTTCGGCCCTATATATCAAACGCATCAAGCTGTTCGTCGGGCTGACGCTCGGGTGGCTCCCTGCTCTAAACGAGGGTTCTAAATCGTTTCACTTTGGCAGAGTTTATCAAAACCCAGATTGAAAACATGCCGGAAAGCGGCTCCTATATAGCTCAATACCGTTGAATTCCGCCATCTGCGGGGCCTGTTCAAAAGTCTTCATTTATGGTCCATGAACTGAAACCCGCCGAGTGCATCGGACAATATTTCATGGAGTTGAAAGAACATTGATCGCTTTGAACAGCCTTGGGCGTTGGGCAGAAAAACGAGGCTTGACCGGGTGATACCCATTTTTCGGGTGAACTGGTCTGGCGATTTGGGTAAGGCTTAGGCGTATAACCTCAACCAAAGGAAGATCCCATGCTCAGAGTTGCTATTTTGCTCACTACCGTCCTTGCACTTGCCGCCTGCGAAACCACCAAGGGTCTTGGGCGTGATGTTCAAAATGCGGGTGAAGCGCTGGACAGTGCGATCTGATCGCTAAGCCCATGGAAAAAATCGGATCGGCTATTTCTGATCCTCGGCCCGACCTGCGAAAGCGGTCGGGTTTTTATGACGACGACCCCATTTGGGACGGAACACCCTCGTAGGGTCGTGGGCAATTGCTTGCAACGCTGAGCCGCTGTCGATAAAGCCTGCGGCGTCCGCAGCCTGAATGTAGTTGCTAGACCGTATTCGTTGCCTCCGGCGACCTCTCTTGAGTGGTATAAGTCCTAGAGGGAAGCGAGAAATATGGTTTTCTTTCAATTTGGGGCTGCATCCGGATCAAGGGGGGTGAGGCATGGTCTGGGCTCAGCCCAGATCAAGCTTTCCGGGGGCAGGATTGAAATGTCGAACGCGGATTTCGCAAGAAATACGCCGGGGATAAATGCGTAAACGTATCAGCATGGCACCGCGCCGAAACCGAGGGGCGGGGAAAAGCGAAGCGCCCGCCCCGTGGGGGGGCGGTTCGGGCGCTGCAAATCCAAGGGATTTGCACGTGTCTGAGCTAGATTTCATATGTCGGTGGGCCAATCACGGTTCGCCAAATGTCGAAAAAATCAAAATCAATTCCAAGTACTCTGCATAGCATCAGAGCAACTAATGCCAACCCCGCAGAGAAACCTGTAGAAACAGTGAAGAAGAAAACAAAGAGCCACATTTGTTGGAGTCTCATTTGCGCCAAATTGATTTGGCTTTCTTTTTCAACAATAGCTGAAACCTTATCCTCTGTGTTTTCAAACTCCGCTAGATAAACTCCCGTGAGTTTTCTCATTGCGAGTACGCTATGAAACGAGACTGTTAGTGTCCAACAAATGAATACTAAAAGTGATGATGCGAGAGGAGCAGTGCGATTAGTCGTCCTTGTAATTCAACGACCAGAGCAGGCGCGCAATGGTACCAACAAGGAACGTAACTGCAATCATCTGACCGACAGCGCCCGCTCCAGATGCGCCAACGTTGTACGCAAGCAATGCGGTGAAGATCACGGCTAACACGTCGATCACGGGAGAATCCCAATCCATATCAACCTCCAAATTCAAGCGCTCTTAAAGCTCGGCAGTAGATTCACTGGCACAACAAACTACGGAATGACGCAGGTCCTTGCATCGCAAATCGCCCCGCCTCCACCAATCACGGGAGAATCCGGGTAAGGGGATGGCCTTAGCGGCAAAGAGTATCCAGGCGGTATCAAAACACCCATGCTTCTGGCGAGGGCGCTGCTGAAATATGGTTCAACCACTGATCGCGTCGCTTGCAAACAAAAAGGCGACAGCGTTGTGAGCGAGTCGAGAATCTGTTGATCAAGCAACTCAGGGTTAGAAAGCACATTCCGGATATACATAGAGTAATTCACCAAAATATCGCTCACATATGTAAGCTCTTGCTGCACGCAATTCGGCGCAACCACGTTGAAACGATTCACATATTCGGGGTGCTGCCGATATCCTTCGGGATCGTTCACCCAATCATACCCCTGCGCGAAACTAGGGCCGGCGACTATGACCAAAACGAAAATTTGGGCTCGAAAAATCGCCATTCTCTTCTCCAAAATATAGATACTATGGTTACTATCATATCATAAATTTTGGCGCTTTGCCTGGAAAGTTAGCAGCTACGGATGAAGATACGGACGCTCACGTAGAGTTCAACACTGATCCCGAAGGCTTCGAACCAGACTTTCGCTACTATTCCTTGAAGCCGACAGGCCGGACCCCAGTCCTGAGCTGCCGTTGGATTTGAGCGCCAGATGATAGGCCAGCTGGACTTTGTGACAATTCGCGGCGGAGGTACAAAAGCTTGGTTTCGTAACGATGAACGGTATCGAAGGTATGATTGACTTGTAGAGAGGCTAACAGAACGTATCCATATTTGATTTTCACTAGAATTTCTTGTTCTGCGCCACCGTCCCCAACAAATGTTCAGAGGCTCTTGAAAAAAGAAGACAAATGCACTTCACTCGGCTAGATCATAGGTCATCAAAAGGTCGACAAGTTTGGAACCAAATGTCAAGGTATTACAAGAACTCAGTCATTTTCAGAAGCAGAAAATCAAAATATACTTTACCCCCGCTCAACCATTTGGGCCAAGAAGCAGTGAAGACATCAAAGATGATGAGCTAGTTCAACCGCTTATTTTTAACACGAGAAACTCGATTTGGAAGTCCTACCAAAAAGACCCAAGTATCATCGTTGGTAGGCGTGGTTCAGGAAAGACCACAGTTGTTTCCAGAACTGAACTCGCTGGCAAGTTTAAGTATATTATCTTTGCAGATTTGGCCAAACTGTCAGAAAAGGTAAGCCACGCGCTATTTTCAGAATCTCAAATTAAGTTGGGCCGTACCGAACGTTGTGCGGACTATTGGTCGTTTGTATTGAATGTACAACACATGATCGAGGTGGTTCGCAGCAATCCTGCAGAGCCTTTCCCTCGAATTTCATCTTTCCTAGAAGCGATCGACAGAAAGCCCAAAATGGGCGAGGAAAGCTATCTAAAAAGAGCATTCAGAGCAAGCAACCGGGTCGAGCTTAACAATAGCCTCGGCCCATTGCTTGCCTCGATTACGAACTTCTTGGCAGACTCCGCCCACGGATATCAGGAAGCGCTGAGCGACCTCGACTACTATCTAAAAGAATCGAATACGAGGTCAGTTATAATATTGGATAATGTGGAGCAATACGACCTTGATGATTGTGAAACAAAAGAGATCATGAAGGGAATGCTGAAGTGCGTTGGAACATTTGGGAATAGGTATCGCCAAATAAGGCTGTGCATCCCAGCCGAGCATTTTTTCGAAATAAAGGCGATATCATCGAATGCTACGAAAGACTTTGGTAATGCGGTCGTATTGCACTGGAGTCCGATTGAACTTATGAGAATTGCTGCGTGGAGATACTTAGTTTTTCTTGCTGCCCACAATCATATTCAGAGACTAAATAAGTTCGAGGCAATTGATTTAAGCAAGCGTGAAGATGTTCATTCTGTGCTGTCAGATTTCATGAAAGACACGACAGTAAATAGAGGGAAAAAGATCGAAGGTACGTTGGCCTATGTTCTTCGACACACACAACTTCTACCTCGTCAATTCATCATGACATTGAACTCTATATATAAGAGCGCCGAGGACGGTGGCTTCAACTATGCAGCGGACGTAGTTGATGGAATAAGGAATGTTGAACCAGACATATGCGGAGATATCTTCAACGCATTTCAAACTAAGTTTCCTTTTTGTGAAGACCTATGCGATCGAGTCGTCGAGAAACTTCCTCGCTACTTTAGTCAGGATCGACTGGAAAGCGTTTATGCGAAATTTGGGAAAGGTGCACTTAAGTCTCGCCAAGATATCGATTTTCATAGGTTCCGAAAGGTTCTCTCTGAGATCGGCGCAATTGGTAAGGTTACTGGTCAAACTACGATGTACAAAGATGCGGACTTCGAATACGGAATTCCCGGACAATTGTCATTCGCGCCAAGTGATGAATTCTGCCTGCACCCAGCATTTTCGGGTGCATTTGAGAGCGCTGAAAATATTGATTCAGTGCAATACGTTTACCCTCACTTGAAGTTTCTAAAGTTTGATGGATATCTCGATCGGAAACTTCCGATTTAAATCGGTCGCTACGCGGCGGCAGCTAATTGATTAACCTTTCTACTTTAACCGCTGTGCTGGGGCTGAGAACGGCCCCCGTAGAAGTGTCCCAGTTGTACTCGGAAGATACTAGTCGACATTCGCATGCCAAGAAGCATTCATTACTTTGCACTCTGACCTATCGCTCGTCCAATTCCTCTTTCTAGTTATTGATCGTAACCAGCGCATCTCTTGCTTCGCGCTCAGTGAAGACAGCTTCGAACTCAGTTTCGTATTCAGTCTCTTTGAGGCGCAGGCCCTTGATGCTCATCTTGCCATTCTTGTCATTGGCAAGTGCCTGAACTGTCTTCGCTACATCAGAAAGTTGAGACTACTTTGCACCGCCTAGATGCTTGCCCTGAATAAAGTCTCTGATCCTTTTGTTGAAAAGGGCACCGAACCCAAGGGCGATTAAGGAAGCGTCAGCCATCCCTATCAGATCGGGAATGCCAGCAAACATAGCCGCGATCACGGAACCCTTGCGGACCTCACTAACATACATTTTGGCGGTGCCTGCTGACTCAGGGTGATTGTCTGAAAGATATTTTTCAAACTCCGCGCCAAAACCAGCAAAGTCTCCAATCTCAACAGGATCGGTCAAGTCTAGTTTTATCTCGAGATAGGCGTCGGCGTTTCGCATGAAATCACTATAGGTTGCAATCAATCCCATATTACTAACCTACCAGAAGATATTCGCAACGCGCTTGGTGCGTTTGATACATAAGGCCGGTTTTGTCGTCAAAAACCCACTAACGTGAGATCAGTTAAGGCTGCAGAGGCAAAACAAGCATCTAAATGCTGCGCCGTTCTGGATCCGGCGCAGCTTTACTGTCTTAACTAGTGCGACACTTTGATTTTTTCGAAATCAAGGTCGTTTTCTTCAGGTGAGGTGGTGATCGACAAGACACAGTCGCGGTGTCGGAACAAGATGTAGATCACGCAGGCTAGGTAAATGGCCACCACTACGGCTCCAATCCACTGGATCTGCAACCACTGGCTTTTGAACAGCAGGGTTAGGCCGAAGAGAACGGCCACGTTCCCGGCGATATAGCCCAACTTGCCAAACCGCCGGGTCGTAAGGTTCAAGTTGTCCGAATAGAGCCGGATCAAGCTGTCCAGAGAGTTGATGACGAATGTGATGCCAACGACCACCATTGCCATATTGAGTAGCCCAGCTGTGCTGATCTCATTGACGTAATAGTGGAAGAGGACCGAGAACCAAATCGCCAGTGGGATTGATGGAATGACCAGCAACGCCAGCAAGAGGTGCTGCGTCTTCAATCCGCCAACAAAGCGTGATGTGAATTGTCCGATCATGATTGACCAAGCAAACCACCAAAACAGATAGAATTCATGGTATGCGTTGATCGGAATGACGAACTTATGGATGTTTGAGAAATACCCGCCGATATTTGAAGCAGTACCTGCCAGGCCAGAAATGCCGAGGTCGCCAACTGCCCACATAAGAACGATGAGTGACAAGAAGAGGAAGGTTGAACCAACACTCAATATGCGGACAAACTTGATATCAGTGCTTGAGTAAGCCGCAGCAAGAATGACGCAAAAGACAATCAAATAGAACGTCGCGACAACAGTCTCACCATCGCCGATTTCTGGGATGTAGAATGGCAGATAAATAAGGAACAAGCTTGCGGTGAAGGCGCATGTGCCAATGATAACAATGTTATTTAGGATCCGCACGACCGGGATATCAAAGAATTTGACACGCGGCTCAATGGCGCAAAAGTAGAAGCTTGTTAGGAAGTAGAAGCCCCAGATCAGAAAGCCCCAGAACCCAAACTCGATCGCCAATGGATTGGTGAAACCGTATTCTGGATTTCCTGCGGTATCGGCGTAGGTTGGAAACTCACCCAACGGAAACATGATAAGCCCAACATCCAGTCCTGATGTGAACAAGATTGCGATGAAGGTGAACAAGGGCACTGGTGTGACCCCAATAACGGGCATGTCCCACCACTTGATGACACAGAACACCACAAGCGCGAGCGCAAGCAGTATCCCGAAGGAAATGATGAGTGTGAGTATTGCTGCCATTAGTATCTTCCTTGTCACGGCTTTCTTCATGAGATGAAGTGACCGATTTTGTGTTTTTGTCTGCCCACCGGCTACTGTTAAGCAGGTGCACATTGATACAATTGCATAAAACTGACTCAGATTTCAGAAAAATTTCCGGCGCGGTACTCCGCCCAATTCGAGATCCACATAAAATAGTTGACGGAGCGCGCCCAATTGGTGACCCCACGGTCAAAATCCACCGCCTTGATTGGCAAACGAAGCCGTCCAAAATTCTGAAGAATCGGCCTATTTTGTTGGAGAAGTCGCCGTGACTTGGGGGGAGTTGGCCGCCTCGCGGCGTTGGTCGCGGGCTTATTGTTCCGCCCGTTGTACTGGGCGGCTTGTTGGTCTGTCGTTTTGCCGGTTCAGATCATATCGCGATCCTTGTTTCGACGGTCTTGGGTCTTAGTTTTGCAAGTTTTCGGAGGTTCTGGGCGATTGCTGCGAGCGTAAATTCGTCCTGTACGCCGCAGGGCCCTCGAAGCCGGAGCCGTCCCAGGCCGAGAATGCGTTTGAGGTGGGCGAAACACCCCCACCAATTGATGCTTTCGACTGTGACCATGTCACCGCCAATGAACGGCCGCTTTGGTGATATAATCCGCATCGAAGCAACAAAACTGCCTCGAGTGTGAGGAAATGCTGCGTCAGCAATAGCCGCGACCGCGCAAGGCGGCTTTGTCCGCCATCTGTAAGTTCTCCTAGCCCAAGATTTCGCACACGCGGCGAATGTCGGTAATGTAGGCTGCAAACGCAGCATCACGATAAGTCGTCGAACGTCCTCTGTGGATGGCTCCTGCATTGCAAGTGTTTTCTGGCGATATTTGCGGTCATTTCGTCAGTACTGTCGTCTGTCCGACCTGTTTATGTTTCGGCATTGCCTCCACTGGCCCTGATGAATTCCGCGAGCGAGGTTCCAAACGGCTTAACGACCTCGGAGGGACGAAGACAATGACCGCTATACCTGCCCTGAAGGTCAGCACCTATTGCAGTCCCGCCGGAACTACTCCGATCCGCGCAGGAAAGAGCCAAAAATTGGGCGGCGCAGATACCGCGCCACCAAAGCTATATGCGATGCGTGCCCGTCGAAACCAAAATGCTGCCCAAACACAAACACCCGCTTCATCGGTCGCGAAGAACATGAGGACGCGCGTGACTTTGCCCGACTGGCTGCCAAGTCTTCCTTCAACCCCAAGGCCCAGGCCAAACGCAAAAAGGTCGAGATGCTTTTCTTATAAATGGTTTGCTGCGGAGCATTTGTAACTTCGCGCTGGGGGTATTCAATTTTGCGGTGTGAACAGATGAGTGAAATGCGCTGACCGATCAGTAGCTGATCTACCCTCACTGATACTTTACTCGAACTACCCATTTTCATGCATTCATAAATCCAGTTCAGAAAGCCCCAGATGGTCGTCTAGCCTGCGACCTTGCTGCCAATGAAACTTGCGGTCGGCTTCAGCAATCGGCAGGTCATTGATGCTTGCAAAGCGGTTTTGCATCAAACCGTTTTTGGCAAATTCCCAGTTCTCATTCCCGTATGAGCGAAACCAGTTGGCGCTGTCATCGTGCCATTCATAGGCATAGCGGACGGCGATGCGGTCGTTGTTAAAGGCCCAGAGTTCTTTAATCAGGCGGTAGTCGAGTTCTCGTAGCCATTTTGCTTTCAGGAACGCTTCCGCCTCATCGCAGTTGGTTACAAAGGTCACGCGATTGCGCCATCCGGTGTCGAGAGTGTAGGCCGTGGCGACTGTGGTGGCGTCACGTGAGTTCCAGCCGTCTTCGGCAAGACGCACCTTTTGGATTGCAGTTTCACGTGTGAATGGCGGCAGCGGTGAGCGGGTTTCAATGGAATTATGTCCTATCAAGGTTCATGGGCGATGCGAGATTACAATGGTGAGGCGGGTGATCTGACGAGAGGCAAAGTGTCCAACGGAAGATTGGGAGCAACCTCAGCCTCGGCCAGGTTTGGTCGAAATTTCAGCCCATAGAGGCGGCCAAGGCAGCAACGTGGGCCGCTTCTGCGATCCTGTTCGCGATGTCGGGGTTTGCAACTGCGCGTGAGAGCGTTAGCCCGCCGATCAGTGTACTTAACATCGCCCAAGCCCGTGTGTGTCGAGCCTCCTGCGAGTTGCCAGTCAAACCATCGGCAATCAGACTCACAATTCGGTTCATTTTCGCTTCATAAGCCATGTGCGTATCGGGATCAGCCCGTGCAACCTCGGGTGAAAGTGTTGTCATCGCACAGCCGCAGGCGAGGTCATTTCGATGCGCTTCACTTAGATAGTAATCGGCAAAGGCACCAACCCAAGCAGATCCAAACTTAGCTTGAAAGTTCGGAATGCTCTGAATCACCTCGTCCAGCCCAGCCGCCAGTGCGGCTTCAAACGCACCATCTTTCGATCCGAAATGAGCATAAAATGCGCCTGACGTGACACCGGCAGTTTTGGCAATGCCGTCAACTCCGGTTCCCGCATAACCACTGCTTCTAAAGCTCTGGCTTGCAGCGTTCAGAATGCGCGCGCGGGTTTGCTCTTTCTTCGTTGGTAACTGCGCCATCCGCTGTCCTTTCGATTTTTATATAGCGATCGGTATTTTTTCTTGACGACATAGCGATCGTTATATAGTTAGATTATAGTGATCGTTATATATTGAGTTCAGCCGCAACGCAACCAACCAAACCGCGTGCTACTGTCACAAAGGAAAGCCCGATGAAGCACCAAACAAAGTCGCAGACCGAAACAGGGATTAGCCGCCGCAAAGTTATTGTGGGCGCGGTAGCAGCGGCCACCGCCGCCAACCTTGCACCAGGCGGCAAGCTGGCGATGGCCGGTGCCGCAATTGACCACGGAGAAAACCACATGACCCCCAGAGCATTCGTCTACACAGAATTGCAAATTTCCACGCCGTTCGAGAATGTCCCATGGCAAGAGTTGAATGGCCAGATTGCAAATGAGCCAGGGTTCCTAAACAAGACGTGGTTCTCGGGAGTAGGGAATAACTCAGTTGGTGGCATCTACAGCTTTGACAGTGTTGAGACAGCGCAGCGCTATTGCACCACCTTTTTCCCTGCAGTTGCCCGAAACCTTGGCGTCGCTCAGACAACCCGCGTGTTTGATGCCAGCGTCGTTGAGGATGCCAGCCGGGATATAGGGTCACCGCAGTTCGGGTCGGGCCCAACACAACCGCCGGGCGCGTTTGTTTACACCGAAGTGCAGCTCAACGTCCCTTTTCAAAACGCGCCGTGGCGGGATCGAAACCCTGTCCTAAAGCAGCAAAAGGGCTTGATTTCAAAGCTTTGGCTGAGTGGGTTGCACACTAATACGCTTGGCGGTGTCGATGCATTCGATACGGTTGAAAATGCGCGAGCTTTCGCAGTCGCCGACTTCCCTAAAACTGCAGCGACGCTCAACGCGGCCTTTTATACCCGTGTGTTTGATGCAAGCGCCACTGAGGCCGCCAGCCGTGGCCTTAAGTCACCCTATTACACCTAACATAACCTAACCAGAGAAGAGGAAACATTCGTGCCACTCATTCAAGTAGACGCCCCACAGGGTGAGCTAGATAAATTGCAGCAAGATGCGCTGATGTCGCAACTTTCAAATGCCGTACTCAGGGCTGAGGGTGCACCACTGGAAAGCGCAGGTGCACAATCGCTGGTCTGGGCCCACTTTAATGGAAAACCTGAGGGCACATTTTACGTCGGGGGAGTGTCGCTGGAGAAACCTCCGTTTCGTATCGCTGTGACGACACCTCAGGGCGCTTTGAACGATGAGACCAGAACGCGCCTGGTTGCCGAGATCGGGCGCATCGTTGATGAGGTTGTCGGGCCTTACGCGGAAAGGCTTAATCACTGGGCCATGCTGTATGAGGTGACCGACGGTGGCTGGGCTGGCGCAGGTCAGGTCTTCCGGCTTGGCGACATCCAAAGCGTGATGGACATCAAGGCCGCCTAAACCACCAAAAAAACACTATCGAAATGAATAGATATCGTTGGCCCTGATATGCGGGCCAACGGAGTGGATGGTTGCATCCAAACGAAACGACCACGTCTTAACTCAAGTAAACCAAAGGAAAATAACATGATTAAACTATCTCTTGTTGCGCTGACTCTCGCCTCCGGTATCTCCCTTTCGGGCGCTACAAGCGCGTCCGCCGGTACCGGTGTCTGCGCACCTATCGGTGGCGTCGCAGTCCCGAATTTCTTCGCTGAAGGTGAAGGCGATCCTATCATTATCTCCGCCACGTTGACGGGCACAGTGCAAAACGCCGCAGGCAAAATCACTGGCCAGCGCGAAACGGCAACAGGCCTCGAAATGGACATGGAGCATTACTTTGGCCGTGCCGATGGCGGTGCCTTCCAGACGAAAGATCTTGGGATTTTGACATCTGTACCAGGCAAGCCTGGACGTTTCATGATCGAGATCACCTACGACATCCAAGAGGGCACCGGACGCGGCACAATGGAAGGGGCCAACGGCTCTTTCAACAGCTACGGCTTGGTGGACTTGCGGGACCCCAATGGCCTTGAAGGGCTTGTCCGCTATAGCGGCGAAGTATGCCAATAAGCTTTCGTTAGCTCTTTAACCGACAAGCTGTGCTTTGCGGCTTGTCGGAACTTAACCTCTCATAGGGAAAATCCGAATGACTGATCTAACCAACCTTCCCAGCCGCATTCTGTATACGATGCTCCGCGTGGGCGATCTTGAACGCTCCATCGCCTTTTACGCAGACGCATTGGGCATGCACGAAACACGGCGCGAGACATTCCCTGAAGGTCGCTTCACTTTGGTTTTCATGGGATACGGAGATAGCCCAACAGCGTCGACGATTGAATTGACTTGGAACTGGGACGAAACTGGTTACGAACAAGGTACCGGTTACGGTCATATCGCACTTGAGGTCGCGGACATTTACGCGGCTTGTACGCGTCTAGAAAAAATGGGTGTGGAGTTGACAAGGCCAGCAGGGCCAATGAAACTTATGCCCACCGAGACTGGCCAAAAAGAAGTCATCGCGTTTCTGAACGATCCCGATGGATACAGCATCGAGTTGATCGAGGCAATCAAGTAGCGCGCAGAATTAGGCGATGCGATGCACTTCGAAAGGCCCATCAGATGACCTCTTTAGACAACCACTCGTTCCATAAAAACAAAGGCCGCTGCCTGTGTGGTGTCGTCTCGTTCGCGGTTATCAACACGTTTGAAAAACTGCTTCTGTGCAGCTGTGAACAGTGCCGCCAAATCACCGGATCTGCTTTTGCTTCCAATCTGTTCGTGAGCATCGAAGGGTTCGACTGGCTGGCGGGCACGGGAGAGATCGTCAGCTACCAAGTCCCGGGGCGGGATATCTCCAAGTCGTTCTGTCGGGTCTGCGGGTCGGGAGTTCCTTGGCCAAATGGTGATGGGACGAAGATGATCGTTCCGGCTGGATCTCTGAGCGATCCGGTTAATGTGGTCGAACGGATAAGAATATTTGCCTCAGAGCAACCCGCGTGGGCATCTGGTCTGGAGAAGGTCTCCAGACACGCTGCGTTCCCGGAGGGTCGCCAATGAGAACAAGTGGACCTGTCGCGCTTTTGTGCCGCCCCAGGTGCTCGTTTAAGCCACTTTCCGTTCAAAAGCGTACCATTGCCCGGCAGGCGATTGCAAAGCAATCTGCCGAGAGGGGGCGGCATTATCATAGCAATTTCCTTTGCCGCTCATCGATACCTTGAAGCCATGCTGGCGCAGGACCTTCTGATAATCATGAGAACAATATTGGCTGCCGCGATCCGTGTGGTGCCCTCTCGGCAGATTACCTTGTAATCGCCTGTCGGGTAATAAATGCAGTCTTTCGGCGGTAACCGGAATGCAATCGCCATCTTCAGCGCCCTAATTGCCAGATCGCGCTTCATGCGATTACTGACGGCCCAACCAACGACGCGCCTTGAATGCAGGTCGAGGATGACAGCCAGGTACAACCAACCCTCTCGGGTCCAAACGTAGCTGATGTCACCAGCCCACTTCTGATTTGGCGCATCTGCGGTGAAGTCCCGATCCAGCAGGTTCGGCGCTATGTTGAACTTATGGTCGCTGTCCCCCTCTCAGCAGATTGCTGTGCAATCGCCTGCCGGGCAATGGTTGTGACCTTGTGTTTACGGGTCCTGACCACGGTTATTCCGTTCTGACGCATCAGACGACCAACACGACGATGGCCAACATTCAGACCGATCTCCTTCAGCTCTTCAGTCATGCGCGGTCGACCATAGCTGCCCGGGCTGAGACGGGACCGCTCCTTCCCTCTCATGTATTTTCAATACACTGCCGGGCAATGGATGTGCGCAAGCGTGACCAAGTCAGACCGCCGTCTTCGGCTGGCAGGACGGTTGGGTGGTAGGATTCGAACCTACGGTACACTGTGCCAAGAACCGTTACCTTACCAACTCAACTATCCACCGAGATTGTCTCCGCTTGCCCAAAGCGACGAGTCATCTCGATTTCAGTATCAAATTGGTGTGGAAAGTTGACCAAACAGGCAGATCAGCAAGCTTATGCTCCAAATCTGCACTCTTATGGTCTACTGACAGTGACTTAATCTCGAAAATGACCAAATGACCAAAGTTAGTGCCTAGAATGACCAAAAACATGACCCAAATGGTCAAACATCACGAGTCGTCACACTGTGTTAAAAGACAGCGCTTCGAGTAATTTCTGAGACCTTAAGTCGGTAATTTTATGAAGTATGGGAAATTCAAACGACAACTCCCCAGCAACTTTCGACACATAAAAGCACAATCTGACGCGCAGGCCACGTCTGTGACCTGCGCTAAGCCCAGTGCTTAATTGATTTGTGATTCAAGGTGATCTCGAAAGATGCCCAGAGAACTTCCTAGATGATCTGTCGCGAAATGAAATGCGGCGAAACCAATAAGCAAGAGAACGAACGCTGCGCAGAGCCCGAAGAAACCTGTGATGATGAGGATAATCTTGGTAGGTAAACTAGGCACCTTTTTTGTGAACGTTTCGGTTTCAATTTCAGTGGCGGTATTGATTTCATCCTCGACAGCATCGCCAGTGCCGTTTTGCTTCGTTTTCAATGCTTCAGCAAAAGCAGAACCGAGAACGCCACAAACGGCCAAGGCCGCGAACAGACATATCGTACCAATCACGAAGGCAACAACTGCAAGCATGACGAGGGAGAGTTCAGGGTAGTCGCGCGCCTCCAAAAGGAACTTGAAAGCAAAGGCCACGCCAGCGCTCAGCGCAGCGACACAGGCCAAGAGATACTTTACTATTGGATCGGGTTTCATTTACACCTCCATGAAAATTGTTTGGAGGCATAGGTTTAGCCTGTTGGGAGGCTCCATTCTATCTGCATTTTTGCAATCTCAGAAGGTAAGCCAGTACGTCGGTATACTCTGCTAAATTTTCGTGGCCAATCCAGAGCATGCAACTCCAGTTTTTCGATGTACAGCATCGCAGCTCGCGGTTGCATCCCGGCATTGCGGGCAAAAAGACCCAGAGGCAGGTACTCTCGCAAAAAACTATCGATAGCTTCTGAAGTGAAACGGATCATTTTTCTATGGTTCAAGGGGTTTTTTACTCCAAAACTCGCGATCATACCCTTACGGACAATTTGGGCGACGGTCGGGTCATTTATTCCAAGAATCTGCTTAAGATCAGCCTTTGAGCACCCAATAGCCGCTGCATCTGACATCCGCCCAAGGACTTCCTTTTTATTTAGATGTAGATCGTAGAGTGATAATGCATTTGGGCGGTGTCTAAGTTGGTTGAGTTCGCCGTCGAGTATCAGCGCGCACACGTGATCAAGACTATAGCCAAAAACTTGGCCTGCGCGCTTCAAAGACACCCATTCATCATTCAAACAGTCAGTTCCCTCACTGTCACGAAAGAGCTGCTGCTTGAAGCAAACAATCGCCTGTGGGTCGAAACGCATGATCGTTCCAGTTATGTGTGGGCAGATCGCAGTAAGTCTCGCTTTGACCAGCTGCATCAGCATTTCTGCAGGAATGCCTAACTTGATAGCTGCTTCCGATGGGGGCAGCGAACTTGAAAACCGCTCCATTTGAGGAATGATAGTTCCGGCTTTCATGATCAAACGCCCGTCTGCATGGGTACCGCCACCTATTGCTCGCATCATTTTGCGAGCTGTCGTCCTCGCCAGTCCGTAACGATCCGCGAGACTATGCGCGATTTCCTCGCTTTGTCTGCATCTTGTGTAGCAGTAGGATCCACCAACTGTAAATTAGGGATCGACTTCATTGTGTGGTGTTCAAATTTGGGTCAACTAAACTTTGCAGGTCTACCTGGATCACTTACCGATATAGGGTGAATTACCTGTCTTAGCTGCGAGTGACCGAGTTTTACGACAAAAGTGACCAGAATCCTACGAAAAGTGGTCAACTATCGTTATTAGTCACATGAAAAGAAAGTGGTGAGCCCGTCCGGGTTCGAACCGGAGACCTACTGATTAAAAGTCAGTTGCTCTACCAACTGAGCTACAGGCCCACTAAGCGCGTTACTTAGAAAGGTGGCGCAGCAGGGTCAAGCCCCTATTGGCCCTTTTTGCCTGGACCCACTGGATAGTTTTGCCGCATGGGCTTATATCGCCAAAATGAATGGTAAATCGACCGATAACTTAACTTTTTCCAAGATGCATGGGCTGGGCAATGACTTCGTTGTTCTGGATGCACGGGTGCGCGAAATCACTGTCACCCCGGCACTCGCGCAGGCGCTGGGGGACCGACACCGCGGGGTCGGCTTTGATCAACTCGCGCTCATCACGCAAGGGTCGGACATGCCGCATCTGACGTTCTATAATGCGGATGGTTCGCTGTCAGGGACTTGCGGGAATGCGACACGCTGTATTGCGCGCCAGATCATGCAGGAAACCGGTCAAAGCGCATTGTCCCTGTCTACCGAACGTGGTGTTCTGGAGGCCCGAGACGCGGGCGAGGGTTTGACGGCAGTCAACATGGGTCATCCTCAACTGGATTGGCGCGACATCCCTCTCAGTCAGGACATGGATACAACCGATCTCCCGATGGAAGGTCGCCCGGTCGCAACCGGTATGGGCAATCCGCATTGCACCTTCTTCATGGATGACGTGATGGCCATCGATCTGGAAATATTTGGTGCGCGGCATGAAAATCACCCGTTCTACCCTGAGCGCACAAACGTGCAAATCGCGCAGATCATCGGCCAGGATCATATCCGTATGCGTGTGTGGGAGCGCGGTGTAGGAACGACCTTGGCATCCGGATCGTCAAGCTGCGCCACGGCCGTTGCGGCCGCACGCCGGGGCCTGACAGGACGCGCCGTGAGGGTTGATCTGGACGGCGGTACATTGCATGTGGATTGGCGCGAGGACGGGGTGTGGATGACCGGTCCTACGACGCATGTTTTCGACGGTACGCTGAGCGCGGCATATTTGGCGGCGCTGGCATGAGCGCGCCCATCTTTTCCACCATGGGGTGTCGGTTGAACGCCTATGAAACCGAAGCCATGAAAGAGTTGGCAGAGCAGGCCGGACTCGAAAACGCCGTGATCGTCAATACCTGTGCGGTCACGCGCGAGGCGGTGCGCAAAGCCCGACAAGACATCCGGAAACTGCGCCGGGCACATCCCGATGCGCGTTTGATCGTGACGGGCTGTGCCGCGCAGACTGAACCTGAAACCTTTGCCGGTATGAGCGAAGTTGATGCCGTGATCGGCAATGTTGAAAAGATGCAGGGCAGCGTCTGGCAAGGGCTCGCTGCGGATTTCATCGGTGAAACGGAAACTGTGCAGGTCGATGACATCATGTCCGTGACCGAAACGGCGGGTCACCTGATCGATGGTTTTGGAACCCGTAGCCGCGCCTATGTGCAGGTCCAGAATGGGTGTGATCACCGATGCACGTTTTGCATCATCCCCTTTGGGCGTGGAAATTCACGCTCGGTCCCCGCAGGCGTTGTCGTGGATCAGATCAAGCGGCTTGTGGACAAGGGCTATAACGAGGTCGTGCTGACGGGGGTGGATCTCACAAGCTGGGGGGCCGATCTGCCCGCCACGCCGAAACTGGGTGATCTGGTCATGCGTATCCTAAAGTTGGTCCCGGATCTGGCGAGGCTGCGCATCAGTTCCATCGACAGTATCGAGGTTGACGATAACCTGATGCTGGCGATCGCCACGGAGCCCCGTTTGATGCCGCATCTTCATCTTTCCCTTCAGCATGGCGATGACATGATCCTCAAGCGGATGAAACGCCGCCATCTGCGGGACGATGCCATTTCATTTGCCCAGCACGCCCGCAAGTTGCGCCCCGAAATGACGTTTGGGGCGGATATCATTGCGGGTTTTCCGACCGAAACCGATGCGATGTTCCGGAACTCGCTGGATCTGGTGGCAGAATGTGACCTGACCTGGTTGCATGTGTTCCCCTATTCCGCGCGCCCCGGCACGCCTGCTGCGCGAATGCCCCCTGTTGATGGTAGAAATATCAAGGACCGTGCGCGGCAATTGAGAGAAGCAGGAGCGGGCCAGGTTTTGCGCCATCTTGAGCGACAAATTGGACGCAGCCACCGCGTTTTAATGGAAAGCCCGATAATGGGTCGAACAGAGCAATTCTGCGAAGTGCACTTTGATCGACCCCGACAAGAAGGTGATATTATTCTGACCGACATCAATGCTCACACAAAGAACGCTTTATTGGCGTACTGATCCCTGATTGGGCGTCCCCTACGTATTCCGACGTATCCGCCCAGCTTTGACGCGTTGCCTTGAGGCATTTGGTTTTAGGTATCAGTTTTTGGTTGTGGCGTCACCTGCTTGAGCATCTTGCTTTCGGAAGGATTGCCCGTCGAGTTCGAGGCGATAGGCATTGTGTACGAGCCGGTCGAGGATAGCGTCTGCGAAGGTAGGTTCGCCGATAACCTCGTGCCAGGTTGAAAGCGGCAACTGGCTGGTGATCAGTGTTGATCCATTTCCGTATCTGTCCTCGACAATCTCCATGAGATCACGCCGCTGGTTGGCGTCCAGTCGGTCTGGCCCCCAGCCATCAAGGATCAGCAGCTGGGTCTTCGTCAGCGCCTTAAAGATGCGCGGGAACCGACCGTCACCATGGGCCAGTTCCAACTCATCGAACAGGCGAGTCGTGCGTTTGTAGAGCACGGTGACACCCTCGCGACAGGCTGCTTGTGCAAGTGCGCAGGCCAGCCAGGTTTTGCCAACGCCGCAAGGGCCAGTGATCATCAAGTTACGCTTGTCCCTGATCCACTTGCCAGTCAGCAAATTTTGAAACAGCGATTTATCGAGGCCCCGCCGGGTCTTGTAATCCACGTCTTCGGGGGCAGCCCCGACATGGCGCAGATGCGCGGTGCGCATCCGGCTTTCAAATCGTTTGGTCTCGCGGCTGGTGGCTTCGCGGTCGATCAGCAAGCCCAGCCATTTATTACCCGATAGGCGATTTGCATAGCAAATCTGCCGTAAGGTCGGCGTGGGTCAGGTCGGCACTGCTGTCCTGTGTTAGCATCTCGGCAAAGGCTTCCGCCATACCGTCGAGCCTGAGCGTTTTGAGTTGGTCGAGTGTTGGGTGATCAAGCATAAATTTTCCTCTTCAATGAAAGTAACCTGCCCGTCCCGCCAAAGGCGGGCTATAATCATGGAGTGGCACACCTGTGGTGTGACGGATGTCGGGATGTGTGATCGCGGGCTGCATCAAGGCGGGCAGCCCCAAATGTTTTGGCCAGTCGTAGAACGCCCATACATGTCCTGTAGCCTTGTTCGGGATGACGGCGCTTGCGCATGACCATCTCCACAAAAGTCTCAACATTGGGTCCGATACGCGCGGCCTGTGTGCGGATGCGTTCCGGCGTCCAGTCGGTCTGATACCGATGATTGGCAGGCATGTGGTCGCGGATCGTGGAATGTTTGCAGTTGCCTGATATCCGCTGATGCGCTGCAACACGCTGACCTTTATGATAAATCTCGACGATGCGGGCTGTGATGCATGCCCAGAGCTCTTGGCGCAGGAGCTGATGGGGCACCGAGCAATAATGCCGCTCGATATCGACGTGGTAATCAAGACCGGCGCGGCACTTCTTCCATTCGGCGTAAACATATGGCTCACGAGGCAGCGGTTTCAGCGCGGGTTTGTCCAACGTCTCGAACAAAGCACGGCGGTTGGCACCAAAGGTCGCGACAAAGATCTGAGCCGTCCGCACTTCACCTGTCTGCGGGTCAACGACATCAACGGTGTGGCCTGCATAATCCACGAACAATCGCTCGCCCGCTGGATGACGCTGCCGCATCACTGGCGACAGTTTGCCCTCCCATCGGGTGTAGAGCTCACAATATCGGCTGTAACCGTAGCCCTCGGGGCGAACTTCTCGGTACTCTTCCCACAGCAGTAAAAGCGTCACGCCCTTACGTCGCAACTCCGCGTGCACGTAAGCCCAACCCGGCAATGGGATCAGGTCAGAACTGCCCACTGGACGCGGTGGAAACAACAACTGTTCCAGCTCGGCGTCAGTGAGCTCACTCGACAACGGCCAGCTCAAACCCACGTCTCGCGCGCGACTCAAATACTCGCGCAGGGTCGTGCGCCCGACGCCCAAGCTCGATGCAATCACCCGCGTCGACAAACCTCCATGTGACAGGCGCAACGCCTCTCGTATCTTCCGCATTGGCAATCTCTTCACTCGGCCATCTCCCGTTCAAAAAAGAACGGCAAAATAGCCTGCTTCAGATCACCTCGCAGCAGCACATCAAGGGGTGGGCGGATCACCCAGGAATGCGCCAGCGAAAAAACGCCATCTGAGCGGGGTTTGTACAGGGAAACGCTCCATTTTAACGCTCTGAGAGGTACGCAGGCACGTTGCCAACAGACATGAAGCGGTTGCGTGAGTTGGAAGATGAGAGATCGCGGCTGGAGAAGATCATTGCGGACTTGGAACTGGTTAAGGAAATGTGCCCGGTTGTTCTGAAGCGAGAGCTTTTTGGTCCCGCTGGATGTCTGAGCGCTCATTGCTTCATGGGCCTGAAAATACTGCCGAAAAGTTGGAGGCTCGGTCCCTTTCATCGCTACAGGCAGCGACTGCCGGGCAATGGTTGAGACTCCAACGAAGAACGCGCCGTCCCGACAGCACTGATGAAATCACCAGACGCATCCCGTCTGCCTGTGCGGTCAAAGTGCGGAAACCCTAATCCCGACCGGGGATACCTGGGCTGGCACAGCAAAAATGCGGAAACTCTATGTCAAAGTGAGGGATGTTTCTGGGCTCAGGTCATTGATAGAAAAAAACGTTAACGCGTCGTTGCTTTCTGTGACGGGACACGCCAGCTTGGCACCTGTGCTATGACGAGCAAGCTTGCCCCCAAAATCGCAGCGACGGTGCAGGCCATTGATGCGACATAGGGTCAGAACAGAAAGAAGTGATGATGGACACCGTAACACTGCCCAAAACCGGTTTTTTGGCGCATGCCTCAAAAGAACTGTCCGACCTCATGGCATCCGTGGCAACCGAGGTCAAACTCACTTCTGGGGAGACCCTCTTTGAACAAGGCGAGGATGGGGATACCCTTTATGCTATCATCACTGGCTCACTTGAATTCAGCGTGCTTTCACGTGAGGGGCGCAAACTTTCACTGGATGTTATGCGTCCTGGCGCTCTTTTTGGTGAAATCGCTCTTTTTGATCCTGGAACCCGAACCGCAACGGTGACCGCTTTGGAACCCACGCGGCTTCGAGGAGTCAGGAACGCGGATATGTTACGCGCCATTCGCGCCGCACCGGATGTGGGAATCGACATGATCCAATTGGCCGGTGAACGCATGCGTTGGATGAGCAGCCAGTTAAACGAACAGGTGTTTTTACCAATGCCCGCGCGGTTGGCCCGAAAAATTCTGTATTTGACGATAGATGGATCAAAGCAACTATCCACGTTGACATTGTCTCAGGCAGAACTTGCCGAGTTCGTGGGCGCAACCCGAGAGGCTGTATCGAAAACACTGGCGCTTTGGAAACGTGCAGGGGTTATCGAAGCGACGCGCGGTGGGGTCCGGGTCATCGACCGGGACGCTTTACAGGTCATGGCGGATTTACATCAGATTTGATGGTATCATGTGAACCGTGTCACAGACGCCGGTAATATTTTGCGCAATGTTGGGAACATTCAAGGACAAATCGTCCGATCCTGACATCTCCGGCATTTTCCGGGACACCACAGAAAGCGCAACGACATGGCAAGAGAAAGCCACCCCCAGACCGACACTCCGAAACCAAGCTCCAGCGGTTCGAAAGTCAAAGCGATCATCGCGTGGCTTTTGAAGGCTGAGCGTGAATTTCGCGCAGCCCAATCCCTGGTCAATGACACGAATAACCGGTTTTGAGGCAAGGCAGATGAAAAGCGTCCTCACCCTCAGATTACAATTCCGCTGTTACGTTGCAGAAGCCTCCCTGCGATCACCGGTGGGACCAGAGTTTCCTGCACGATCTTCTCTTTGTGTGATCCAGGTCACATACAGCGATTCTTTATTAACCTAATGTTAACCCATTACTGGTGACCGGTGGTGAGTGACGGTCTTGATTTTACAAGGCCTACGATCTGGTAAAGAAAATTTTTAATGCCGGGGTAGGAACAACTTCACGATGAAAGGCGCTTTTAGCGACGAATTAACCGTGTTTCTCTGAACCTCCCTAATTTTATCCTCCCCAGGGTCTGCTATTAGCCTTTGTGACTGAAGGTACAGACAGAAAGGCCCCCATGCTTATGCAGGGGGGCCTTTTTACTGTGGTGGATGAGCCGCTTAAACGGCGTCTTTTCCCTTGACCGGTGCCCAGAGCCGCTTGTTCGTGAGATAAAGCAAAACGGACAACAGAGTAAGAAACACAACCCCGACAAAACCAGCTTGTTTACGCGCCATCATCTTTGGTTCGGCAGTCCACATCAGGAAAGCGGAAACATCTTCGGAGATATGATGCAGGTCGTTCTCGTGTCCGTCTGCATAGTCGACATCTTCACCATAGAGCGGCGGTGCCATTGAAATCCAACCTCCGGGAAAAGCTGTGTTCGCGTAAAGCGTCACACCGGCTTCTTCCTTTTCTTCGCCAGTATAACCAGTCAGAAGCGACGCAATATACTCCGGCCCACCAATACCCTTGAAGAATTGATTGATACCCAGACCATAGGGGCCGTGAAATCCAGCGCGGGCCTTTGCCATCAGACTCAGGTCAGGTGCGTTTTCCAGACCCGATTCGGGAAAATTATCAGCTGGTCGCGCAGGACGAAAGTCATCTAACTCCCGGTCAAAAACTTCAAAGTTCTCCGCATATGCCCGGATCTGATCTTCCGGCATCGAAGGCCCGCCCTCTTCGGACAGGGAGCGAATCGGCACGAACTTCAAGCCGTGGCAGGCTGAGCAGATCTCAGTATAGACCTGCAGGCCGCGTTGCAGTTGGTTCTGGTCGTATTTGCCAAATGGGCCTTCGAAGGAGAAGTCGAAATCCTCGATGTGCGTGTCATAGGAACCCGCTGCCAGACCCGCCGTGGCCAGCCCGAAAGCCGCCACAGCACTAAGTGTAAGTGTTCTGAACATGACTCTTATCCTTTATTCAGCAGGTGTGGCGTTGGTAGATTTTGGATGAAGAGACGTGAAATCATCTTCGATGGTTTCCGGCGCAGCTATCGGTTTTTCGATAACGCCGAGAAGCGGTAGGACCACCAAGAAGTACGCAAACCAATAGGTCGACGCGATCAACGAGATCGTATTGTAGGGTTCCTCCGCTGGGCGCGCTCCGACCCACATCAATACGAAGAAATCGACGACCAGAAGGGCAAACCACCATTTGAACATCGGGCGATAACGCCCCGAACGCACCGACGATGTGTCCAGCCATGGCGCCAGCGCCATTACGACGATTGCACCAAACATCGCAAGAACACCGAAGAACTTCGCATCGATAATGCCACCGGTCACAAATGACGCAATTTGCACCACCCAGACCTCATCCGTGAAAGCGCGCAAAATGGCGTAAAATGGTAAGAAGTACCACTCAGGCACGATGTGCGACGGTGTCACAAGCGCGTTTGCTTCGACGTAGTTATCCGGGTGTCCGAGGTAGTTTGGCATAAACCCGACAATTGCAAAGAACACGGCAAGGATGACCGCCAGCGCGAACAGGTCTTTGATCACGAAATAGGGCCAGAAGGGCAAGGTATCTTTGTTTGCTTCTTCCTTCGACGTGCGGCGCACTTCAACGCCAGTAGGGTTGTTGTTCCCAGTCGTGTGGAATGCCCATATGTGCACGACCGCAAGGGCCAGGATAACGAATGGCAGCAGATAATGCAGCGAGAAGAACCGGTTCAACGTCGCGTTGTCGACCGCTGGGCCGCCCTGCAGCCAGGTCAAAAGAGTGTCTCCGATGAATGGAATCGCGCCGAACAGACCCGTGATCACGGTGGCTCCCCAGAAGGACATCTGCCCCCAAGGCAAGACGTACCCCATGAAGGCAGTCCCCATCATCATGAGGTAAATAAGCATCCCGATGATCCAAGTGATCTCACGCGGTGCCTTATAGGAGCCGTAATAGAGCCCTCGAAAGATATGCGCATAAACCGCAACGAAGAACAGTGACGCGCCGTTTTGGTGAATGTAGCGCAGCATATAGCCGCCATTCACGTTACGCATGATATGCTCGACGGAAGCGAAAGCGTGATCGACATGTGGTGTGTAGTGCATTGCGAGTACAATGCCGGTGACGATTTGTAAGATCAGTACAAATGTCAGCACGATCCCCCAAATCCACATCCAATTGAGATTTTTGGGTGTCGGGATCATCAATGTGTCATACATCAGACCGACGACCGGCAGGCGTCTGTGAAGCCACTTTTCGCCGTTCGATTTCGGTTCGTAATGGTCGTGAGGAATTCCAGCCATCAGGTTTCTCCCTTAACCGAGTTTGATCGTGGACTCGTCCACGAATTCTGCTGTTGGTACAGGCAAGTTGCGAGGCGCAGGGCCTCTGCGGATACGCCCGGACGTGTCATAATGCGACCCGTGGCAGGGGCAAAACCAGCCACCAAAATCGCCAGCATCACCCAAAGGCACGCAGCCCAGATGCGTACAAACACCCATCATGACCAACCATTCGCCAGTATCATCCAACGCGCGATTCTCGTCGGATGCATCAGCATCTGCGGCGATATTGGCATTCTCAGCGTTCTGATCGGGCAGATCGCTCAGTTCAACCTCACGTGCTGCCGAAATCTCCTCTTCGGTGCGGCGACGGATGAAGACTGGTTTGCCCAACCATTTCACTGTCAATTGCGTTCCGGGCAGAACCTCGCTGATATCCACCCGAATGGATGAAAGCGCGCGTACATCCGCGGAAGGGTTCATTTGATTGACCAGCGGCCAGACGGCAGCGCCGGTCACGATGACCCCTGCGCCGCCGGTTGCGTAATAAAGGAAATCCCTCCGGGTGCCTTCGTTGTCTTCTGCGTGGGACACGGGTTTACTCCATTTCCAGGGCCGGTTTTCGGCAAAATATATGTCACGGCCGCAAAAATCGCAGCCAATCATCTTCGGGTATGTAGCGCCGTGCCGCCGTGCAGTCCAGTGAACAAACACGCGCAAACCGTCGCAGGCACCCCCATACTCATTGTTTTCTATGCACTTCGTACGTGTAAAAAGTTAACTCCCACAATTTTTTATCCAACTGGCGGCTTTGTCGCACCCATCGACGGACGCGAATCAAATTCCGCATGCCATTTGGCCAGCGTTTCATTGCCCGCGCGCCAATTGCGCGCGTCATGACGCAGATCAACATAGGACAACGCACAAGCAACCGAAATATGACCCATATCAACGGGTCCGGACAGATGGCTGATCCAGCGCGCATTCAACACCGATACCGCGCGTTCAATTTTCGCCCATTGCGCGTCCAGCCAGGGCTCGGACTGCTTCTCTACCGGGCGCAGCCGCGTTTCATAGGCCATCGATACCGCGCAATCCATGATCCCGTCACCGGTCGCCTCCAGCGTCAGGCTTTCCCAACGCGTTGTGCCCGTCGGATACATCTTGCCCCCGTAAAGATCGTTCAGAAAAGCGGTGATTACCCGGCTGTCATAAAGCGTGGTGCCATTGTCACGCACCAAAGCAGGCAGTTTCGCCAAAGGGTTGATCGCCACCAGACCGGGATCGGAGGCAAAAGCGGTTGTGCTCACTGCGACCTGCTCGACGTCATCGGCTTTTTCAAGCTCATGCAGTAAAACCACCACCTTGCGCACAAAGGGAGAGGCGGGAGAGTGAAAAAGCTTCATCGGTTTTTCCTTTTGCGATTCGGTTTGACCCTAGCAGAGCTATTTGCCCTGTCTATTGGCACCCCGCATCAGGGCCGCCAAGACGGCAAGATCGCTGCCCTGCCCAAAGGCCTCGACATGATCTGCCGCGCGCAGGCGGACGTCATCCGGTTTGTTCTGGTTCAGCTTCCAGGTTCCATCGACGCCGGTGACGGCCATACGGCACGGCACAATCGCGCGCATCATCTTTTCCATGACACCCGGTGACATTTTCGGGGTGGTCCAGGGCTCCTTGGGCAGCAGGCGGTCTTCGAAAAACGCGCTCTGGCGATCCAGCAGGGCGTGCAATTCCTCCTGCGGGCGCAATTCCAACGTGCCGGTGACATGCACGGCGACATAATTCCACGTCGGCACCTGATCGATCACGCCGTACCAATCGGGCGACACATAGCTGTCCGGCCCAGACACCGCGATCCGCGCAGGCAGCGCGCCCTCCTTCAACGCCCGCGCAATCGGATTGGAACGCAAAAGATGCAGCCAGAGGGTCCCCCCCTCCTCATCCAGCAAAAACGGGATATGCGACAGCCACGGCGCAGCCGCACCGCTCACCGCCAACACTCCAAATGCGCGATCGCGCGCATAGGCGTGGTTGGTGGCGTCTTCCTGGGTGTGGAAAACCGGGTTGGGATGCATCGCTTTGGCCTCGGATTATGTCGCATTTCCTCTTGCAGGCTTTGGCATGCCTTGGCAAGCTGGACCTATTCTCAGGGCGGGGTGCAATTCCCCACCGGCGGTATGGGGGCAATGACCTTCGAGCCCGCGAGCGCATGGGGTTTCCGACGGATGCCCGATGGTCCAGCAGATCTGGTGAGATGCCAGAGCCGACGGTCATAGTCCGGATGAAAGAGAATGCGGAGGCACGCGGGTTTTGGCCCGTGCGCAATCGTGATCGCCTTGGGTGGACGTGTCTGAACACCAAAGGAGATTTCTATGACACACACCCGTTTCGCCTTCGTCAAAGCGCAGTGGCACGCCGATATCGTGGACCGCGCCTATGAGGGTTTTATCCAAACCATCCCACCCCCACAGGTCGATGTTTTCGACGTGCCGGGCGCATTTGAAATGCCGCTGATGGCACGCGATCTGGCCGCGAGCGGACAATATCATGCGGTGGTTTGCGCCGCCTTTGTTGTGGATGGTGGCATATACCGGCATGATTTTGTGGCCCAAAGCGTGGTGGATGGATTGATGCGCGCCGGCCTTGATACAGGCATACCTGTATTGTCGGTCTCCCTGACCCCGCACCACTATCAGGAAACCGACCACCATAACGCCATCTACCGGGCGCATTTCATCACCAAAGGACGCGAGGCGGCACAGGCGGCTCTCGGCATCCTCAAGGCCCGCGCGGGGCTGCGCGCAAAGGCCGCCTAACCCAGATAGGCCCGCAAGGCCGGGGGCGGGTTTTCCAGCAATGCCGCCGCCGGTTGCGGTGCCGCTGCGCGCCCGCCCTCGACAAAGATCACGTCATCCGCGATGCGGCGGACATCCTGCGGGTCATGCGTGACCATCAACAGCGTCGCGCCGGTTTCCGCGCTTAAATCCTGCACCAGATCCAGCATTTCTTGGCGCAGCGCAGGCCCCAGAGCCGCAAAGGGCTCGTCCAGCAAGATCACGGGTTTACCCTGCACCAAAACCCGCGCCAGTGCCGCGCGGCTTTGTTGACCGCCGGACAATTGTCCCGGCTTGCGATCCCCCATATCCTGCAAGCCCACGCGTTGCAGGGCCTTGTCGATGCGGGTTTGATCCTCATGCGACACTTTCAAGTCGGGGCGGATACCCAGCCCGATGTTCTTGCGAATGCTCAAATGCGGAAACAGGTTGTTGTCCTGAAACAACATGGCAATGGGACGCGCGCCCGGACGCGCGTTGGTGATTTCGCTGTCGTTCCACCATAACCGGCCCCCGCCAAGCTCCAGAAATCCACCGATGGCCGCCAGCAAGGTGGATTTGCCCGACCCCGAAGGCCCGATCACAGCGGTTTTGCGACCTGTCGCGATATCGAAACCCGCCCTTAACCGGAAATCGCCTTGCGTTATGATGATGTCTTCAAGCCTCAGCACGCCAGCGGCCTCCCTTGTCACAGATCCAGAACAGCCCCAGCGCCATCGCCAACAACAGCAAAGCCGCCCCCGCCGCGGCTTCGGTCCGGTAAGCCCCCATCAAACGATACATTTGCAACGGCAAGGTCGCACGATCCGGGTCGGCAAAAAGCGCGATGACGCCGAGGTCGCCCACGGACAGCGCCCCCGTCAATCCCGCGGTAAACCCGATCTGCGCCCGCAGGCGCGGCAGCACCAGCCAACGCCACGCGGACCACCCCGCCAGCCCCAAGGAGCGGGAGATGCGGTCATAGGTGCTCAGCACATCCCGCATCGGTGGCACCAGAATCCGCAGCGCAAAAGGCAGCGCCATCAGCGCGTTGATCAGCGCGGTCACGGGCAACGCAAGCGGCACCGGGTCCGCGATGGGGTTGATCAGGATGAACCAGCCCGTCCCGATCATGAGCGGAGAGGCAGACAGCCCGATCAGGCCAATGGCCTCTGCCCCCCCGGCGCGGCGCGAAGCGATCCATCCGGCCATGGGCAGTGCAATGATCAGCAGAACGGCGATGCTGAGCAGGGCGACACCCAGCGAATTGCCTGCTGTTCTCCAGACACCGGTTGGCATTTGCGGCAGGCCCTGCAACCCGGCAAGCACGATCGCGAAGAGCGGCAGGAGCAAAAATGCGCTGCCCAACGTTATGACGGCGCTATCGTGTAGTCGCTGGAAACCACCGCGCGCGTCCCACCGGCGCAACTCGCGATCCAGCCCCGCGCTGACGGGGATGTTCGGAATAATCCAGAGCGCAACAAGAGCTGCACCGCCTGCCAGCCCCAATTGGATAAAGGAGAGTAGAGCCGCCCGCGACAGGTCGAAATCAAACCGAAAGGCCTGGTAGATCGCCAGTTCGATGGTCGTGGCACGAGGACCGCCTCCCAGCGTCAGCGCCACGGCAAAACTGGTCAGGCATATCACGAAAATAAGCGCGGTTGCGCCGGGTGCGATCTGCAACAATAACGGGAGTTCCAATGTGCGCTGGATCATTTTTGGCGGCAAATCGAGCTGTGCGGCAAGGCGGAAGCGTTCGGCGGGGATGCTTTGCCAACCTTGCAAGAGAAGACGCGTGGCCAAGGGCAGGTTGAAAAACACATGCGCCAGAACAACACCGTGCAGCCCGTAGATGGATATCGAGGGCAAACCCACCGCTTCCAGCGCGACATTGGCCCATCCGGAGCGCCCGAAAACCGTCAAAAGCCCCAGCACGGCGACGATGACCGGCAGGATGAAGGGCGCCCCCAGCAGTGTGATCAACACACCGCGCCCGATGAACCGACGCCGGGCAAGCGCGCGCGCCAGAGGGATCGCGCAGGCCACGGAAATCAGCGCGGAAAGGGCCGATTGCAACAATGTGAACCGGATTGCCGCCCATTCCGCCGGGCCAAGACCGCGCCCGACATCCGCACGCAACCCAATGCCGAGGAAGGCCAACAAGACCACCGCGAGCACAAAGCCGCCTGCGATGATCCCGGTTTTGCCAATTATTGGCTGAGCGCGTTGCGCCATGTCTCAACCGCCTGATCCTTGAGGGCAGCTGCTTCGTCTTCGGAATAAAACAGCACTTTTTCTGGCAGCGGCAATTGCGCCCATCCTTCGGGCCATTGATCCGCTGGCAGAGCCGAGGGCAGCGACCAGTTCGCGGTGGGTATCATGCGCTGGAAATCATTGCTGAGGACATAGGCCATGAAGGCATCGGCCAGTTCCGGTTGGTCCGTCTGCGCAATTTTGCCCACGGTTTCGACCATGAAATAGTGACCTTCGGGGAAGATCGCGGCCTTTTTGGTGAAATCCTCTTCAGCGAACATGTGGTAGGCGGGCGAGGTGGTGTAGCTGAGCACCATATCGACCTCGCCGTCCGTGAACATGCCGTAGCTGGCGGACCAATCCTTGGTCACGGTCAGGATTTTGGGCGCGAGTTTGCTCCAGACGTCGCCCGCCTCCTCACCATAAACTGCTTGCACCCAAAGGACCAAAGCAAGGCCGGAAATCGATGTGCGCGGGTCCTGGATCACGATTTTGACGTCATCGGGCATGTCCAGCAGATCGGCAAAACTGGCCGGGGGCGCGTCCATGGTCGTTTCGTTATAGATGAAAGCGGTGTGCCCATAGTTGAAGGGCAGGAAGGTATCATCCGTCCACTCAATCGGCAGTGTCAGCGCGCTGTTGTCCTGCCCATGTGGGGCGAAAAGCCCGGTCTCGCGGGCTTTGGCCGTCACATCCGAGGTCAGCCCGATGACCACATCGGCCTTGGTCCGCTCTCCTTCGAGCAGCAGGCGCGGCAGCAGATCACCGGTGGCAAATTGCAGATCGCAGCCGCAGATTTCTTCAAATCCCGTCTCGATCATCGGGCCGGGGCCCCATTCGGAAGTGAAATAATCCCCCGCATAGACGGTGAGTACGGGCGTATCAGCCCCGGCCTGTGTGGCCAGCAGCAGCGTGGTGGCAAGTAGAGTTCTTCGCATGATCAATCCTCTCAAATGCGTCGAACGGCGAAAGAGGATGATCAGCTCAACCTTCCCTCCGCCGGTCTTAACCGGTTCAGGTTCTACGGGTCCGTGTGCAACACATCTCAGCCGGAATGGCCCCCCGAGGTAGGGCGATGGTTAATATGCGACCGGGTGATTGGCAAGCGATAAGCTCTTGAGGCGACCCGCCTGCCCGGCTAAGCACCGCAAGCAAGGGAGTTTGTGCAATGTCGATGAACAGCTTTGGCCATCTTTTCCGCGTCACGACATGGGGGGAAAGCCATGGACCCGCCCTGGGGGCGACCGTTGACGGCTGCCCGCCCGGCGTGGCGATTGACGAAGCGATGATCCAGACCTGGATGGACAAGCGCAAACCCGGTCAGAATAAATACACCACACAGCGACGCGAGGCGGATGAGGTGCGGATCCTATCGGGCACATTCGAGGGGGTCACGACGGGCACGCCGGTGCAGTTGATGATCGAGAACACCGACCAACGTTCCAAGGATTATGGGGATATCAAGGATAAATTCCGTCCCGGTCATGCGGATATCACCTATTATCAGAAATACGGTATCCGCGATTATCGCGGCGGTGGTCGCTCAAGCGCGCGCGAAACGGCAGCGCGTGTTGCAGCGGGCGGTCTTGCGCGCGCCGCACTTGCAGCGCTGGTTCCAGGCGTTGCGATCAAGGGGTACATGACACAGATGGGCCCGCATCAGATCAACCGGGATCGGTTTGATTGGAACCAAATCGATCAGAACCCGTTTTGGGTGCCGGATGCCGCGGCGGCGCAGGAGTGGGCGCAATACCTTGATGGGTTGCGCAAATCGGGCAGTTCGGTTGGCGCGATCATCGAAGTGGTCGCGCGCGGCGTACCCGCGGGTTTGGGCGCGCCGGTCTATGGCAAGCTCGACACGGACCTCGCAGCGGGGATGATGAGCATCAATGCGGTCAAGGGCGTGGAGATTGGCGAGGGCATGTCGGCGGCGATGCTGACCGGTGAATTGAACGCCGATGAGATCAGCATGGGTCCGGAGGGGCCGGTTTACTCTTCCAACCATGCGGGCGGGATCCTGGGCGGGATCAGCACGGGCCAGGACATCGTCGTACGCTTTGCCGTGAAGCCGACCTCCAGCATCCTGACCACACGCCGGACGATCACCAGGAGCGGCGAAGACACCGAGATCATCACCAAAGGACGCCATGACCCCTGCGTGGGCATTCGTGCGGTGCCGGTCGGGGAGGCGATGATGGCCTGTGTTCTGCTGGATCACCTGCTGTTGCACCGGGGTCAGGTCGGGGAAAACAAAGGCCAGATCGGTTAAAAGACGCCGGTTACGCGCGCTCCAGGCCCAATAACTGCGCAACATGGCCCGTGCATTGCTCGATCACGCCCAGCGACATGCGCGACCGGGCCAGAACGCACAGACCGATATATTGCGTCAGGAGCATGTTTGCCAGGGCGCGCTGTGCCTCCTTGGATTGGTCCGCATGTGTCAGTGAGTCCCGCAGCGCCGCCTCCAACCCGGCGCGGATGCCCTCCATACCCTGCTCCACGGCTGCCGCAATTTCCGGATCGGACATTTCATAGCCCGCCGCCGCCGAGCACAACAGACACCCCCGCGCATCCCCCGCTGCCACAGCCGTGGCCAGCGCCTGAAACAGGCTCAGGATCCTGAGCCGCCCATCAGGCACCTGCGGATTGGTCAGCCGCGCCTGAGCCGCCCCGACCGCTTCATCCTGGTAGTGCGCAAGAACCAGCAGAAAAAGGGTCTTTTTGTCCTTGAAGGCCTTGTAGAGGCTGCCACGCGTCAGTCCCATACCCTCCAGCAGATCCGGAAGCGATGCCTCCAGATAGCCCTTTTGCCAAAATACACCCGTCGCCCGTTTGATCGCATCCTCGGGGTCGAACTCTCTGGGTCGTGCCATAAACCTCTCCTGTGTTGTGGTACATATAGTTCGGAACTGACTGTTACACAACTCACGCGAACGTGTATTGTACCTATCGGTTCCAAACTACAAATTCAGGTCATCACAATACGTAACCGCTTCAAACAGAAAGACCGACATCATGAAATTCCTCGTTAATGCCGTCCTCGCCCTCAGCCTCACCGTTCTTGCAACCTTCGGGGCCGCCGCCGAACCCTCCGGCAGCTTCATCGGAAAAAGCGACCACATCACGGCCGGCAACGTGAGTATCGTCAAAAACGCGGACGGCACCGCGACCGTCACACTGGACGAAAACTTCTCGCTGGATGGCGCACCGGACCCCCGCGTCGCCTTCGGCAAAGATGGCAGCTATGCGCCCGAGGCAGATCTTGGTGAACTCAAAAACCTCAATGGCAAGCAAGTCTATACCGTGCCCGCCTCCGTAAACATCGACGATTACAATGAAATCTACATCTGGTGCCTGAAGTTCTCGGTCCCCCTCGGCGTCGCCGCATTGAACTGAAGCTGACACAGGATCGAGCGCCCCTTCCCGGCGCTTGATCTTTCCCGTGCAGGGGCGCAAGAAACGCCCATGGCCCAGGACCTCACCCAACATCGACCGGGCCGCGCAATTGCTTTGAAGCTTTGCGCGGTCTTTTTATTCATGGTCATGGCCGCAATCATCAAAAGCGTTTCCGACGACGTGCCCCCCGGTGAAGCCGTTTTCTTCCGCTCTCTCTGCGCCATGCCGATTATCCTGCTTTGGCTGTGGCAACGCGGACAATTACGCCAGGGGCTGATCCCGTCAAACCTCATGGGCCATGTCTGGCGTGGGCTGTTCGGCACGACGGCCATGGGTCTGACCTTTGCCGGGCTGGGTCTGCTGCCCCTGCCCGAGGTGACCGCGATAGGCTATGCTTCACCGATGTTCGCCGTGATCTTTGCCGCGATGTTCCTGGGCGAACGTGTCAGGCTGATACGCCTTTCTGCGGTGGCGCTGGGTCTGATCGGCGTGATGATCGTCATGGCCCCGCGCCTGAGCGTCGGTGCCGATGAAATGTCGCAAGCCGCCACGCTGGGGGCCATAATGGTGCTTATTGCGTCGATCCTGCGCGCGCTTGTGCAAATCCACGTCCGTCGACTGGTCATGACCGATCACACGGCGGCGATTGTCTTTTACTTCTCCGCGACGGCCACCTGCCTCGCGCTCCTTTCCGCGCCCATCGGGTTGGTCGTGGATCATCCCTCCTTTGTCTGGCTCTGGCCGCAACCTTCGGTCTTGATGTGGCTGATCTCGGCCGGTCTGGTCGGGGGCGTGGCACAGATCATGGTGACGGCGTCCTATCGCTTCGGCGGGGCCTCTATGCTCGCGCCTTTTGACTATGCCTCGATGATCTTTGCCAGCATCATCGGCTATGTCGCCTTTGACGAGGTACCCACCGGCCCCATCATACTAGGGGCCAGCCTGGTGATCGCCGGCGGTATTCTGATCATTTGGCGCGAACGTCAATTGGGACTGGACCGCAGCAAATCAAAACCCAATATGCCCCCCTCAGGAACCCCCTAAAGCGTTTTTGACAAAACCAGAACCACGAGGATAAACCGATGAGTGACGCAGAAAGCCATAAGGCAGAGATGAAACAGGTGCAGGCCAAGCACCGCGCGAAGGTCGCTGCGGCTCAGGACCCCGAAAAGGGGCTCATTCTGGTGCATACCGGCAATGGCAAAGGCAAATCGTCAAGCGCCTTCGGTGTGGTCATCCGCGCGCTGGGGTGGAAGCAGAAAGTCGGTGTGGTTCAGTTCATCAAGGGCAAATGGATCACAGGCGAAAAGCGGTTTTTTGACCAGCTGGGCGATGTCACATGGCATACGATGGGCGAAGGCTTCACCTGGGACACGCAGGACAAGGAGCGCGATATCGCCGCCGCCCAAGCCGCCTTTGCCAAGGGCGTGCAGATGATGCAGAGCGGTGAGTATGATCTGATCGTCCTGGACGAAATCAACATCGCCCTGCGTTATGATTACCTGGACGTGCATAAGGTCATCGAAAGCCTTGAGAGCCGCAATAAACGCACCGGCGTGATTTTAACCGGACGCAATGCCAAACCCGAATTGATGGAATATGCCGATCTGGTCACTGAGATGACCGAAGTGAAACACCCCTATAAGGCGGGCATAAAAGCACAGCGCGGTGTTGATTTTTAGACCGTCGAATGGTTGGGAATGCACCCTGCAAAGTCTGAGGCATTTGCGGATAAAACAGCGCTGCTCATTGCGCTTATTTTGATATCAGACGCCTCGCCCCCGCGCTATGGGCAGGCGCTCATACTGATATGCCCGATTGCAACGGATAACCCCTCCGAAGCCTAATGGCATAGGTCCCGACCTTAACGCGCAGCCGGGCCAGGCAACCCTTTCCAGCGGAGCGCCAAAGCCTTCACCCGTGTGATCGGCATCGCAAAAGGTACTGGAGGTTGGTAGTGCGATCCATTTTCAAACATGGACCATCAAAAAGCACGAAGGCGGCACAATGGCCGCCTTTGTCAGACCTAATTTACGCCAGGTTACGATTTACGACGGCGGCGCATCATGCCCAATCCGGCCAAACCACCCATCAGAAGCAATGCGCTTGCTGGCAGCGGCACCGGCTCAAGCGTCACGTCGTCATTGCTGGTCACTTTCAGAACCGATGGATCGCCGTTTGTTGCAGCATACAACAGTTGGAAAACGCCGCCGTCATAGGAAAAACCATTTGTCGTTACGACCTGGGTGGGTGTCTGCGAGCAGGTTTCCTGCACACCGCTTTCGTAAAAACACACGCCATCGTCATGTTTCACGGTAAAATCGAAAACCGATGCACTTCCACCGATGAATTCAAACCACGTCGTCCGGGCGGAGTTCGTGCCGATGTCAGGGAAGCTGATTTTAAGCGTTTCATCGAATCCCGCACCAAGTTCGGTATAGGTGCCACCCTTGCTTGTGAGCCAGTCATCGATGGTCGACGTGTCTGCGGAATCCTGCGTGTCAAAGTCCAAAATCCCTGTGAAGGACGCCGTTCCAAGGAAGTTTGCAGGGCCCACATTTGCCAAGATCGCATCTGCCGTGTTGCCAGTATTGCCAGTGTTATCCGACTGGTAGATATTAACCGTCAAATTCGTCGCACTCATCGTCGCAGCACCGGCCGCAAACGGCACAGTCATCGCAATGGCCAAAGCCAATCCGGTAATTTTCATATTATATGTCCTCTCAACAGACGTCGTAAAATTCAGTCATTGGTTATAAGCCGCTCGCTGCGACAGCGATTGGTTAACATACAATTAACTATTTTAGAAAGGGCTATTAACCCTAGATCCAAGGTTCCCGAGACGGGCCCGGTTTATGGGCCCGCTCCTTGTTACCGGCGCATTCCGCCACAGACCTCAGCTGCGCACCAAAACCTCATAGCCTTGTGCAATTTCGCGCGTGATGCTGCCCACTTCAAAGTTAAAATCACCAATCTGACCCACAGGCGTCACCTCGGCGGCTGTGCCGGTGAGCCAGCATTGTTCGAACCCTTCGAGCTCTTCGGGCATGATGTGGCGTTCATGCACCTTGATCTGGCGCTCCTTGAGCATGCCAATCACCGTCTGGCGTGTGATCCCGTTCAGGAAACAATCGGGATCGGGGGTATGCACCTCGCCGTCTTTGACAAAGAAGATGTTTGCCCCCGTCGCCTCGGCCACATAGCCGCGATAATCAAACATCATCGCATCCGAACAGCCCTTAGCCTCGGCAGCGTGTTTGGACATGGTGCAGATCATATAGAGACCAGCGGCCTTGGCATGGCTGGGGATGGTCTCGGGGCTGGGACGTTTCCATTTGGAAATATCAAGCTTGGCCCCCTTCATTTTGGCGTCCCCGTAATAGGCACCCCATTCCCAGGCGGCAATGGCCAGTTGCACCGGGTTGCGCGCAGAGGCGACACCCATGTCTTCGCCTGCACCACGCCAGGCGATGGCCCGCACGTAAGCGTCTTGCAGACCGCTCGCGGCGAGAACCTCGACCTTGGCGGCTTCGATCTCATCCACGGTATATGGGATTTCGAAATCAATCATTTCCGCGGAACGTTTCAGGCGCTCGGAATGCGCGCGGCTCTTGAAAATCTTGCCATTATAGGCCCGCTCACCTTCAAAAACCGAGGAGGCATAATGCATGGCATGGGTCAAAATATGAACATTGGCGTCGCGCCAAGGGGTCATCTGACCGTTCATCCAGATCATACCGTCGCGATCATTATAAGCGCCTGCCATTGTCGTTCCTTCCCAAGAGCGTCTCAAAATTTGCAATTATTGCGTCCAATATGACCGTTTCGGACATAAAGTTGCGCAAAAGATGCGATTCGATAGCCCTTCACCCTTGGAATGTCAACAACACTGACGTATGCTGATCCGGAATTGATTTGTAATACCTGAGGCATGTTATGGCGGACGGGCGCAGCACCACAGCGCACAGTGGCGAAAACCTTCTGTTTCTGACGGATGAGCAATTGCGGCAAGGCATCGAGGCGATGTTCTTTGCCTATCGCGGTTTCACGGCAGATCCCGACCGTATCCTGGCGGATATGGCCTATGGGCGCGCGCATCATCGTGCGGTGCATTTCATCAACCGTGCGCCCGGAACGACGGTCAATAACCTGCTCTCCCTGCTGGGCGTCACGAAACAATCGCTCAACCGTGTCTTGCGCACCCTGATCGAGGATGGTCTGGTGGAAAGCAAGGTGGGCAAGCTCGACAAACGCGAGCGCCATTTGTTTTTGACCACGGAGGGTCAGGCTCTGGAACAAAAGCTCTCAGATGCGCAGCGCGCAAGGATGCGCATGGCCTTTCGCGACGCCGGGCCCGAAGCCGTTGCCGGGTTCCGGCAAGTGCTGGAAGCGATGATGGATGGCGAAATGCGTTTTGCCTACAAGCGGTTAAAGGATAGCGGCATATGAAAGACATGGATGCACATCTGCTGATCGTCGATGACGACGAACGCATCCGCACGCTGTTGCAGAAATTCCTGATGCGGAATGGGTTTTTAGTCACGGCGGCGCGTGATGCAGCCCATGCGAGGCGCATCCTGTCGGGTCTGGATTTCGACCTGATCGTGTTGGACGTGATGATGCCCGGCGAAGATGGTGTGTCGTTGACGAAATCCCTGCGCGAAACCCGTAACCTGCCCATTTTGCTGCTGACGGCAAAGGGAGAGACCGGCAACCGCATCGAGGGTCTGGAAGCGGGGGCGGATGATTATCTGCCAAAACCCTTCGAGCCCAAGGAACTCCTGCTGCGCATCAACGCCATATTGCGCCGCATGCCCGAAAACACCGAAGATCACGCCGCCCCCAAGGTGCTGACGCTCGGGGCCATCCGCTATGACCTTGAACGCGGCGAGATGTGGCAGGGCGAAGAGCTGGTACGGCTGACCGGCACTGAAATGCAATTGATGAAGATTTTTTCCGCCAGCTGCAACGAACCCATAAGCCGCGCCAAGCTGGTCGAGGAGTTGGGACGCGACCGGGGCCAGGCCCAGGAACGCGCCGTGGACGTCCAGATCACCAGATTACGCCGCAAGATCGAGGAAGACCCCAAACAGCCGAGATACCTGCAAACGGTGCGCGGTGCGGGCTATATGCTGGCCCCGGAATAGGCGGCTCTGACCGGCATCACCTGGACATTTTATGCGGTGGATCCCACGCTCCGGGGGTGGCACATCGGCGCGAAACCCATTAGACAAGCGCCACTCAGCAGACAGGATGCGCCATGACCGAAAAACCCACGCAAGAGATGAGCTTTGAACAGGCGATGGCCGAGTTGGAAAAAGTGTTGGGCCAACTTGAACGCGGCGATGTGGCGCTGGATGAGAGCATCGCGCTTTATGAGCGCGGGGCTGCGTTGAAAACGCGCTGCGAGACCAAGCTGAAAGAGGCCGAGGAAAAGGTCGCCGCCATTACGCTTGATGGGGACGGCAACCCCACCGGTGCCACGCCGGTCAAAGGGCTCTGAGCATGTTTGCCGACCGTCTGAGCGCCTCCGCTCAGGCCATTCAACAGCATTTTGACGGGGTCCTTGGGGCGCTGGATGATCTCCCGGTGGTGCGGGCGATGGCGCATGCGACGCATGGCGGCAAACGGCTGCGCGGATTTTTGGTGCTCGAAAGCGCGCGGCTACATGGCATCGATGCGACCCATGCGATCTGGCCCGCCACCGCGATCGAGGCGCTGCACGCCTATTCGTTGGTGCATGATGATCTGCCCTGCATGGATGACGACGATCTGCGCCGGGGTCAGCCGACCGTTCACCGCAAATGGGATGAGGCTACGGCGGTTCTGGCCGGTGACGCGCTGCAAACGCTGGCCTTTGAGATGGTGTGCCGCGAGGAGGCAAGCCCGGATGCAAACGTGCGCGCCACGCTGGCCCTGCGGCTGGCACGTGCCAGTGGGGCCAAGGGCATGGTGCTGGGTCAGGCGCTGGACATCGCCGCCGAAACCGCGCTCACGCCCCTGACACTGGATCAGATTACCGCCTTACAACAAGGCAAAACCGGCGCCTTGATCGAATGGGCCGCAACCGCCGGGGCCTGCATGGCGCGCGCCGACATCAGCGCTTTGCAAGCCTATGCCAAGGCCCTCGGGCTCGCCTTTCAGATCGCGGATGATGTGCTGGACGTCACCGGGGACAGCGCAACCCTTGGCAAAGCCGTGGGCAAAGACGCAGAGGCAGGCAAGGCCACATTCGTGTCGCTGCTCGGACTGGACACCGCGCGCAAACGCGCCGCCGATCTGGTGGATCAGGCCTGCGACAGCCTGGCGGGTTACGGAACGGACGCCGATACCCTAAAAGAAGCTGCGCGTTTCGTCGTCACGCGCGCGCATTGAGAGGCAGGACATGACCCCCAAAACTCCCCTACTCGACACCGTGCAGCGCCCCGCCGACATGAAGCACCTGTCTGATCGCCAGTTGACGCAATT
Source organism: Roseobacter fucihabitans (assembly GCF_014337925.2). Classification (NCBI taxonomy): domain Bacteria; kingdom Pseudomonadati; phylum Pseudomonadota; class Alphaproteobacteria; order Rhodobacterales; family Roseobacteraceae; genus Roseobacter; species Roseobacter fucihabitans. The sequence goes on along the minus strand of NZ_CP143423.1, from coordinate 542,642 downwards.
GGCCAATGAATTGCGCTCTGAAACGATCTCTGCGGTCTCGGTGACGGGGGGGCATCTGGGCGCGGGTCTTGGTGTGGTCGAGCTGACCGTGGCCCTGCATGCGGTGTTTGATACGCCGCGCGACAAGATCATCTGGGACGTGGGCCACCAATGTTACCCGCATAAGATCCTGACCGAACGGCGCGACCGCATCCGCACCCTGCGCATGAAGGGCGGTCTCAGCGGCTTCACCAAACGCTCCGAATCCCCCTATGACCCCTTTGGGGCGGCGCATAGTTCGACGTCGATTTCCGCAGCACTCGGCTTTGCCGTGGCGCGTGATCTGGGCGGCGTGGTGCCCGAGGGTCTGGGCGATGCGATTGCGGTGATCGGGGACGGCTCGATGAGCGCGGGCATGGCCTATGAGGCGATGAATAACGCCGGTCATCTGAAAAAGCGCCTGGTGGTGATCCTGAACGATAATGAAATGTCCATCGCCCCACCGACGGGCGCGATGTCTGCCTATCTCAGCCGTCTTTATGCCGAAGAGCCGTTTCAGGACTTCAAAGCCGCCGCCAAGGGTGCGGTCAGCCTTCTGCCCGAACCCTTTCGTGAAGGGGCCAAGCGGGCCAAGGATATCCTCAAGGGCATGGCCGTCGGCGGCACCTTGTTTGAACAGCTTGGCTTTTCCTACATCGGACCCATCGACGGGCATGATATGGACCAGCTGCTGCCCGTATTGCGCACCGTCAAGGCCCGCGCGACCGGGCCGATCCTGATCCATGTGCTGACCAAAAAGGGCAAGGGTTACGCCCCAGCCGAAACCGCCCGCGACAAGGGGCACGCGACGGCCAAATTCAACGTGGTGACCGGCGAGCAGAAAAAAGCCCCCTCCAATGCGCCCAGCTATACCCGCGTTTTTGCTGAGACGCTGTTGCAGGAAGCCGCAGCGGACGACAAGATCTGTGCCGTTACGGCGGCCATGCCCGATGGCACCGGGCTGAACCTCTTCGCGGAACGCTATCCGAGCCGGTGTTTTGATGTGGGCATCGCCGAACAGCACGGCGTGACCTTCTCTGCGGCGCTTGCGGCGGGGGGCATGAAACCCTTTTGCACGATGTATTCGACGTTCCTGCAACGCGGGTATGATCAGGTCGTGCATGATGTGGCGATCCAACGCCTACCGGTGCGCTTTGCCATTGATCGCGCGGGGTTGGTTGGCGCGGATGGGGCCACCCATGCCGGTGCCTTTGACGTTGCCTATCTGGCGAACTTGCCCGGTTTCGTGGTGATGGCCGCCGCCGATGAGGCGGAATTGAAACATATGGTGGCCACGGCGGTCGCATATGATGCAGGCCCCATAGCCTTTCGTTTTCCGCGCGGTGAAGGTAACGGGGTGGAAATGCCCGAACGCGGCGAGGTGCTGGAAATCGGCAAGGGTCGGATCATTTCTCAAGGCGCGCGGGTTGCGCTCCTGTCTTTCGGCACGCGACTGGCGGAGGTCGAAAAAGCCGCCGAAGCGCTCAGAGCACGCGGTATTACCCCCACCGTGGCGGATGCACGTTTCGCCAAACCGCTTGATCGCGACATGATCCTGCAACTGGCCGAAGACCACGAGGCTCTCATCACCATTGAGGAGGGCGCTGTTGGCGGTTTCGGCAGCCATGTCGCGCAGCTTCTGGCCGAAGAAGGCGTGTTTGATACAGGTCTCAAATACCGCTCCATGGTGCTGCCTGACATCTTCATCGATCAGGCGAGCCCGGCAGATATGTACGCGGTCGCGGGCATGAACGCCGCTGAAATCGAGAGCAAGGTCCTGAATGTGCTGGGCGTGGCGCAGATCGGCGAGGCGCGGGCCTAGTGTCAGGTTGCCGCAGCGTTCAGCAGAAAAATAGCCCCCGTACCAATCATCATCAGCAAAACAAAACCAGCAATCACAAAATACCCATCACGTGCAAATAAGCCGAAAGCAAATAAGCCAATTGCCGTGGCCCCTATTGTCGTGACGCCAGGAATCAGCTCGAGTGCCGGCAACCACAATGCAATCACCGCGCAAAGCCCCAGAACAAGGATCCGCATCGCCCCGCGCGTCAGCAAATGAAGCCGGGGCTGTGACACCCGATCGACCCATTTTGCGGGACGACGCAGCCAGCCCGTCGCATGTGCAACCTTTGAGGTCGCCAGTTCTGCTTCCATCAGACGGCGCGGCAGCGACAAACGGCGCCCCAATAGTGCCTGGACGCACAGAATGACAATGATGATCGCTCCGGTCGTAGGCAAACCGGGTATTGCAGAGAGTGGCGACATCAACAATAGGGCCACGGTGAGTATGACAGGTGTGACCGTCCGGCTGCCGATCTCCGATATGATCTCCCTGACCGCCACCGTTTCATCTTCATCCGATGCCGCGCCGTCCACAGCGTCAAGCAGGCGCGTCAACGGCCAATCGTCATATCTCCGAGACGTTCCGATCTCTTTCTTCCTCTTCCAGCAAGGCGTTCAGCCCGACGCGGTAATCCGCGAAAAGCAATCGAATACCTAACTCCTGCTTAATCAGATCGTTCCTCACTTTTTTACTCTCGGCGTAAAAACTGCGCGCCATGGGGGTCATATCCGCCGTCTCGAAATCCACCTCCGGTGGTAGCGGAAGCCCCAAAAGCTCCGCGGCATGGGCGATGACGTCCTGTGGTGGAGCGGGATCATCGTCACACAGGTTATAGATCGCGCCCGGATTGGGCCACGCGAGCGAGGCTTCCAGCACCTGCGCGATGTCCTCCACGTGGATACGGGAAAACACTTGTCCCGCCTTGATGATGCGCCGCGCGGTGCCGGCCCGCACCTTGGCGAAGGGTCCGCGACCGGGACCATAGATGCCCGCCAGACGAAAAATATGCAGGTTCAAACCCGGTATCGCCTGCCACGCGGTCTCTGCGGCGACGCGGGCAAGGCCGCGTTTGGTCGAGGGCGTCAGCGGGGATGTTTCATCGACCCAGCCGCCCTGGTGATCACCGTAAACGCCCGTGGTGGAGAGATACCCGACCCAATCCAGACCTGGAGCCGCCGCCGCGATATCCGCGCGCATCGCCGCGAGGGTCGGATCCCCCTCCGGCCCCGGTCCGGCCGAAACCAGCAGCGCATCCGCCTGTTGCAATGCCGCAGACAGATCACATCCAGGCCAGATCACCGGTTCAACCCCAGTGGCTGCAATCTGCGCGGCTTTTTCGGCGCTTCGGGTCGTGCCGATGATACGCCAGCCCTGCGGCAACAATCGGGCCGCCAAAGCGCGCGCACTATAGCCGTGACCAATGGAGAGGAGTGTTTTCATACCCTCAATCTGGACGCCCGCGCGCATAGGTTCAAGCCCTGCCGCCTCACTTACCCTTCCACACAGGATCGCGTTTTTCGGCAAAGGCCCGCGCGCCTTCCAATTGATCCTGCGAGGCATAGAGCCGGTCGACAGTTTCCAATTGCCGCCCGGTGATGCGGTTCATGGCATCCTGAAACTTGGCGTCCTCCGCATCGCGCACGATTTCCTTGATGGCGGCATAAACCAGCGGCGGCCCAGAGGCGAGCGTTGCCGCCAGCGCCCAAGCCCGCTCCATCAAATCGCTGGCCGGAACGATCTCATTGACCAGCCCCCAGCCCTTGGCCTCCTGCGCATCAAACCAGCGCCCGGTCAGCAACAATTCCATCGCAATGTGATAGGGAATGCGCTTGGGCAGCTTGACCGAGGCCGCATCCGCAACCGTGCCCGAACGGATTTCCGGCAGCGCGAATGTCGCATGATCAGCCGCCAATATCATATCCGCGCTCAGCGCCAGTTCCAGCCCACCGCCGCAGGCGATCCCGTTGACGGCGGCGATCACCGGTTTGTTCATGCCGCGCAGCTCCTGCAACCCGCCAAAACCGCCCACACCGTAATCCCCGTCCACCGCATCGCCATCAGCGGCGGCCTTGAGGTCCCAACCGGGGCAGAAGAACTTCTCACCCGCCCCCGTCAGGATGGCGACGCGCAATTCGGGATCGTCGCGGAACGCTGCAAACACATCCCCCATGATCCGCGAGGTCGCAAGGTCGATAGCATTGGCCTTGGGCCTATCCAGTGTGACCTGCAAAATGGCACCTTTACGGGTGGTCTTGATCGGGTCCATCTATGTTTCCTCTTGTTCTATTTCCGGGGCCATCATGATCAGCGCATCAGCGGCCACCGCGCGCTCGGACGTACAGATGAGCGGGTTGATCTCAACCTCGCTGATCACAGCTGTATGCGCAATAATGCAGTCTTGCAGCGCCATCACGGCAGCGATGACGGCATCAATATCTGCGCCCGGCCTGCCCCGGTATCCCGTCAGCAGCGGATAGACTCTGAGACCCGTCAGCGCCTCTGCGATATCATCTTGGGTCACTGGCAAAAGCAAGGACACCCTGTCCTGCCAAAGTTCGGTTAAAACGCCGCCAGCCGCAATCGTCAAAACGAAACCATGGGCGTCGTCGCGCAGCACAGCAATCAGCAATTCGACGACCGTACCTTGCACCATCTCCTCGACCAGAAAACTCTCGGCTTTCATGCGTTCCAGTGCGGCGGCAAGCCCACCGTGGGATACATTGAGCAGGACCGCACTCACTTCGGATTTATGCGCAAGCCCCTGCCCCTTCAGGACCAGAGGCGCCGATAATTCACCGGCCGGGCTGGCATCGGCGCGCGAGGACAAAACAACACCCTGTGGAACGTCGAGACCATGCGCGTGCAACAGCGCCTTGGCCGCCGCCTCGTTCAGCATCTGCGGTGCCACCGCAGGACCCAAACCCAAAGGCGGCAGCCTATGTGGCAACGTCACATTTCCCGCCGCCTGCGCCGCGACCATCGCCTCGCGCAGACCATGGATCGGCGTTACATCAGCCCCCAGCAACCGCTCACAGACGTCACGCGGCATCAACTCGGGCAGGGTCGCGACCACGGCCACGGGGCGTACACTGACGCGGCGGACCTCAATCGCGGCGCGGGTGGCGCAATCCCACGCGCTGGCGTCCGTATGCGGGTAATCCACGATCACCACCACCAGCGCGATATGCGCCGCAGCCATCGGTAACCAGGCCGCCGCCATCCGCTCCGCATCGCCCCATATATATGTATGATAATCCAACGGGTTGGACAGCGCGACCATCGGCCCCAACGCGTCGCGCAGCGCGGATGTCTGATCCCTGCTCAGCGGCGGGAACCGCAGTTGAAGACCCGCCGCCGTGTCCGCAGCAAGGCTCGCCTCTCCGCCTGAACAGCTGATGCAGGACAGCGCGTTGCTTTCCAACGGACCGTTGACATGCAGCAGCTTGAGCGTCTCCAGAAAGCTTGGCAGATCAAACAGGCGCGCGATGCCTAACCGGCGCAGGAGAGCCCCCGCCCCCGCATCGCTGCCCGCCAGCGAGGCCGTGTGCGACACCGTCGCCTGGCGCGCCTGCTCTGAGGCACCGACTTTGATCGCAATCAACGGCACGCCCTTGGTCTGGGCTTTGCGCGCCAGAGCATGCCACTGCGCCACATCGCCGAAGCCTTCGACATGCAAACCGATCGCCGTGATGCGCGGATCATCGAGCAGGGCCGTGGCGATCTCCGCCTGGCTGGTCTGCGCCATATTCCCGCAGGCCACGACACGGGCGATGGGCAGCCCGCGCAGCTGCATCGTCAGGTTGATCGCGATATTGGAGCTTTGCGTCAGGATCGCCACGCCCCGCGCAACGCGACTGCACCCATGCTGGTCGGGCCACAAAAGCGCGCCTTCCATGGCATTGATGAACCCATAGCAATTGGGGCCCAGAAGGGGCATGTCACCCGCCGCCGCGACAAGATCAGCCTCCAAATCCGTGCTCTGCGCATCCTCGGACATGGCCTCGGAAAAGCCCGACGCAAAACACACCGCCCCTCCTGCGCCGATCCGTGACAAGGCGGCCACCGCCTTGATCGACAGATGCCGGTTGACCCCGATAAAAGCGGCGTCCGGCACGCCGGGCAGATCGTCTATTGTGGCAACTGCGGGGATCCCTTCGACCGGCGTCGGATCGGGATGCACCCGCCAGATGTCACCCGCAAACCCCATCGCCAGAAGCTGGTGCAAGACTTGCCGGCACCACTCCCCACCGCCGATCACAACCACGGAATCAGGGGAGAGCAAACGCCTCAGAGCCCGCGCCATAAGACCTCAGGCACCCAAAGCGCGCAGCAGATCGCGGCTGATGATGTGGCGTTGAATCTCCGACGTCCCATCCCAAATCCGCTCCACACGCGCATCGCGCCAGAACCGCTCCAGCGGGTAATCATCCATCAACCCCATGCCGCCGTGGATCTGGATCGCAGCGTCCGTGACCCGCCCCAGCATCTCGGAGGCATAGAGTTTCGCACTGGCGATTTCGCGGTTGGCGGGCAGCCCGCGATCCAAGCGATCCGCGCTGGCAAGCGTCAGCAAATCCGCGGCATCGATCTGCGTGATCATATCCGCAAGCTGAAAACTGACGCCCTGAAACTTGCCGATCTTCTGGCCGAATTGTTCGCGTTCGGCCGCATAATTCAATGCATAATCAAACACGCGCCGCGCCCGCCCGACGCTCATGGTCGCCACCGTGATCCGCGTCGCATAAAGCCAAGTGTTCATGACCTCGAACCCGCCATCGACCGCACCCAGCACTTGCGCGTCCGGCAAGCGGCAATCATCAAAATCGAGGATCATGTTCTTATATCCCCGGTGGCTGACGGATTTATACCCCTCACGGATCGTGAACCCCGGCGTGTCGCGATCCACCAGAAAGGCGGTGATGCGTTTCTTGGGACCTTTGGGGGTCTGATCCTCGCCCGTGGCGATGAAAACAATGATGAAATCGGCGTGATCCGCACCCGAAATAAAGTGTTTCGTGCCGTTCACCACCCAATCCCCGCCGTCCCGCACAGCGGCGCATTTCATGCCCCGCACGTCTGATCCCGCCCCCGGTTCGGTCATGGCCAGCGCGTCCATACGCGCGCCCCGCACCGCAGGCATAAGGTAGCGCTCGACCTGCTCCCCCTCACAGGCCATCAGGATGTTTTGCGGGCGGCCAAAAAAGTGGTTGAGCGCCATGGACCCGCGCCCCAACTCGCGCTCAACCAGCGCAAATTCCAGATGGTTCAGCCCCGCGCATCCCACGCTGTCGGGGAAGTTGCAGGCGTAAAACCCCAATTCAATCGTCTTGCGCCTGATTTCATCGGCGATTTCCTGCGGCACCTCGCCAGTACGCTCGACCAATGCCTCATGCGGATAGATCTCTTTTTCCACGAAACTGCGGACGGTATCCGCAATCATCTGGTGTTCGTCGGTTAATCCATAATTCATGTATACATCTGCTTCTTGCGCGCGCGGGTTTCATCCGTCGCACAGGCCGATCCGTCGTGATAGCTGCCAAACCAACGATCCCATGGCATTTCGACCGTGCCGTAATTGCATTCGAAATAGCGGTGATGCAATTGGTGAAAGAAGACGCCCAGTTTGGCCTGGCGCTTGTCCTTGATCACCAGTTCCTCAAACCCGGAATGTGAAAATACCGGATGGGTCGATTGCACATAGCCGTGGAAGAGCACGTGCAGAGGGTGGCTCGGCACAACGAAATGGATCGCGAAGTTGGTATAAAACAGCAGGTGTTCGATCGGATGCATCGAGATGCCTGACCACGGCCCAACATTGACATTGCGGTGGTGCAGAGAATGGGCGATTTTGTAGAGCGGTGGCCAGTGCAACAGCCGATGTACCCAATAGAAATGAAAGCTCGACCAGATCGGGATCAGAACGAAAAACGTCAAAAACCATAAGGGATTACCGGGAAACAAGAGAGTGGGCGCATAACCATTCGCCATACCCCAGAACACCAGAACCTGCGCGCCAGTCCACAGCGTAATGCCGCTGGCGATGTGCCAGAACATATTGTCATGCACCTGGTTGCCGAAGGTGAAGGTTCCGTTATTGTCGGCCTGATCGCGCGGGTCGTATTTGGTTTTGTCGCCCTGCCCTTTGCGCATGATCAGCCAGTAATGCAGCGTCCCGGCGCAGATCACCTGCGGCACCAGATTGGCGAGCCAGACCTTGAACACCCAGCCCCAGGCCAGCACCTGCATCTCTGAGAGGCCGGGCAGAATCGCGAAATAGGCGAGCAATGCGATCACCAGGCACAGGGTGGTTGTCGAGATTTCCAGCCAGAAGGCAGCATACCATTTGAAAATCGCGCGCGGGTTTGGCGGCCATTGGAACAGCGGGTTCTGTGCGAGCGGCGTTTTGGGGCGGAAATTCCAGCGTCCGGCCTCGCGGGTCTCAGCGTCACTGGGCATAGCTCGAGCCTTCCTCATCCAGAATGGCCTTGAGTTCAGCCAGATGGCGCAGGTCCTGTTCGGGGTATTCTTCGATCTCGCGCGCGGTCTTTTCGGCGACATCGTCCGGCAGCACGCGCAGCGGTCGCCCGGTTTGCAGGGCGAGCAGATAGGTTTGGCAAGCACGCTCGAAATAGAACATCCGATTGAAGGTATCGGCCACCGTATCGCCAATCACCAGGATGCCGTGATTGCCCATCACCATGACCTTTTTCTTCGGATCGTCAAAGAGTTGCGCACAGCGCTCGCCCTCCTCCTCGAAAGCCAGCCCGCCGTAGTTTTCATCCACCACCACCCGGTCAAAGAACATGCAGGCGTTCTGATCGACGGGGGGCAAACGGCTGTCGGCAAGGGTTGCAAGTGCTGTGGCATAGGGTGAGTGCACATGCATCGCGCAGCGGGCGTGCGCGCAATGCCGGTGCATCCCGCCGTGCAGCCCCCAGGCGGTGGGATCGGGTGCATCCGGCCCTTCCATCGCCTGCGGGTCCTCCACATCTACCACAATAAGATCGGAGGCTTTGATGCGCGAAAAATGCATCTGGTTGGGGTTCATGAGGAACTGCGTACCACTGTCGTTGATCGCAAGACTGAAGTGGTTCGCCACGGCCTCGTGCATATTCAGCCGCACCGTCCAGCGAAAGGCGGCGGCGAGGTCGACGCGCTCCTGCCAGTTATCCATATTGGGGCGCATTTCGGTCACGGACATGGGTCACTCCTTCGCTCTTGTCGACGATATGACAACACCTATGCGTCTTGTTTGACGAATGAAAAAAACGTAAGTGATCCATTAGTTAAACTAATGGATGCGTTATAATGGCCGATCTGCCCCCGCTAAACTGGCTGCGCGCCTTTGAGGCCTCCGCACGCAACCTGAGTTTCACAGGCGCGGCGCGGGATTTGAACATGACACAAAGCGCGGTCAGCCAGCAGATTAAATCGCTAGAAGGATTTCTGGGACGGCCCTTGTTTCATCGCCGCACGCGAGCGCTGGAATTGACGCAGACCGGTATCAGTTACCTGCCTGTGGTGCGCGATGCCTTCCGCACATTGGCCCATGGCACCCGCGCTCTGACGCGTAACGAAAATGATGTGCTGCAAGTCCAATGCAATCTGACCTTTGCCATCCAATGGCTCGCGCCACGTTTGGCGCAGTTTCGCTGCGCCCATCCCGATATTCAGGTCAACATATCGACCGAGCTGTGGGAGGCGCGGGATATGGCGGAAGGGGCCGATGTGGAAATACGCTATTCCCTGCGTCCCTCGGATCAGGTCCACGCGGAACTGCTGGCAAGGGATCACTATTATCCGGTCTGCGCGCCAGGCTATCCGGTGACGCTTGCGACACTCGCGGATCAACCGCTCTATGATTGCGCCAACATGATGGGGACCTGGGCGGTATGGGCCGAAGAGCAGGCCCTGCCCTGGTCTGCACCGCCGGTGACCTATGCCACGACTTACTCTATCCCTCTTTCCGTCGCGGTGGCGAGCGGTGGCATGGCGCTTGGGCATGATATCATTACACAGGGCCTGATCGACGCGGGACATCTTACGGTACCGTTTTCTCACCGCGCAAGGATGCAGGAGGCCTATTACCTGATCCAATCCCCGCGCGCCCAAGCGATGCCCGCCGCTCAAGCGTTTTCCAATTGGCTGCGGCATGGGCTTGCAACACAGGTGGCCTGAAAGCCCACCTTACGGTGCACGTCGTAGGGTGGGCTTTCAGGCCACCTGTGTTGCGCGCTAGAGCGGTCGACTTGGCACCCAGGCATAGCCATCCGCGCATAAGATATAGGCTTCGCGCAGGCCATGTGGTTTATCTGTCGGCGCTTGCAGGATCATCGCACCCCTTGCTTCCGCTTTGGCCACTGCCTCCTCGGGATCGGTATCATACAATCGAATCTCGATCCCGCCCCCGCGCGGCGGGTTTTCCGGCAGCATCCCTAACAGCGGGTTCGCGCCATAGGTGCCATCGCTGTGCAGTTGAAAAACTTCCGCCCCATAGGTGATGATCGCAAAATCATCGCTCAGCCGGCGCACCCCAACATCAAATACCCCCGTCAGAAACGCAGCCGTCGCCCGTACATCCCGCACCAGCAGGTTCAGACCAATCCCGTGCAGGCTTTTGCCGAAATCATCCGCTGTGACCGATTCATAGTCCATCATATACCCTCTATGCTTGAACATCCCTGAAACCCGTGGCACCTAGGGACATGACGACAGCTTCTATTCCAACATGGCCCGACTCTGCACCACAACTTATTGCCGTTGCCACAGGCCGCGCGCCCGCTGATACCGTTATACAGGGCGGTAAATGGGTCAATGTCCATACCCGCGAAATTCTGGACAACCACGATATCGCAATTATCGCAGGCCGCATCGCCTGTGTGGTGCCGGATGCCGCACATTGTATTGGCCCGGACACGCAGATCATCCAGGCCAATGGGCGCCATATGATCCCCGGCCTGTGTGATGGGCATATGCACATCGAATCCGGCATGCTGACCCCGGCGGAATTCGCCCGCGCCGTGATCCCGCATGGCACGACCTCTATGTTTACCGATCCCCATGAGATCGCCAATGTTCTGGGTCTGGCGGGCGTGCGCATGATGCATGACGAAGCCCTTATGCAGCCGGTCAATATCTTCACCCAGATGCCGTCCTGTGCGCCCTCCGCACCGGGTATGGAAACCACGGGTTTTGAAATATCTCCCGAGGATGTCGCGGAGGCGATGTCTTGGCCGGGTATCATCGGTCTGGGCGAGATGATGAACTTCCCCGGTGTGTCAAACGCCGATCCCAAGATGCTCGCCGAAATCGCCGCCACGCAACACGCGGGCAAAACCGTCGGCGGGCATTATGCCTCGCCCGATCTTGGGCCTGCCTTCGCGGGCTATGTGGCGGGCGGTCCCGCGGATGATCACGAAGGCACCTGCGAGGCCGATGCCATTGCGCGGATGCGCCAGGGCATGCGGTCAATGATCCGGCTCGGGTCCGCTTGGTATGACGTCGAAACCCAGATCACCGCGATCACCGAAAAGGGCCTTGATCCGCGCAATATGATTCTGTGCACGGATGATTGCCACTCCGGCACGCTGGTCAATGACGGGCATATGAACCGGGTTGTGCGCCATGCCATCAACTGTGGCTGTGATCCGCTGATTGCCCTGCAAATGGCCACGATTAACACCGCCACACATTTCGGACTGGAACGCGAGATTGGCTCGCTCACGCCGGGGCGGTGCGCGGATGTGATCCTGACCTCTGACCTCACCACCCTGCCGATTGAAACCGTGATCGCGCGCGGACAGATCGTGGCCGAAAACGGCGTCTGCCTCGTGGATTGCCCACATTACAATTGGCCCGATACCGCGCGCCAGACTGTCAACATGGGCAAAACGCTGGCGGCGGAGGATTTCACCATCCCCGCGCCCAAGGGGGCAAATGCCGTTCGCGCCAATGTCATTGGTGTGGTGGAAAATCAGGCACCCACCAAGGCGCTGCAATTCGAACTCCCCGTCACAGAGGGCCGCGTGCAGGCCACAGGCGAAGTCTGCCAAATCGCGCTGGTCGAACGCCACCGCGCCACCGGGTCGGTGACCAATGCCTTCGTGTCGGGCTTTGGGTATGACGGCCCCATGGCGATGGCCTCCACAGTCGCGCATGACAGCCACCATATGATCGTGGTCGGCACCGACGGCGCGCATATGGCGATGGCCGCCAATCGCCTCAACGAGGTCGGCGGCGGTATCGTGATCTTCAGGGACGGCGTTGAACTGGCGCTCGTGGAACTGCCCATCGCGGGCCTCATGTCAGACCGTCTCGCAACTGAGGTCGCCGCTAAGGCAGACCAGATGATGCAGGCCATGCGCGATTGCGGCTGCACGCTGAACAACGCCTATATGCAACATTCTCTTCTGGCCCTCGTGGTCATCCCCGAGTTGCGCATTTCCGACCTTGGATTGGTCGACGTGCGCAGCTTTGAATTCATACCAGTAATCGAGCCGCTTTCATGACACAGATCAAAACACCCGATGCCCCGCCAACGGAACAGTTCCATGATGCCAAATCCGCCGTTGCGCGCCTCGAAGAGCTCTACACGCAAGCCACGCACTTTCTGTGCTCGCATTTCATCGATGCAATTGCCAACGGCGCGCCCGCCGAACGCATCCGCGCGTTTTATCCCGAAGTGCTGTTTAAAACCTCCAGCTATGCGCAGGTCGACACGCGCCTCAGCTTTGGCCATGTCTCAGCACCCGGCAGTTTCCGCGCCACGATCACACGGCCCGATTTGTTTCGCAGCTACCTGGTGCAACAGATCGGCCTGTTGATTGAAAACCACGGCCAGCCGGTCAGCATCGGCCCCTCGAAAACCCCCATGCCGGTGCATTTTGCGGTCGCCCATGACGCCAATATCACCGTGCCCCAGGAAGGAGCCGCCGAATTTACCCTGCGCGATGTTTTTGACGTGCCGGATCTGTCGACGACCAACGATGACATCGTCAACGGGACCTATGTGTCCCCGGATGGGGTCGGCGCACTGGCCCCTTTTACCGCGCAACGGGTGGATTATTCATTGGCGCGCTTGTCGCATTACACTGCCACGGATGCGCCTCATTTCCAGAACCACGTGCTCTTTACCAACTACCAGTTCTATGTGTCGGAATTCGAAGCCTACGCGCGCGCGCAGCTGGATGATCCGGCCTCCGGCTATACCGCTTTTGTGTCGACCGATAATGCAACCATCACCACCGGGGATCAACCGCTCGCGGCCCCGATCAAAACACCGCAGATGCCGACCTACCATCTCAAACGTGCCGATGGCTCCGGCATCACGCTGGTCAATATCGGCATCGGCCCTTCAAATGCGAAAACCGCGACCGATCATATCGCCGTGCTGCGCCCGCATGCCTGGCTGATGGTCGGGCACTGTGCCGGTCTGCGTAATTCCCAGGCGCTGGGAGATTTCGTGCTGGCCCATGCCTATCTGCGCGAGGATCATGTGCTGGATGATGACCTGCCACCTTGGGTGCCGATCCCGGCGCTCGCCGAAATCCAGATCGCGCTGGAACAGGCCGTGGCGCAGGTCACCAACCTTGAGGGCTATGAGCTCAAGCGCATCATGCGCACCGGCACGGTCGCCACCTATGACGATCGCAACTGGGAATTGCGCGATCAATCCGGCCCGGTGCAGCGCCTGAGCCAGTCGCGTGCAGTGGCACTCGACATGGAAAGTGCGACAATTGCCGCCAATGGATACCGGTTTCGTGTGCCATATGGCACATTGTTATGTGTCTCGGACAAGCCGCTGCACGGTGAATTGAAACTGCCGGGGATGGCGTCTGATTTCTATAAAACGCAAGTTACACGCCATTTGATGATCGGAATTCAGGCGATGGAACGGCTACGTGACATGCCGCTGGAACGCATCCACAGCCGGAAATTACGCTCCTTTGAGGAGACAGCCTTCCTCTGAGAGCCCAAAACCCAATAAAATAGGTTAATATTGCATGTTTTTCCTTGCATTACTCTACTAATCGTTGTGTTCATACACAACATCCGGGTAGATTTCGGACATGAGGCCCTACTGTTCGGGCAGCGAAGGAGAATAAGAACATGGCAAAACCAATGACAAAGACACAGCTCGTCGCGGCCCTGGCCGAAGAGATGGGTGGCGACAAGAAATCCGCAGGCGCGGCGCTCGAAGCCGTTTGCAACCTGATCACCAAGGAAGTTTCCGGCGGTGGCGCAGTGACCCTGCCCGGCGTTGGCAAAATCTATTGCCGCGAACGCCCAGAGCGCATGGTGCGCAACCCCGCCACGGGCGAGCAATTCAAAAAAGACGCGGACAAGGTGGTCAAAATGACCATCGCCAAAGCGCTCAAGGACAGCGTGAACGGCTAATGCCTGCAACGCTCGACTTCAAGGGGTCGCCTTCGGGCGGCCTTTTTTTATGCCACGGCCCTAGCGCTGCGCCAGGAAAAGCCGGAGCGCTAGGGCTGCGAAAATCCCACCGGCGATGCGGTTCATCACCACCTGCGCGCGCGGCGTGCGCGCCAGCCATGCGCCCAGAAATCCCGCGCTCCAGGCGATGGCACCGAATACCACCAATGCACTCAGAACAAAGACACCGCCGAAAATGAAGATTTGCGGTGTCACCGGACCCCGCGCGGGATCGGCAAATTGCGGCAAAAACGCCAGGAAAAAGATGGCGACCTTGGGGTTGGTCACGTTCATGATGACACCGCGCCCGATCAGCCGGATAGGGCTAAGCCCCGCGCCCCTGCCCCCGTTAATAACGGCTGGCCGCGCGCCAAAGGCTTTCCACGCCAGATACAACAAATAGCACCCGCCGACCGTCTTCAGCACGGCAAAGGACAGCGCGGAGGTCTGAAAGATCACCGCCACGCCCAGCGCCACCAAGCTTGTATGCACCAGCACGCCAAGACACAGGCCCAGCGTCACCATGATCCCCGCCACGCGCCCATGCAGCGCGGATTGGGTCAGCACAAAAATATTGTCTGGTCCCGGCGCAAGCGCCAACGCCACGGAGGCGGTGATGAACACGATCATGACGTCCGGTGCAATCATTTGAGGCTCCCATCGGCGCGGTGTTTCCGGCCCGCCCCCTCCTACCCCAGCCCTTGCGCCCAGACCAGAGCGGCTTGCCCTCCCTGCGGAATTGCGAAAGACTCAGCCGGAGCGATCAAGGCGAAGGCACAGACATCCATGGACATACGCGCGATTCTGGCGGGGCTTGCTTTTGCGCTCATGTGGTCCTCGGCCTTTACCTCGGCGCGCATCATCGTGGCGGATGCCACCCCGCTGGCCGCTTTGACGCTGCGCTATCTGATCTCGGGGCTGCTGGGCGTCGCAATTGCGCGGATGCTGGGGCAATCGTGGCATTTAACACCTGCACAATGGCGCGCTACGATCATCTTTGGCGTGCTGCAAAACGCGGTTTACCTCGGGTTGAACTTTGTGGCGATGCAAACCATCGAGGCCTCGGTGGCGGCGATCATCGCCTCCACCATGCCGCTGCTCGTAGCACTTGCCGGGTGGGTATTCCTCAAAGAAGGGCTGAAACCGCTGGCCATCGCAGGACTTGTCGCGGGGCTCATAGGCGTCGCGCTGATCATGGGCGCACGCATCAATGGCGGTGTCGATCTGTTTGGGCTGATGCTCTGCGGCATCGGCGTCGCGGCGCTGACGGTCGCCACTCTCTCGGTCCGCGGGGCCACGTCTGGGGGGAACTTCCTGATGATCGTGGGGTTGCAGATGCTGGTGGGCTGCGTCGCGCTTGCCATCGCCACCGCGCTTTTTGAGACGCCCCGTTTCACACCAAGCTGGGCGCTGACAGCGGCCTTTGCCTATACCACGCTGATCCCGGGGCTGGCTGCGACCTTCGTATGGTTCTGGCTGGTCAACCGCATCGGGGCAACGCGGGCGGCCACCTTTCACTTTCTCAACCCGTTTCTGGGTGTCGCCATCGCCGCCCTGTTGCTCGGCGAAAGCCTCGGCGCGCGCGACGTTCTGGGCGTGTTGATCATCGCTCTGGGGATCCTGGCGGTGCAGCTGTCGCGCCAACCCAAACGTTAGGATCATCATTTTGCGGGCGCGCACCCCCCGCGCAAATGGCCCCAGGGCAGCGCGCCATCCCGCACGTAGAACCAACAATCGCTGAGTGCCCGGACCTCTGCCCGCGCTCAGTTCAGCAGCGCGTCAATTTCACGGGTGATCTGGGGCGATTGCGGCTTGGTCGCCGACCCCCAGGTGCCAACGACCGTGCCATCTGGCCCGACCAGCACCTTGTTGAAATTCCAGCGGGGCCGAAAACCCGTCTGCGCGGCGACATCAAGGTAAAACGGATGCGCGCCGGGCCCTTTGACCGGCGTGATATCTGCCATCGGCAGGTCCAGCCCATAGTTGATCTCGCAGAATTCCTTGACCTCTTCGGCGCTCCCGAGTTCCTGATTGAAATCATCCGAGGGCACGGCAAGCACCACCAACCCGCGGTCGCGATATTCATCATAGAGCGCCTGCAAACCCGCGTATTGCCCGGTGAAGCCGCATTGCGAGGCCGTGTTCACGACGAGCAGCGGTTGCCCGGCCCAGTCCGAGGTCTCCAACGTACCGCCGTCAATGGACGCGAAGGAATGGGACGACATACCGGCCATCGCCGCCGTAGCCATCACCCAGCCCGTGAGTATCGCAATAAGCCGTATCATTGAAATCTCCTCAACCGTTAGTTGCCAATATAGAGCACGTAGGATCAAAAGCACGTGAAGACTGCCGCCTACTTTTCCCCTTTTAATCCACGCGATTTGTCCCATCTTATATCGAAAGGTTAAAAGGAGCGTTTCATGCCCAAATATGAAAAAACCGATGCGGCGGTCTCGAAACTGTCGCTCGAAGAATACCGCGTGACCCAGCAAAACGGGACCGAACGTCCCGGCACCGGCAAACTGCTGGGCAATAAGGAGCCGGGGATCTATGTCGATATCGTGTCGGGGGAGCCGCTGTTTGCTTCGGCGGATAAGTACGAAAGCGGCTGTGGTTGGCCCAGCTTCACCAAACCCATCGAGCCCGCCTATGTGAGCGAATTGCGAGATGCCACGCTTGGTATGGTGCGCACCGAAGTGCGCTCAACCCACGGCGACAGTCATTTGGGTCATGTGTTCCCCGACGGGCCACAGGATCGGGGCGGGTTGCGGTATTGCATTAATTCGGCCTCTCTGCGCTTCGTTCACCGCGACGACATGGAAGCGGCGGGTTACGGCGAATATCTGGATCAAGTGGAGGATGTGGCATGAGCCATCAACGCGCCGTTCTGGCAGGGGGATGTTTCTGGGGGATGCAGGATCTGATCCGCAAACGCCCCGGTGTTGTGGCCACCCGTGTCGGCTATACCGGGGGCGATGTGCCCAATGCGACCTATCGCAACCACGGGACCCACGCCGAGGGGATCGAGGTCATCTTTGACCCTGCAGTGATCAGCTACCGCGACATATTGGAACTCTTCTTCCAGATCCACGACCCGACCACGCCAAACCGGCAAGGCAATGATCGCGGTCTCAGTTACCGTTCCGCCATCTATTATGTGGACGAGGCGCAACGCGAGATCGCGCAGGACACCATCGCGGATGTCGAGGCCTCCGGTCTCTGGCCCGGCAAGGTAGTGAGCGAAATCGAGCCCGTCGGCCCATTCTGGGAAGCGGAACCGGAGCATCAGGACTATCTGGAGCGCGTGCCAAATGGCTATACCTGCCACTTCCCGCGCGCCGATTGGGTCTTGCCGAAACGCGCGCCGCAGGCGGCGGAATAGGATCACATCACATGTGTTGCGCACCCCATCAGGCGGGCGACACGTGCCTGTGCCGCACATGCTGCGGACCTGAAACCCCTATGTTGCAACCCTAGGGCGGCCTGTGGCCTCGACGCTCACATGCGCCTCGATGAACACCTCCCGCGCCTCCACGCCAGCCACGCGAATATCACGGCTCATGCTCACCTGCACATCCGCAGCACCCGCTGCCAGTGCAGCCTCGCGTGCCTCCCGCTGCAGCGTGCTTTCCAGCAGCGCCATGGCCTCCGCCTGCACGGTGAAATCCTGCGGGCCGGCCTCCAGATGTACGCGAAACCGACCCTCTGAGGGCGACGTCACCGTTCCGCTGCGCCGCATCGTGACCCGTCCGACCACCGCCCCGATGGCATTGGCCACCTCGCCGTGAAGCGGCAGGATCATCTCGACCCCCAAGGCCTCACCGACCTGTGGATAATAGCTGCCCGCCGAGGCGCCCAGCCCCACAACAGGCACATTCAATCCTGCGTTGATGCGTACCAGATCCCCGCCCCCACGCAGGCCCCGCTGCATCAATTCATGCGCTGCAAGCCCTTCCACTGCGCCCTCAAACGCCTCGCTTTCACCCGCAAAAGCCGCCTCCAACAGCGCCAGTTGCGTCTGATACCGCAACCGCTCCACGATCTTCACGGCCATCGCTGGCGCATCCGCCGCCAACCGGTCCCCCGAGCCGACCCGTTTGCGCGCAAACAGCGTCAAGGCCTTTTCTGCCGCCACCGCGTCCCAAGTATCGGCCAGCCCCAGAACATGGCTCGCATCCGAGGGCGTCAACCCGCTCACCTGCACCAAGCCCCGCGCCACCAAACGCCCCAGCGCACCCTGTTCGATCCGCGCGCGCAGCACATCCGAGAGCGGGTGCACATCCCCGCCAATCCGCTCCAACAGGGCCGCTTCGCGCGAGTCGATCCCTTCGCGCGACAGCCCCGCAATGGCGCGCACGAACCGCGCGTCAAACTCACCGGGCACGGTGCTGCGCAGCTGTTTATCCAAGGTCGTATGCACCATGTCCGGCGCATCCATCGCCAGCAAAGACACCGGCAACAGCCGGCGCGGCCCGAGCGTCACGCCGCCCTGCAACCCCTCGGCCATGGCCTGCACTTCGCTATCCCCGCCCAGCCCCGTGGTGCGCATCGCCACGGCCTCTACCATGGTACGAAAACCGCCCACGCGGGCGCCGCCCGGATCAATCATCGGCTTGCCGTTTTGCAACAGCGCAATATCCGTCGTCGTGCCGCCAATATCGCTGACCAGCGCGCGATCCGACCCGGTCAACCAGCGCGCTCCAACAATCGAGGCCGCAGGCCCGCTCAGGATGGTCTCGATCGGACGCGCGCGGGCCTGTTCGGCGGAAATTAGCGCCCCATCGCCGCGCACCACCATCATCGGTGCACCCACACCAAGATCAATCAACACCTGCTCTGCCCGCCCGATCAACCGGTCGATCATGCCGATCAACCGCGCGTTCAGCACCGCCGTCACCGCGCGTTTCGGCCCGTTGAGCCGGGCAGAGAGTTGATGCGAGGCGGACACCGGCTTGGCCGTCATCTGACTGATCAACGCCGCTGCACGCATTTCATGCGCAGGGTTGCGCGTGGCAAATTGCGCGGCGACGGCGAAACCGCTCACCTCCTGCGCATGTCTCTCAAGAAAAGCGCAGATCGCCGCTTCGTCCAGCCCCTGCGCCTCATTGCCGGCATGATCATGCCCGCCCGCGCAAATCAGAGACGGATCCCCCTTGAGCGCCTCCGATAACCCCTGCGCGCCCAGGTCACGCTCGCGAAACCCGATATAGATCAGCGCAACACGCCCGCCCTGCCCCTCAACAAGCGCGTTGGTCGCCAAGGTCGTGGACAATGAAGCCATGGAAATGGCACTGGCGGGGATCTGTGCCGCATCCAATACCGCGCGCACCGCACCGCCGACGCCAATCGCCAGATCTTCGCGTGTCGTCAGCGCCTTGGCACTGGCGATGACCTCCGTTTCATCGCGGATCAACACCGCATCAGTGTAGGTTCCACCGGTGTCCACACCCAATAAAATTGCCACTACACTCTCCGCCATTTCGCGTTTGAAACGACCGGGTTCTGATGGTTTTGCCAGCACTTTCGCATCACGCGACGTCCAACTGCGCCACGGCCCAACGCGCTGCTTCCGCCACCACCGGATCAGTGTCACCCGTCAAGCCCACTGCCACGCCGCGCAATTCCGGCAAGCTCGAATTCCCGATCGCGTAAAGCACATTGCGCACGAACCGATCCCGTCCGATCCGCTTGATCGGGGAGCCGGAAAACAGCATGCGAAACCCCGTGTCGTCCAGCTGGGCAAGCTCTGCCAGCCGCGCATTCGCCAGTTCGGGACGCGGGTGCAATCGAATATCACGCGCCGCCACGGCGAATTTATTCCAAGGGCAAACTGCAAGGCAATCATCGCAACCATAAATCCGATTTCCCATACGCTTGCGTAGGTTAATGGGTATCGCGCCCGTGTACTCAATCGTCAAATAGGAAATACACTTACGCGCATCCAGTTGATAAGGGGCGACAAATGCCGCCGTAGGACAAATATCCAGACAAGCACGGCAGGATCCGCAATGATCCACCTCCGCAGCATCAGGGACCAAATCCAGCGTTGTGAAGATCGCGCCCAGAAACGCCCAATTACCCCATTCCCGGCTCACCAGATTGGTGTGTTTACCCTGCCACCCCAACCCTGCCGCGGCACCCAGTGCCTTCTCTGGTACCGGGGCCGTATCTACAAATACCTTGACCTGCGCTGCATCGCCCGCCTCCGCAATCAACCAGCGTGCCACCCGCTTGAGGCGCTTTTTTACAACGTCATGGTAATCACGCCCCTGCGCATAAACCGAGATCGCCGCCCGCTCGGGATAGGCCAGAACCTCCAACGGATCATGCGCAGGCGTATAGCTTTCAGCCAGCATGATCACGGAGCGCGCCTCGGGCCACAACGCTGCTGGATTACCCCGCCAGGCCATACGCTCCGCCATCCAATTCATCTGACCGTGATACCCTGCCGCCACAAAGGCCTCAAGCCGCGCAGGGACCTCCGGAACGGCATCAGGACGGCAAATCCGGCAGGCGATGAACCCCTCATCCAAGGCCTTTGCTACCAGCTTCGACTTAAGCGTCGAACTCATCTTTCATTGTTCCACAAATATGCAAACAACGAAAACCACCTCAAAAATCCAGATCATTATAATGACGCGGCGGGGGAAACCCCGACACCTGATCAGCCAGAATGGATCGGAAGGCCGGGCGCGATTTAATCTTGGCGTACCAGTCCTTCACGACATCCGAGCGGTTCCAATCCACGTCCGAAATGTAATCCAGACAACTCAGATGCGCCGCAGCAGCAAAATCGGCCAGCGTCATTGCATCCCCCGCCAGCCAGCGGCGATGGTCTAGCAACCAGGTCATGTAATCGAGATGATATTTGATCGCCTTGGCCCCCGCCTTGACGTTGCCGCTGTCGGGATAACCTTTGCCCATGACCTTCTTGTTGACCCGCTCATAGAGCAGTTTGGACGTCACCTCATGGTGAAATTTATCATCAAACCAACTCACCAACCGGCGCACTTCGAGCCGCGCAACCGGATCCTGCGGGATCAACACGGGGTCCGGGCGCGTCTCTTCGATATACTCGCAAATCGCACCGCTTTCGGCCATCATGATGCCGTCGAGCTTGAGCACCGGCACCTTGCCCGCAGGGTTGCGGCGCAGGAAATCGGCGTCCTCTTCCCAATAGCGTTCCTCCACGAGTTCGACCTCGATCTTCTTTTCCGCAAGGCTCAGACGCACCTTGCGACAAAACGGCGAGAGGGGGACGTGAAACAGGCGCGCCATGGCAAAATCCGGGTTGTTCGAGGTCACCCTTCAATGCCCGCAACCGCCACCAAATTCAACTCTCGAAACAGGCCGCGCGCCCATCTTTGCCGATTGTCGCAGCCCCTGAGAGGATTGCGCGGGTCCGTTTGCGTACGAAATCAGACGGGCGGCTGGCCGAACGCCCTTTGGGGTCAGGCAGAATCGCGGCCAGACGCGCGGCCTGCACATCGCTTAACTGCGCCGGGGTGACGCCAAAATAATGCTGCGACGCCGCTTTTACGCCAAACACGCCCTCGTCGAATTCGGCCACGTTCAGGTAAACCTCGACGATGCGCCGCTTGGACCAGAACGCTTCCAACACCGGGGTCAACAGGGCTTCCAGAGCCTTGCGCGTATAATTGCGCCCATGCCAGAGATAGACGTTTTTCACAGTTTGCTGGCTGATCGTAGACGCCCCCCGATTGCTGCCTTGCGCAATCGCGGCCTTGATCGCGGGCAAATCGAAACCCCAATGGGTACAGAAATTCGCATCCTCTGCGGCCACCACGGCGCGCGCCATCACTGGCGCAATCGCGGCCATCTCTACCCAGTCCTGTGACACCCCGCCCAGACGGCGGGATTCGGCGCTCATATAGGGGGTCGTCGGCGGGTTAACCACCGCGCCCAGCGCGATCAGCAGCAGAACGATGCCGATAAAGCCCAAGAGGCTGCGCCATATGATCTTACGGACCCTGCGCCGCAGAGATGCAGAGGAGCGAGCCTTACCGACCTTCTTTTTCGCGCGCGGTGCCATGACCTAGCTATAGGGTCGCCCAGCGGGCTTGTGAACCGCAAAGACACAAGGTGAGCCGGGCGATCATTCCGCGGGAAGGGCGGTCTCCTCGATCTCTAGCGGAGCGGGCAAATGCACCAGCATCTCCTTGGGGCAGACCTGTAGAAAATGGTGCTTTTCGCTCTCCCAATGTTGCAGGATGTCCGCCGCACGTCGGCTGCCAGTCTCGCGCAGATGCGTTTCGATCAGCGTTTCCAATTGCAGCATCCAGTGATCCACCGTGACCGGACAGGTCACCAGCGTTTCCATGTTCATCATCGCTGGGGCCTTATCTTCGGGGTCATAAAGATAGGCCATGCCGCCCGTCATCCCGGCCCCGAAATTGGCACCGATATCGCCCAGGATCACCGCCACACCGCCGGTCATATATTCACACCCGTTGGACCCGCAGCCCTCGATCACCACCTTGGCCCCCGAATTACGCACAGCAAACCGCTCGCCCGCACGCCCGGCGGCGAATAAATACCCATCCGTCGCGCCATAAAGCACTGTGTTGCCTATGATGGTATTCTTGGCCGCCTCGATGGGGGATGCCATCGGTGGGCGCACCACGATCGTGCCGCCCGACAAGCCCTTGCCGACGTAATCATTGGCATCCCCGGAGACTTCGAGCTTCAGGCCCGGTGCGGCAAAAGCCCCCAGCGATTGACCCGCAGATCCCGACAACTTCACCGTCAGGTGATCGGGTTGCAGCTGATTGCGCATGCCGAACTTCTTGACAATATGGCTTGAGGTGCGCGTGCCCACGGTACGATGTGTGTTCTGCACCGCATAGGACAATTGCATCTTTTCACCGTCCTCCAGGAACCGCGCGGCATCGCGCACGATCTCCGCATCCAGCGTATCAGGCACCGGGTTCCGCGGCTTGGCGCGGTCATAAACAATCTCGGCTGCCCCATCCACGGTGATTAAAAGCGGGTTCAGATCCAGATCATCCAGATGCGAAGATCCCCGGCTGACCTGCGCCAGAAGATCGGCGCGCCCGATCACATCATCCAAGGACCGCGCTCCGATCCGGGCTAGGATTTCGCGTACTTCAGTGGCGTAAAAGGTGATCAGGTTCACGACCTTATCGGCATTGCCGGTGAATTTTTCACGCAGTGATTCATCCTGCGTGCACACGCCCACGGGGCAGGTGTTGGACTGGCACTGGCGCACCATGATGCAGCCCATCGCGATCAGGGCTGCGGTGCCGATGCCATATTCCTCAGCCCCCAGCATCGCCGCCATGACAATATCACGCCCGGTGCGCAAACCGCCATCGGTGCGCAATGTCACCCGCTCGCGCAGGTTGTTCATGCTCAATACCTGATGCGCCTCAGTGAGGCCCATTTCCCAGGGCAGGCCTGCGTATTTGATGGAGGTTGCGGGGCTCGCACCGGTGCCACCGTTATGGCCCGAAATCAGGATGATATCGGCCTTGGCCTTGGCCACCCCGGCGGCAATTGTACCGACACCGGATGAGGCCACCAGCTTTACCGTCACCTTGCAGCGCGGGTTGATCTGTTTGAGGTCATAAATCAGCTGCGCCAGGTCCTCGATGGAATAAATATCGTGGTGCGGCGGCGGTGAAATCAGCGTCACGCCCTTGGTCGAATGGCGCAGCCGCGCAATCAGGTCCGTGACCTTCATCCCCGGCAACTGCCCGCCCTCGCCGGGCTTGGCACCCTGCGCAACCTTGATCTCCAACTCTTCGCATTGGTTGAGGTATTCCGCCGTGACGCCGAAACGCCCACTCGCGACCTGTTTGATCTTGGCCGAGGGGTTGTCCCCATTCGGTTCCGGCACGAAATGTGCAGGGTCTTCGCCGCCCTCGCCGCTATCGGATTTCGCACCGATCCGGTTCATCGCCACGTTCAGCGTCTTATGCGCCTCAGGGCTCAACGCCCCAAGCGACATGCCTGGTGTGACGAAACGCTTGCGGATCGAGGTGATGCTCTCGACCTCCTCCAACGGAATCGATTTGCCCAGCGGTTTGATCTCCAACAGATCGCGCAAATGGATCGGCGGGTTGCTCTGCATCTTGGCCGAATATTGCTTCCACATCTCATAAGAGGCCTTGTTGCACGCCATCTGCATCATATGCATCGAGGTCGCTTCCCAGGCATGGGTCTCGCCGGATTTGCGCGCCTTGTAAAAACCACCGATGGGCAGCACGGAGGAAGCCGCCCCCCAGGCCCGCGCGTGAACCTCTTCGGCTTTGCGCTGAATGCCGATCACGCCGATGCCCGAAATCCGGCTGGTCATGCCGGGGAAATATTCCGCCACCATCGCACGGGACAGGCCCACCGCTTCGAAATTGAGCCCGCCGCGATAGGAGGAAATAACCGAAATGCCCATCTTGGCCATGATCTTGAGCAAGCCCTGATCAATCGCCACACGGTAACGATCAATCGCCTTGGTCAGCGTCATATCAAGCAGACCGCGTTCAATCCGATCCGCCAATGAATCCTCAGCGAGATAGGCGTTGACGATGGTCGCCCCCGCTCCAATGAGCACCGCGAAATAATGCGGATCCACACATTCGGCTGAGCGCACATTGATCGAGGTAAAGGTGCGCAGACCCTTGCGCACCAGATGGCTGTGCACGGCTGAGGTCGCCAGGATCATCGGCATAGCAACCTTATCCGCATTCGACAGCTGATCGGTCAGCACGATATGCCCGGCACCGGACCGCACTGCGTCTTCGGCCTCCGCCCGGATACGCTCAAGCCCCGCGCTCAAGGTTTCGCCGCCGGGGGTAAAGGTACAATCCAGCGTCACCAGTTCCGAGTTGAAATGCGTGGTGAGTTCCTGAAACTGCGCATTACCCATGAAGGGGCTGTCCAGCGTCAGAATCTCGGTCTGGCTGCTGTCCTCATCGAGCACGTTCTTGAGGTTCCCGAAGCGTGTCTTCAGGCTCATCACCCTGAATTCACGCAAGGAATCAATAGGCGGGTTGGTCACCTGGCTGAAATTCTGGCGGAAAAAATGGCTCAAGGGGCGGTATTGCCCGGATAAGACAGCCGACGGGGTATCATCCCCCATCGAGGCCAGTACCTCTTTGGCGTCCTCTGCCATCGGGGCCAGAATCTGCTCCAGCTCCTCCACGGTATAACCCGCCGCCACCTGCCGCTTGCGCAGCTCACCCCCGGTAAAAATTGGCTTTTCGGTCACATGGCCCAACGCCTCTTCGAGATCATTGATCTTGCCCACCCAATCACCGAAGGGTTGGGAGGCCGCCAGCTTGTTCTTGATCGCCTTGTCATGGAACAATTCGCCGGTTTTCATGTCCACAGCCAGCAATTGCCCCGGACCCAACGCGCCTTTTTCAACCACATTGGCCTCGTTCAAAGGCACCATGCCGGTCTCGGAACCCGCGATCAGCATGCCAGCCTTCGTCACGACGTATCGCATCGGCCGCAGCCCGTTGCGATCCAGCCCCGCGCAAACCCAACGCCCATCGGTCATCGCCAACGCCGCCGGACCATCCCAGGGCTCCATCACCGAGTTGCAATAGGAATACATATCGCGCCAGGCCTGCGGCAATTCAATCGCCTGTTTCGACCAGCTTTCGGGGACCAGCATGGTTTTGGCCATCGGCGCATTGCGCCCCGCGCGCACCAAGACCTCGAAAACGGCATCCAACGCCGCACTATCGGATGATCCCGCCGCGACGATGGGCTTGATATCCTCGGCCATATCGCCGAACGCACTGGATGCCATGCGGATCTCATGGCTTTTCATCCAATTCAGGTTGCCCTTGAGCGTATTAATCTCGCCGTTATGCGCCAACATGCGGAACGGCTGCGCCAACCACCATTGTGGAAATGTATTGGTGGAATAGCGCTGGTGATAAATCGCAAAGGCGCTCTCGAAACGCTCATCCATCAGGTCGGGGTAAAACTCCGCCACCTGTTCGGCCAGCATCATACCCTTGTAAATGATCGACCGGCACGACATCGAAGCAATATATAATGTCGGCACCTGTGCGGCCAAAGCCGCCTTTTCAATGCGCCGCCGGATCACATAAAGTTCGCGCTCAAATGTGTCCTCATCCACGCCCTTGGCGTTGGAGATCAGGATCTGTTCGATCTCGGGCCGGGTCGCATTGGCCTTATCACCCAGGCATGAAATATCCACCGGCACATGGCGCCAGCCATAGATGTAATAGCCCATGCGCAACACTTCAGTTTCCACGATTGTGCGACATGTTTCCTGCGCACCAAAATCGGTGCGCGGCAAAAACACCTGCCCCACAGCGATCAACTCGCCTTTGCGCGGCGCGTGGCCCGTTCGTTTAACCTGATCGTAAAAGAAATCGACCGGAATTTGCACGTGGATGCCCGCACCATCCCCGGTCTTGCCATCCGCATCCACCGCACCCCGGTGCCAGATCGCCTTCAGCGCCTTGATGCCGTTTTCCACAACACCACGGCTTTTCTTGCCGTCAATGGACACTACAAGACCGACGCCACAGGAGGAATGCTCCTCGGAGGTATCATAAAGACCGTTTTCCGCCATAAGGCTGCGTTTGGCTTCTTCGCGTGCAACCCATGCGTCATCATATGTGGTCATCAGTTGTCTCCTTCAACAAAGGGGTGTTTGGCCTGTACCTCGGCCCGTGTTCTGCGGATGTGTTCACCCTTGAGGCACGCATAATTCGGCGCAAGGTCTGTGTAGATTTCGGACAGAAGCGCAAAATCCGCTGCTTCTTTGAAAAGCCCCGGAAAAAGCTCGATCTCCGGTTCATCCCGGTCAGTGGCCCTCAGCCAGATTGGGCTGCCGCAGGTCTCACAAAAGCCCCGCTCTGAGAAGGAGGAGGAGACATAGCTGCGCACGGGCCCCGTGACCGCGACCCCCTGCGTCTCAGCCACAAAG
This sequence comes from Roseobacter fucihabitans, assembly GCF_014337925.2. Classification (NCBI taxonomy): domain Bacteria; kingdom Pseudomonadati; phylum Pseudomonadota; class Alphaproteobacteria; order Rhodobacterales; family Roseobacteraceae; genus Roseobacter; species Roseobacter fucihabitans. Next base: position 515,391 of record NZ_CP143423.1, on the reverse strand, counting down.
GAGCCGAACAGCATCCCGCTCCACCGTTGGCACATGACGCAGTGGCAGGCACCGATCGCCGCGACATACTTGCCGTCAACCTCGATGCTGACCGCACCGCAAAGGCACCGGCCCGAAAGTCGGCCGGTGCGCCGGTGTGGTGCAATCAGGGCGTCTCTCGCCGCTGCATCCGTCATGCGTCATCCCCGCTAAACATCGCAATTGTCTCTTCAGTGCTTAGCCTGCGGTGATCCCCGCGCAACCCGTAGCCCTGCGGACATTGATCCGCGAAAAATTCCAGCTTCATCTCGCCACCGGCGGCATTTTCAAACAGCCCTGCGGCCAGATGACGTGCGCCGTCATGAACGGTGCCATACCAAAGTGTTGATCCGCAGGTGCCGCAGAAACCGCGTTCCGCCCATTCCGAGGAGCGAAAGCTTATGCCGGGACCTTCAATCACCATGCCTTCCTGCTCGGTATCCACCGAAATGAACATCCCGCTGGTATGTTGGCGGCACATGCCGCAATGACAGGCCCGCAAGCGCGGGTTCGGCGCATGCACCTTGATGGTGACCGCGCCGCAAAGGCAGCGCCCTTCAAGCATCGCCGCATCGTTCATATCACATCCTCTGCCCGAAAGGTCAGCAGCTGCGCCCTAGTACGCAAGACCCGTGCGGGCGGTGCACAGCATCGGTGCACAGGAGGTGTACAGGCCGTGACCCTCATTCTGCCGCCAGTGCCGCAGCGCCAAACCGGCCCAAAATCGCCTCGGCACAATCACGCCCATCCCGGATCGCCCAGACGACCAATGATGCGCCGCGCACGATGTCCCCCACCGCATAGACGCCCTCAAGGTCGGTCGCGCCGCTGGTGAACTCCGCCTTGATCGTGCCCCAGCGCGTGACCGGTAAATCGGGCTGGTCCCAAAGGGTCGGCAGGGCTTCGGGCTCAAAGCCCAGCGCCATGATCACGATGTCCGCACCCTCAACATAATCCGCACCCTCGATCACTTCCGGGGCCTGACGCCCGGTGGCATCCGGCGCACCCAGACGCATTTTCTGCACCATAACACCGGTCACGGGATCGCCCACAAACCCTTTGGGCGCACAGAGCCATTCAAACACCACGCCCTCTTCCTCGGCGTTCTGAACCTCGCGCTGGCTGCCCGGCATATTGGCGCGGTCGCGACGATAAAGGCACTTCACCGACGTCGCGCCCTGGCGCACCGACGTGCGCACGCAATCCATCGCCGTGTCGCCCCCGCCGATCACAACAACGCGCTTGCCTTCCGCGTTCAACTCACCGGAATCGAACTCCGGCACGGTGTCGCCAAAGCTCTTGCGGTTGCTCGCCGTCAGGAAATCAATCGCCCGCACAAGGCCCTTGCCGCCGACGCCCGGCGCTTCAATTTCCCTTGATTTATAAACACCTGTGGCGATGATCACCGCATCATGTTGCGCTCGAATATCCGCAAAACTGATATCCTTGCCGACCGTGGTATTGAGCTCAAACTTAACGCCACCCTCTTCGAATTGCGCATTGCGGCGCATCACGATGTCTTTTTCCAGCTTGAAACCGGGGATGCCATAGGTCAGCAATCCGCCCGCCCGATCATGGCTGTCATAGACCGTCACCTGCACGCCCGCGCGGCGCAGAACGTCAGCGGCGGCCAAGCCACCCGGACCGGCACCAATGATACCCACAGTTTCCGCGCGTTCTTGTGTGGGCGCAATCGGCAGCACCCAGCCTTGATCAAAGGCCGTGTCGGTAATGTATTTCTCCACGGCCCCAATGGTCACCGTGCCATGGCCCGATTTTTCGATCACGCAATTGCCCTCGCACAGGCGATCCTGCGGACAAATACGGCCACAAATCTCCGGGAAGGTATTGGTCGCCTGGCTGACCTCATAGGCTTCACGCAAGCGCCCTTCCGCCGTCAACCGCAGCCAGTCGGGGATATTATTGTGCAGGGGGCAATGGCTTTGACAATAAGGCACGCCGCATTGGCTGCACCGGCTGGATTGCTCCTTCGCCTTGGCCTCAGCATACTCCGCGTAGATTTCATTGAAATCTTCCCGGCGCATATCTGCTGTACGTTTCTCGGGCATATCCCGCTCAACGGTCACGAATTTCAACATGGGCTGTCCGGACATCGATCAATTCCTCCACGAACTCAGATGCGCAGCCTTACGCGAACCAAAACAGGAAATAAAGTCAGGATTACTTCCCTATATATGTATATTTTTAGTCCATGGTGGAAAAATTAGAAAAATCAGAGCATTTAAAGGTCCATATCGGTCCTTTATTGGCGCTTTTCTTTTGATTCCCTCGCTTTATACCACAGGAAACCGCGATAGCCCGGAACCTTTTTGATGACCTTATTCCAGCTCTTCCTTGTCGCCGCCATTCAGGGCCTGACGGAATTCCTCCCCATCAGCTCTTCGGGCCATCTGGTGCTCCTGCCCGCCCTGACCGGGGGACCGGATCAGGGACTTGCCATTGACGTCGCGGTGCATGTTGGCACTCTCTTTGCAGTGGTCACTTACTTCTGGGCGGATGTGAAAATCGCACTCAACGGCACGATGCGATTACTGCGTGGACGCGTTGATACGAAGGGGGCCTTTCTGGCGCTTTGTCTCGCGATAAGCACCGTGCCCGTGATACTCGCCGGTGCCGCCATCAAACTCAGCGGATTAGACGAGGCAATGCGCTCCGTGACCGTGATAGGCTGGACGATGCTCGGGTTCGGCATTGTGCTCTACTGGGCTGACAAGACAGGCAAAACCGAACAAAAAGCCTCCGATTGGACGCTCAAGGATGCCGTTCTCATGGGCTTCGCTCAGGTCCTCGCACTGATCCCGGGCACATCCAGATCCGGCATCACCATCACCGCCGCGCGCCGCTTGGGCTATGCGCGCGAAGACGCCGCGAAATTGTCCATGTTGATGTCCATCCCCACAATCGCAGCCTCCGGCCTGCTTCTCAGCGTCGATGTGGTGCAAGAGGCGGATTGGGCCATCGCGCGGGATGGTCTCATCGCGGCGGTATTTGCCTTTTTCGCCGCGCTGATTGCCCTGATTTTAATGATGCGTTTACTGCGCAGCGTCAGCTTCACGCCCTATGTGATCTACAGGATCATATTGGGAATCGTCTTACTGATCTATGCCTACGTCTAGGGTCGCAGGTTTTGGGCAGATTTCTTGATCGCGTCGTATTGTCCGGACGGGCGAAACCGCCACAGGTAATCCGGCAAGACCGAGGACATTGAAATTGGCCTGATCCCGATATCTGCAAAGGTTTTGACGCCCTCACCGACGACATTGTCATTTGACAGATTGCGCACCTGATCGCGTGTAATCAATGTGTTGGTAAATAAACCGAGGCTCAGTTTCTGCAACATATCGAACCCAAACCCCATCAACCTCGCAACAAAAAATGGGGTGTTAATGACCAATTTGCGCCGGTGAATGACCTTCAACATCTGATGCATCAACGCCCGGAATGTCGCGATGTCCGGGCCGCCCAATTCATAGATGCCGGAAGCCACCGGGCCCGTCAGCGCACGTTCAGCCGCCTGAGCAACATCATCGACATAGACCGGTTGAAAGCGGGTATCTGCTCCGACAACGGGCAGGATTGGTCCCAGACAGCTCATGGAAGCAAAGCGATTGAAGAATTGATCTTCGGCACCAAAAACAATCGACGGGCGCAGAATGACAGCATCGGGGAAATGCTCCAAAACACCCGCCTCGCCCCGCGCCTTGGTCTGCGCATAGAGGCTTTCCGACGCCGCATCAGCACCAATGGCTGAAATGTGCACCACCCTATCCACGCCCTGCTCTCGCGCGATCCGGGCGATCCGTGTCGCACCCTCGGCCTGTACCGTATCGAACTGGTTCTTGCCTGTTTCTGCAAGGATCCCGACACAATTCACGACGGCATCTGCGCCTTTCATGACTGCCTGCACCGACGCATCATCGCGCACGTTGCACAGCACCGGTTCGACCTGACCGACCACGCCGTAAGGTTTAACGAACATCGCCTCGTTCGGACGGCGCACAGCGACACGCACACGCCAACCAGCTTTCGCCATGCGCCGCGCGATATAGCGCCCGACAAAACCCGAACCACCATAGATCGTCACCAGTTTTGGCATTGCTCGCTCCAACTTATCCACTTGCATTCGATGTACCTGCGCAAACTTCGCAAAACAAGGTGCAATTGAGCGCAGGCCTGCGTATGAAAACACATAGTCGCTTGCCAGAATATGAAGATTCGGCGCTTTATTTTGGGTCGTTTCGCGGAGTAATATAGAGCGAGTTTTCGTTTGACACCCCTCAGGCTTCAGCTTAAACGCTGGCGTCAGTTCACCTGCCCAGGTGGCGGAATGGTAGACGCGCTAGCTTCAGGTGCTAGTACTCGCAAGGGTGTGGAGGTTCGAGTCCTCTCCTGGGCACCATTATTTTTGTAAGTATTTTATTTTATTGATAAAAATTTCTTAGGTTCGATTCCCGCGGGCGAATTTGCACCAAAACCCGCAACACTTCCCGCAACATGCTGACTAACAGTACTGTCACTGAGTTAAGATGGGTTAGGTGCGGATTAACCGAATGAGTGGCTCAAATGCATAAAGTGCCGCACGACGTCCAGACGCGGGTTCTAGCTCCATCAATAGTCCCGCATCCATTAAGGCACGTGAAAGTCTAACAGCAGTGGGCTTGGGTATTCCAGCTCGTGTTGTAAACCTGTTGTTTCTGAATACCGGGCTTCCAAAAATGAAGTCTTGAGCAAATGGCGCCCACTGAGAGTTGAGGGTCTCTCTGAATACCGGTTTCATCTCTTCATACAGGCTGGCGATGGACTTTGCAGTTTCCAAATTGTGTTGAGCTTGTTCGGCGATCGCTTCCAAAAAGAACGCACACCAACCGGTCCAATCCCCTGAAGCCGAAACTTGACGCATACGTTCAATATACTCGACTTTTCGCTCTTCAAAGAATGCGCTGATGTAAAAATGTGGCTCGCTTATTAGCCCCTTTTTCCAGAGCAATAGAGTAATAATCATACGGCCGATTCTGCCATTTCCGTCATTGAACGGATGCAACGCTTCAAACTCTACGTGAGATATTGCGACGCTTAGAAGGGGCGGCAGGGCACCACCGTTCATAAAGTCGACTAGTTTCTCCATAGACGGCGCTAGCTGCCCGGGTGATATAGGAGTGAAATACACTTCGCGCCTAGCATCATCCCCAACATAATTTTGGTCTGTTTTGTATTGCCCCGGGTTTTTCGTTGCGCCGCGCCCAAAACCAAGCAGCGTCTTGTGCGCCGAACGTATCAAATGCTCGTTTATTGGATATCCGTCCTCCACGCTTCTTTGCGCTCTTTTCAGGGCGGCCGAGTAAAGCGCCACTTCAAGCGTCGTTGGCCTCACATCTGCCGGTCCCACATCTTCATCTGAGTCAGCTTCGTACCTTAAAACTTCGTCAATCGTCGAAATAGTTCCTTCCATCCGCGACGAAACCACGGCTTCTTGTCTGCGCAAAGGACTAACTAAGAAGTCGCTGTTGTGAAGCCCTAGGAGGGTTTGGTCATATCTTGCCAAGGCATCGCGTGCGTCCCCCATTGGACCAAACAGCTTTTCGTAGTCCAACGATGTCGGCGGAAACTTGTTGTAGTGATAGTCGACGTTTTTGTCGAAACTGTAGTGATCAATAGGTAGGCGCATACAACTTCTAGATTTGGCCCTCACACTCTAGGCTCTGTGATTCAGAAAGTCTAGTGAGTATCAAGTGTGCGATTCAAACCAACTTGTCAATCACTTTTTGCCAGTCTTGATCCTCAAACCATCCACGCTTGCACAGGATATACTCAAAGTCTTTAGTGAATCACATACACCTTATTATGAGCTACAACCTTATTCAGATCGATGAGCCTTCAGACTTGAAAATCCCGCAACAATTCCCGCAACAATTATAATATTGATACTCCTTAACTAATTGATAAATATAATATTTAGTGGGGTACAACAACTAGGTTCACAACGTCCCCTGGGCACCATTTTATAGGCTAAAAGCCTATTGTTTTCAAGCATTACAGGCACTTCTCCTCTTTCATCGGATACATTTCGGGATACAATGGGGATACATTGACTATGGCGGTGCTTATGAAGCTTGAACATGTTGTGATCAAAAGCGGGCGTAAAACCTTTCGCAGAAGAATTCCTCAAGACCTCCGTAAGGTAATTCCTAAGACGTTCTTTCAAGCCGCAATGAGCAGACAGGCGGAGGGTGTTGCCTTGGTCCGCGAACATGCAGCCCTAATGGATGCTTTTCAACGCTTGGTCTCGGATACCCGTTCAGGCTCATTAGAGCGCACCCCTGAGCAATACGTGGAAGAGGCACTGACATCACTGGGAGACCCGATGCCACCAAGGCGTTGATCACCTCAGCACGGCTGACTTCCTTGCCCGTGTTTTCAAGGTGGCGGTCTTGAAGGAGACCAATGGTTACAGCCACCTCAGGGCGCACCTGTTGGGCAGACCAAATGAGCGCGTTCTTATTGTTGGTCTGTGCTGCCCGCGTCTTCTTCCAATCCTCATAGGCGGAGAAGAATTTTAGCATCCCAAAGCCATGACTGGCGACATTGCGGAGATGGCGGATGTAACGGTGGCGATGGTCGTTTCCGCATTGGCGGGCCTGTGCGGGCGGTCTGCTGGCAGAGCCATGATAGCGTTTGTTTCGGTGTTCCAGTATTTTTGGGTAATGTCAGGCATGTTATATTGTCCTTTTAATGCATCCAGTCAGGTCAGTGGTTGCGCCGCTGAGAGACATTGAGAGTTTTGCGGGGTATCCATCCTATAAATTGGCCAGATCACTGCCTGTCAGATGGCCTGTTCCCGAGGCAAGTTCGTGCAGCAATCAGGAACACTACGTATGCGGACAGATTAAGCCAACCAAAAAACGAAAAAACCACAAGCATTCCAATGCAGTGCAAATTTGTAACCACGTTGCACTTGAGTGCCCGGTTGCCTGCTGAGGTCGCGTCTTCAAGTCCGTAGCAGGTGCCGTTAAGCTACAACTCAATCTTGGGCTTAACAACGTTTTAAACACGAGGGCAAATGAACTTACTCGCGAAAGCAACATCGCTCGTCGGTGGGACCGTTGCCGCCATGCGTCGCATCAACGCTCCAACGCACCAGGCGGTGGGGTTGCAGCCCGAAATTCCTGACGCACGGCGTCAGGGTATCATGACAATCAAAATGCCCGCTGCAGAAGGTTGGAAAGACGGAAGACTGCCAACTTGCGCAGATGGATTGAAGGTGAATGCATTCGCCACGGGACTTGATCACCCGCGCTGGATTGAGGTTCTTCCTAACGGTGACGTTCTGGTTGCGGAATCAAAGGAACAAGCGGGACCTCCGAAAACGCTGATGGATCACGCCGCGCAGGCGACGATGCGACGGGTGAAGGCCATTGGGAAGAGTGCGAACAGAGTGACACTTTGGCGGGATGAAGACGAAGATGGCGTCGCAGAAAACCGACATGTTTTTGTGGAAAATCAAAATCAGCCGTTTGGAATGGCACTCGTCGGCAACCGATTTTACCTTGGCAACACCGACGGAATCAAAGTGTTCGATTACGATGACGGCGCAACTCAACTCAATGGCAACGGAGAGACCTTGGTTGACTTCAAACCCCACGGCCATTGGACGCGCAGCCTGATCGTCTCGCCGGACAAGACAAAGATCTACGCGGGTGTTGGCTCCCTGAGCAATATCGCGGACCAGGGAATGGAGGTCGAAGTGGGGCGCGCCGCGATCTGGGAACTGGACGTGGCAACCGGGAAGGCGCGTATCTTTGCAACCGATCTGCGCAACGCTGTCGGAACAGCGTGGGAACCATCGACTGGCGTACTCTGGACCGTGGTAAATGAAAGAGATGGGCTTGGGGATGAAACGCCACCGGACTATCTGACTTCTGTCGTGGATGGTGGATTCTACGGCTGGCCATATTGCTACTGGGACAAGGTCGTCGATGACCGTGGCCAAGATCCTGCGGCTTGCATGTCTAAAAAAATCTCCTTGCATAATTGCAGGTATGCGTCGAATTGCTCTTCTGACATGCGCTCTTCGAATGGATCAAAGTGGGTCATCCCCTCAGAATACGCGCAGTAATATCCAAGCCTAGCAGCCACCTTATGCCGCTGACCAATACGGTGGATACATCGACGCCGAGAACGGCGACAATCGTTCATCGCGCGCCATGACCTGAACACTGGCGCGATGGTTCGGCTGGTTCTGCAAATCAGCGGCAGAAAACAGTGCCAGCATGCGGGCCAGCAGCGGTGCTGCTTTGACCCCGACGCGGAACGCCACCATGTTTCCGACATTCCCAAAGATCGCCTCGGACACCTCGGTATCGGCGACTGGGTTGGTGGTTCTTCTGACACGTGCAAAGCGGGCTTTGAGGGACAAAACCCGACGGCCAACGCAATAAAAACTCTAAGTTCAGGTGAATTTATTATCCCTCGGGAAACCACGCGGTGCCATACGACCCGCGCTGGCGCGCTTGCCCGCCCATTCCGCCAGTTCGGTCTCCGTCCGGGTCCGCCCTGCCGGATCAAGCCAGCTCAGGCCCTCGGCGCGGTTGAAGGTGGATGCATCGCTCAGACCACCATCCTTGTATTTTTGCAAACGCACGCCCTTGCCGCGGCCCATTTCGGGCAGCTCATCCAACCCGAAGACCAGCACCTTGCGGTTCTCACCCACCACGGCAACGGCGTCACCCACAATCGGCTTACACACCAAGGCCCGCGTTTCACCGCGCACATTCAACACCTGTTTGCCGGACCGCGTCTGCGCAATCACATCATCCTCCGGCACCACAAACCCGTCACCGGCGTTGGAAGCCACAAGCAATTTGCGTCCCGCCTGATGGGTCAGGATCGTAACGATTTCCGCCTCATTCGGGAGATCCACCATCAATCGCAACGGCTCGCCCATGCCGCGGCCGCCCGGCAGATTAGACGCCGAAACCGTATAAAAACGCCCGTTTGAGCCGAATACGAGCAGCCGGTCGGTCGTTTCCGCGTGGAATATGAAACGCGGCGCATCGCCGTCCTTGAATTTCAGCTCGCGGGTCAGATCAATATGCCCTGTCATCGCGCGCACCCAGCCCATTTGAGAACAAACAACCGTGATGGGTTCGCGGTCAATCATCGCCTCGATCGGAACCTCTTCGATCACCGCTCCTTCGGCAAAGGTGGAACGGCGCGCGCCACCCGCGTAATCCTTGCCGAATTGTTTCTTGGTCTCGCGCAGCTGTGCTGTGATGCTATCCCATTGAAGTTGAGGGTTTTCCAACAGGTCTTCGAGCCCCGCGCGTTCCTCCATCAGCGCGGATTGCTCGCGCAGCAACTCCATTTCCTCTAACCGGCGCAACGACCGCAGACGCATGTTCAGGATCGCCTCAACCTGCACCTCACTCAACTCGCCATCGCCCGGAGTGGGCGAAACGTAATCGGCCTCGCTCATCGCGCGGGCATGCGTCTTGCCCCAATCCTCGCGCATCAAGGCGGCCTTGGGATCGTCGTCATAGCGGATGATGTCGATCACACGGTCCAGATTGAGAAAGGCGATGATGAAGCCTTCGAGCACCTCGAGGCGATGATCGATCTTTTCCAGCCGATGCTGGGAGCGGCGGATCAGAACTTCCTGACGGTGATCGAGGAAGGCGCGCAACACCTCTTTCATCGAGCACACCTTGGGCGTCAAACCGTCGATCAACACATTCATATTGAGCGAAAAGCGCACCTCAAGATCGCAATTGCGAAACAACATACCCATCAGCACATCCGCATCCACCGAGCGCGAGCGCGGTTCGATGATCATGCGCACGTCTTCAGCGGATTCGTCGCGTACATCGGCAAGAATCGGGATTTTCTTGGTCTGGATCAGTTCGGCGATCTTTTCGATCAGCTTGGATTTCTGGACCTGATACGGGATTTCGGTGACAACAATCTGCCATTGACCGCGCCCGAGGTCCTCGATCTCCCAGCGGCACCGCAACCGGAACGATCCCCGCCCGGTGCGATAGGCCGTCGCGATATTTTCCGGCGGCTCAACGATCACCCCCCCGGTCGGGAAGTCCGGACCCGGCACAAATTTCAACAGCGTATCATCGCGCGTATCCGGCGTTTTGATCAGATGGATACAGGCGTCACAGAGTTCCGAAATGTTATGCGGCGGAATATTGGTCGCCATGCCGACGGCGATCCCGCTCGACCCATTGGCCAGCAGATTGGGGAATTGCGCAGGCAAGACGACCGGCTCGGTGAGCGTACCATCATAGTTTTCACGAAAATCAACGGCGTTCTCGTTTAACCCATCCAGCATCGCCTCGGCCACGGCGGTCATGCGGGCTTCGGTATATCGGCTGGCGGCGGGGTTGTCCCCGTCGATGTTGCCAAAATTCCCCTGGCCATCGACCAGCGGGTAGCGCACGTTGAAATCCTGCGCCAGCCGGGCCATCGCGTCATAAATCGCGGCGTCCCCATGCGGATGATAGTTGCCCATCACATCACCGGAAATCTTCGCGGATTTGCGAAAGCCGCCCGTTGAATTCAGACGCAATTCCCGCATCGCAAAGAGGATTCGTCGGTGCACCGGTTTGAGCCCGTCGCGCGCATCCGGCAGGGCGCGATGCATGATTGTGCTGAGCGCATAGGTCAGGTAACGCTCGCCCAAAGCCCGACGCAAGGGTTCGGACAGGTCAGCGGCGGGCATGTCGGGAGTGTCAATATCATCGGCCATCAGAAGCTGTCTATCGTTCCGGACATCGCCGAACAAGCGCGATATGACGGAATCGTAAGACCTCGGCGCGACCTGAAGACCCCGCACCGCAACAGCAATGACCACACCACCGGAAACCATTATTATTTGTTAAGGATCCAAATCCCTCAGTTTTGTGTTAGGCAGACAGGAAGTTGGGCGGGATAGAGTTATGAATCGATTCATTTTAGTTAGTTTTGCATTTTTGGCGCTGGGGTTTTACGAGATCAGCGGTGGTGCCGATTTCGATCCCATTGCGGCACGCGACGCCGCCGTGATCGCGCGGGCGGATCCTGATGTGCCTCTCGCATCTTCACACGACAAAATGCAGGCCATCGCGGCGGCATCGAGCGATGATGCCCCCACAGTGACGCGTCTTTCGCTTAGTTTAACATCATTTGATGATGCATTGAGCGCCCAGGAACCAGCGCCGCCACCAACCATCCTCGCCAAACCAGAGCCGCTTGCGCCGCTCACATCGCCCTCCATCGTCGGCGCGACCACTGTGACTTTTGACGCGACCCCGGATGAAGATGAGGTTTTGCCCAGCATTATTTTCTCCGGATCACGCGCGCAGGCCTCTTCCCAAAGTGTGTCAGCGCCCCGCGACATCCGCTTTGTGTCGGCCGCAGTGGTGAATATGCGCGGCGGACCGGGAACGGGCTTTGATGTAGTATCCAAGCTGCAACGCAATACAGAAGTCGAAATACTTCAGGACGATGGCACGGGTTGGGTGAAATTACGCGCTGTCTCCGGTGGGCCGGAGGGCTGGATCGCGGACTACCTGCTCAGCAACGGATAGGCTTGCACAGCCTCGCCGCAATCGTCATTGCTTTGCGCGATCGATCTCGAAAGACCCCATGACGCAAAAAACCATACTGATCACCGGCTGCTCTTCGGGCATCGGATATTGCTGCGCGGTGGGCCTCAAAGCGCGCGGTTGGCGGGTGTTTGCCGCCTGTCGCAAGCCGGAGGATTGCGCACGTCTGCGCATGGAGGGGTTTGAAAGCCCACAACTGGACTACGCGGACCCTGCGAGTATTGACGCCGCCCTCGCGCAGGTTCTGGCCGCAACCGGTGGCCGTTTGGACGTGCTTTTCAACAATGGCGCACATGGCACACCGGGGGCGGTCGAAGATCTGCCAACGGACGCATTACGGGCCATTTTCGAGGTCAATTTCTTTGGCTGGCACCAGCTAACGCGCGCCGTCATCCCGGTTATGCGCGCCCAGGGGCATGGCCGCATCATTCAATGCTCCTCTGTTCTGGGCTTCATCACACTGCCCTGGCGCGGGGCGTATAATGCCACGAAATACGCCCTCGAAGGCCTGACGGACACGCTGCGCATCGAAATGCGCGACACGCCCATCCATATTGTCCTGATCGAACCGGGCCCCGTGACATCGAAAATCCGTCAGAACTCAGCGCGTCATTTCGAACGCTGGGTTGATTGGCGCAACTCCGTGCGCCGCGTGCAATATGAAACCGGGCTGAACAAGCGCCTCTATGAAACGCGCGGACCCGATGCTTTTGAATTGCCTGCAAATGCTGTTTTGAGCAAGCTCATCCGGGCCGTGGATGACCCGCGCCCTAATCCGCGGTACTATGTCACGACACCGACCTATCTTATGGGGATATTGCGCCGCTTGCTGCCGACGCGGGCGCTCGATTGGGTTCTTTCGCGCACCTAGGGTCGGGAAAACACAAAAAGCGGTTCGCTTTTGTCAATTGCCCGCCTACATGTGCGGCTGGGATCGAAAAGGAAGAATGCCGTGGGTGACACAATATTCATAATCGCCGTGATCGCCTGTATTGCTGTGGTGATTGTCTTGATGCTGGGTCTTGGTGGATTCGCCAAAGGCGGCGCGTTCAATAAGAAGAACTCGAACAAGTTGATGCGATACAGGCTCGGAGCGCAATTCGTGGCCGTCTGCCTGATCGTTGCTTATGTGCTTTTGCGCTGAAAAAGAGGTAAACAAACCATGGTGGTTCTGAACAAAATCTACACGAAAACCGGCGATGCGGGCGAAACCGCGCTCGGAAACGGTTCCCGTGTCGCAAAACATGCGCTGCGTGTGACCGCCTACGGGACTTCGGATGAGTTGAACTCTTTTGTTGGTGTCGCGCGCCTGCAAGCGCGCGGGGATATGGACGACGCGCTAAGCCGCATTCAGAACGATCTCTTTGATCTGGGCGCAGATCTTTGTCGGCCCGACATCGAGCAGGACGGCGAAGCAGAATACCCGCCTTTGCGGATGATCAGCGCTCAAGTCGACCGATTGGAAGCAGAAATTGACGCGATGAACGCAAACCTTGATGCGTTGCGCAGTTTCATTCTTCCGGGGGGCTCTGCTTTATCTGCGCATATGCATGTGTGCCGCACGGTCTCAAGGCGCGCCGAACGGCTTTGCGTGGAATTGGCGAGCATGGAAGTAATCAATACGGCGGCCGTCAAATATCTGAACCGTCTGAGTGATTGGTTTTTCGTAGCAGCGCGCCACGCCAATAACGGTGGCAAGGATGATGTTTTGTGGGTGCCCGGTGCCAACCGCTAGGCCAAATTTGTAGTAGCGGAAAAGGAACGTGATCGGGAATTTTCGCCACAATCCAGTGGAATCATAGGAAACGCGGCGTTCTTGTGCCCAGGCATGACGATTTTACGCTGTTTCATGCGCACCGCCTTGGGTAAACCACTTCTCAGACAACGTCAGACTTGCGCATTGTGTGAGTCGCAATTCCAAGGAGATAACCGCCAATGAAGGTTCTAGTACCTGTCAAACGCGTGATCGACTACAACGTAAAGGTCCGCGTCAAAGCGGATGGTTCGGGTGTTGATCTTGCCAACGTGAAAATGTCGATGAACCCGTTTGACGAGATTTCCGTCGAGCAGGCCATCCGTTTGAAAGAAGCCGGTCAGGCCGATGAGGTCGTGGTGGTTTCGATTGGTGTCAAGCAAAGTCAGGAAACCCTGCGCACGGCATTGGCGATGGGCGCGGACCGCGCCATTCTGGTGATCGCAGCCGATGATGTGCATCAAGACATCGAGCCGTTGAGCGTGGCCAAGATCCTCAAGGCCATCGTGGACGAAGAGCAGCCCGGTCTGGTGCTATGCGGAAAGCAGGCGATTGATAATGATATGAACGCCACCGGTCAGATGCTGAGCGCTTTGATGGGCTGGAGCCAGGCGACCTTTGCTTCAGAAGTTGCGATTGAAGGCGATCACGCTGTGGTCAGCCGCGAAGTGGATGGCGGCATGCAGACGATCAAAGTGACCATGCCCACGGTCATCACCGTGGATTTGCGCCTCAACGAGCCACGCTATGCGTCACTGCCCAACATCATGAAGGCCAAGAAAAAGCCGATGGAGGAGAAAACCGCCGCCGATTACGGCGTTGATGTGACGCCGCGGCTGGAGATTGTCAAAACCGTCGAGCCGGAAACGCGGGCCGCGGGCATAAAGGTCGGTTCTGTTGATGAACTGGTATCGAAACTCAAAGAAGCGGGGGCTGTGTAATGGCTGTTCTACTCCTTGCAGAAGTTACCGACGGCGAATTGGCAATGGATGCCACGGCAAAGGCGGTTACGGCCGCGAAAATGCTGGGCGATGTCACTGTGCTCGCGGCGGGTGGGTCGGCTGCGGCGGCTGGTGAAGCGGCTGCCAAAATCGACGGTGTCAGCAAAGTGCTGGTGGCTGAGGATGCATCCTTGGGTCATCGCCTTGCAGAATCCACCGCCGCGCTGATCGTTTCGCTCTCGGGCGATTACGAGCATATCGTTGCACCCGCGACCACGGACGCCAAGAATGTCATGCCCCGCGTGGCAGCTTTGCTCGATGTGATGGTGATCTCTGACGCATCGGGTGTGGTGGATGGCACTACATTCGAGCGGCCCATCTATGCGGGCAACGCGGTTCAAACCGTGAAATCCGCCGATGCGATCAAGGTTATCACCTTCCGGACATCGACCTTTGATGCAGCCGGTGAGGGAGGGTCTGCGTCAGTAGAATCGATATCCGCCGTGACCAACCCCGGATTGAGTGAATGGGTTGAGGATAAGGTCGCGGCCAGTGACCGTCCCGAGTTGACCTCTGCAGGTGTGGTTGTATCGGGTGGTCGTGGTGTGGGGTCGGAAGATGATTTTGCCTTGATCGAAAAGCTTGCAGATAAGCTCGGCGCAGCGGTCGGCGCATCACGTGCGGCGGTCGATTCCGGGTACGCCCCCAATGATTGGCAAGTCGGACAAACCGGCAAGGTCGTCGCACCTGATCTTTACGTGGCCGTGGGAATTTCGGGTGCGATCCAGCATCTTGCGGGCATGAAGGATTCCAAGATCATTGTCGCCATCAATAAGGATGAGGAGGCCCCGATTTTTCAGGTTGCCGACTACGGCCTTGTGGCGGATCTGTTCACCGCCGTCCCAGAACTTATTGAGAAACTATAAGGCGTTTTGGCCCAAGCATGCATTTCTTTTAGATGTCTGACATTCGATAATTTCGAAGAAAAAGGCGATCCGGGATGTGTCATACTGAAGCCGGAACGTTCTAGGAGAACAGTTTGTTAATCGTAAGGGTCGCGCAAACCTCTGCGCGGCTCTTTTTATATCATTGAATGCAAAACCTTACCTAGCTTTAGCGCCACCTCGCCATGCGCCTTTGGACCCAGCATTTCCGCCGCCGCCATGGCTTCCATCTGGCTGAAAACCATCCCATCAACACCCGCTGCAAGCGCCTGTGGCGTTGCGACAACCTCGACGTATCCATCCGCAATCGAGTTCAAATCTTTGAGCATCTTTCGTGTTACGAAAAGAGGCGCCTTCTCCATCGAAGGGTTCACCCCGACAGGTCCTTCTTCCAGCGGCGGATGATCCGAAAACCAGAGCAGCACCTTTTGCCCTGAAATCCGGTTCATCAGCAGCTTCATGCGTGCCGACCAGGCCATTTGCAATTCAGCTTTGACTGCGGAAAATCGGTCGGTCGAAACCTCGAGCAGGCAACTCAACATGTGCTTGGTGAAGTGAAACTCCGCGAAATCGACCTCTGGATATATTGACATCAGCAGTGTTGAGGCACTTACAAACCGATCATTGCGCCGGGGATGCACCGTGTAAAAACGATTTGAAAGGTTCTGCGCACCGATCACCTGAATCACAGTGACTTCCGCGCCATTTGCAGCGTCACCCAACATCTGATCGCATAACATGACATCAATTCCCGCATTGGAAATGCCGAAATTGATGCAATTTACGCCCAAATCGCTTTCTACCAGCGCCGGATACGGGCACTTTATAAACTTCCCATAGGTCTCGGTACCGCCAAGAAAGGCAACATAGGGGACATCTATCCTACGTTCAGGCCCTCTGAACAGTAATTTCGAATTGCCATAACGACACGGCGCATAATCGAGAGCCCCCGCTCCCAATACGTCATAGGTCATAAACCCACCTCACTTAAATCACCCACTGTTCAATCTGCACCACCCGCCCTTACATTTTGTTAAACCGACAATTTGATCTGCATTTTTACGAACGCTTGACCTTGCGACCGACTGAACATGCACCGTAGGATGAGCCAAAGAAAAGGGGCGTCCGATGGACATCAAAACAATCGGGATTGTGGGTGCAGGCCAAATGGGCAATGGGATTGCGCATGTTATGGCCTTGGCCGGATATGACATCGTCCTGAATGATATCAGTCAGGATGCGCTGGACACGGCGATGGCCTTGATGGCCAAAAACATGGAGCGCCAGGTTTCGCGCGGCAAAATCACGCAGGACGACCAATCGCAGGCTTTGCAACGTATCAAGACCACGCCAAATCTGATCGAACTCGGCACGGTGGACCTTATTATCGAGGCGGCCACCGAACGGGAATCGGTCAAACAAGCGATCTTCGAAGATCTTTTGCCTCATCTTGAACCGCATACGATCCTGACGTCGAACACGTCGTCGATCTCCATTACACGGCTGGCGAGCCGGACCGACCGGCCCGAGAAATTCATGGGGTTCCACTTCATGAACCCCGTACCGGTGATGCAATTGGTGGAACTTATTCGCGGCATCGCAACGGATGAGCCGACCTTTGCCGCCTGCAAAAAAGTGGTGGACCGTCTGGGGAAAACGGCGGCCTCCGCCGAGGATTTTCCGGCCTTCATCGTCAACCGGATATTGATGCCGATGATCAATGAGGCCGTTTATACGCTCTATGAAGGGGTTGGCAGCGTTCAATCCATCGATAGCTCAATGAAATTGGGGGCCAATCACCCCATGGGCCCGCTGGAACTTGCGGATTTTATCGGTCTGGACACCTGCCTTGCCATCATGAACGTGCTGCATGACGGGCTCGCGGACACGAAATACAGGCCCTGCCCTTTGCTGACAAAATACGTTGAGGCTGGCTGGCTGGGGCGCAAAACCGATCGCGGGTTTTATGATTACAGAGGCGACACGCCGGTACCCACCCGCTAGGTGCTGTTGCGGTCAGTCTTTCAGGGACAACGTGTGCTCACGCAGCCAGGCCATGAAGCCACGTGGGTCATCATCCCATTTGCGCAACTCATCGTTCGACAACGGGTGCCCCACGATGGGCGCTTGCGGCTTGTTCAAAGAGTGGACGACTTCATGCAGCAAAAGACCTTGTCGCAACATTGGCGATATTTTATTCGCAATCTGATAGGCGCGTGAATTCTGTCCCAGAAATTTGAGAGGAACAACCGTCGCGCCAGATCGGCGGATCAATTTAGCGGTGAAGACATTCCATTCCGCCTCAACCGCGGGTCCGAAAAACGTCTCGGATGCGGCAACACCACCCGATGGGAAAAGCGCCACGACGCCGCCTTCCTTAAGATGTTTCATTGCATTCGCGCGCATTTCCACGCCTTTGCGTTGCGCGTTGGGGTCATGCGGAAACGGGACCGGGATCATGTAAGACCCTGCCACTTCATCAATCACTGTCAAAAGGGATCGGGTCAGAATTCGATAGTCAGGCCGCACTCGGCCGATCAGATCGGCGAAAATCATACCATCCACCATGCCATGCGGATGGTTGGACACCACGATGACGGGGCCGGTTTTGGGGATCCGGTCAAGCTGTTCTTGTGGTGTAAGGAGGTCGATCCCCATCACGTCAAGAGCAGCCCGCCAGAACGCCTGACCCTTGGGTGTGCCGCGGCGTTCGAACTTCTTGACCAGACGCAGAATGGTCAGTTTTCCTGTAAACGCCTCGATCACCCGGATCACGGCTGACTTCCACGGATCCTCAAAAGTCGACGCATAGGAAAGGCTTCTGCGGTCATATTGCGCAAAATTGACCGGCTCTGACTCGCCTTGGGCTACATTTACGTCTTGCGTGCTCTCTACCAAGACCTGCTACCCTGTATTTCGTTCAAAATCGCGCATGTTTCCTTACTGCCCTTCGCCAAACATGTCTGACACCAAAGCCGATAGGGCCTCTGCAAGCGCATCGGCATCGGGGCCGGACGTACTCACTTCAATAAAGCTTCCCTTGGACGCTGCCAACATCAAAAGCCCCATGATGCTGTCTGCTGATGCTGTCATCCCGTCTTTGGATATCTCGGCTTGCGCGTCAAACCCTTCAACAACCTCCACGAGCTTTGCTGACGCACGCGCATGCAGCCCTTTTTCATTCACAATTTTTAACGTGCAGTCGGTCATGGATTTGATCTACTTTCCGGATCATGGCTGATGTTATGGCTATCGATGTATTTCTTACCCGCCTCCAATGCCAGCCGTACCGCGTCAGGAACTGTTTTCTGACGGCTTTTCGCCAGTTTTATCAACATCGGCAAATTCGCCCCATACAAGATCCGTCGATTTCCAGGTTGGCAGGCAAGCAGGCTGAGGTTTGATGGCGACCCACCATATAAATCGGTCACAATGACGACACCCCCACCGGTATCCACACTATCCGCTGCGACACAAATATCGCGTTCCTTCGCATCGCGATTGTGATCTGCATCAATCCCTATCGCCTTGATACCCACCTGCGTCCCAACAACATGTTCGACAGCAGCAAGGTATTCTTTAGCCAAACCGCCATGTGCGACAATTACGATACCGATCACGGCTCAAGCCTCGTCTTTCTTTCGCAGGTCCAATTCGCGGTGCCTTATTGACACCTGCCACCCTGCCTCTGCAAGCTGCAATGCGTGTCCTTGCGCCATAACCACGGATCTATGCTGGCCGCCCGTACACCCAAAGGCGATTGAAAAGTATGATTTTCCCTCTTCGCGATAAGCCGGCAGCAACAGCAGGCTCAGATCCAACACTTTATCAGAGAACGCCGCAAATCTTAGATCAGCCATGACATGGTTTTTGACCGCGACATCGGTGCCATTCAGTGCGCGCAAAGAGGGCGTCCAATAGGGGTTTGTCAAAAACCGGCAATCAAAAATCATGTCCACGCTGCGCGGCAATCCACGCTTGTAGGAGAAAGATTGAACCGAAACGGTCAGCCGTCGCTGGCCTTCAGGTGCAAACCAGTGCTCCACTTCAGCCCGCAACTGGTGGATGTTGAGCTCACTTGTGTCGATGAGCACATCCGCACGCGCACGCAAAGGTTCAAGCATCTGCAATTCCTGCGCGATGCCATCGGAAGGGCGACCGTTGGGGGCCAAAGGGTGTCGTCGCCGGGTTTCTGAATATCTGCGCAACAAAACATCCGTGCTGCAATCAAGATAAAGCAGCTCGGCCGCCAGGCCCGGCATACCCGCCAGCCCCCCCAATAAATCAATAACGCTATTTGTTGAAAACTCCCGGTTGCGGGGATCAATTCCCAAAGCAAGCGGTCGGTCATGACCTGCTGCCTCAAACAGATGAGGCAAAAGACGCAGCGGCAGATTATCAACAGCCTCGAAACCCGCATCCTCCAGTACATTGAGCGCACTGGAGCGCCCGGCACCTGATGGCCCGCTGACCAGGACAATGCGACGCGCCGTGGTATTGGAATCTTCGTTCATGGCTTCCACCTTCCACTACGAAGGTAATGCAAAATCGCGGCAGGGAAATGGGGGCAATCAGCTTTGTGAAGGCAGACCACGTCGATCCCAGCCAGATTGGTCCTGTGCAGTTCAGGTAACCGTTTGGTTTCAAGACGATCTAGATCGACAACAAGACCAACCTCCGTTTCAGGAAGATGGTTTGCCCGCAGCAATCCCACGCCTCGGGCTTCGATCAACCCCTTGAGAATCGACGGGCTACTTGCACTAAGTAGACCATTGCGCACCGTCACGGTGGTTTGATCATCTGCCACCAATTCGGCACCATATGCCATCAATTGCAGCGCCAAACTCGACTTGCCCGTACCGGATGCGCCAAGAATAATAACCCCGTTTCCCTGATAGGAAACGCAAGATGCGTGCAGCGTGATGGCCGCGCCGTCAGTGGAAAAAGGCGAACTCTTCATCAAACTTCAAATCGGCAATCCCACGACAAAGCGTGCACCCAACGGCTCGGAAGTGATATCTACCGCAGTCGGTCGGATGTTTTCTGCCCAGATGACCCCTCCATGTGCCTCTACAATCTGCATCGATATCGCGAGACCCAACCCCGAGTTATTACCGAAATGCTCCTCTGGTCGCTGCGAATAGAAGCGATTGAAAATTTTCGCCAATGCCTCATCAGGTATGCCCGGCCCGGTATCCTCAACAACAATCAGGACCCGGTTCTGTTTGGTACGCGCCCAGATACGGATGGTATCACCCTCTTCGCAAAAAGAAATCGCATTGGTAATCAAATTGACAAATACCTGCGCCAATCGCGCCTCCAACCCGTATAAGGCGATCGGTTCCTGCGGAAAATCGGTTACAAAGGAGATCCCTTTTGATTGCGCCTCCTCCCCCAGGTGTCTCGCCAGATTGCCCAGCGTCAGAAGAACGTCGAAAGCTTCCTCTTCTTCCTTGACCAGTTCACTATCCAGACGCGATGCATTCGAAATATCGCTCACCAAACGATCTAATCTGCGCACGTCATGATCAATAACATCCAGCAGTCGATCTCTCTGATCTTCACGTTTAACCATGCGCAACGTGCCGACTGCGGATCTCAGGGAAGCAAGCGGGTTCTTAATTTCATGAGCAACATCGGCGGCGAATTGTTCATTGCCATCAATTCGATTGTAGAGCGCCGAGACCATCCCGCGCAATGCGCCACTCAGACGACCAATTTCATCCGGACGGGCGGTCAGGTCTGGAATTCGAATTCGCCCGGGTTTCATTTTACGGGCGTTTTTGTCGCGACCTAATTCGGCAGCCGCGGCGAGGGCGCACAACGGGTTGGCGATGGTCGACGCCAAAACCAAGCTGAGCCCGATTGAAACCACGGTTGCGATCAAGAACATTTGCAACACGCTCTCAAGTTCACCGCGAACGAGCCCATCAATTTCTCCCGCGGCAGTAGCAACGGCGACGACGCCAATCGCCGTTCCATCATGTAATATTGGGGTCACTACGGCGAACAGTTTACCACCCGCCAGGTCAAACTCGTTGCGTATCTGTGTCCCCTTGGAGAAACCATCACCTACCCAGGGCTTTAACTTTTCTTCCAAAGGGGTGGTATCTGCCTCTTTCCCCAGCTTGAGTGGGGCCAAAACCCTTGCCCAGAGCCACGCCAATCCATCCGTCAAAAAGGTCTCAGAGTGTATCGTACTGGAATCCAGACCAAAAACCTGGCTGCCTTCAATATTCGCAATCATCGTTTCAGATTGATCAAACACAAATACTTCTACACCGCTGCGCAAATTCAAGCCGCCCAACAACACGCCTAACTCGATTGTATCATCTGTTGCAAGATTAACGAAACGATCCACCGGCAACCTGGCCTCGATCACATCTGCGATCAGTTCAGCTTCCGAAACAAGGGACAGAGCACGTTGCAACGTCAAACTATCTCGCGAGGAGCTCAGATAAGCGAAGCCAGCAAAAAGAAACGTCAACGCAATCAGATTCAGCGTGATGATCTTACGCGTCAACGGCGACGCACGCAGGAATAAAATGCTGCGGCTCCTGTGCGAGCTTCGATTTTCATCCGCATCCGGCCTATCAGTAGCGGCCCCAACATCAACACCATCATTTTGAGCCGGCGGAGGCGTCATGTCGCGTATAAAGTTCCTCTCGGCCGAAACCATTTGTCTGCTTATTCCCCGTTGTACCGATACCCGATGCCATAAAGGGTCTCTATTGCCGAGAATGCGTCATCTGCCGTTCGCATTTTTTTACGAAGGCGTTTGATGTGACTGTCGATTGTGCGATCATCCACATAGACTTGGTCATCATAGGCGACATCCATAAGTTGGTCGCGCGATTTCACAAAACCGGGCCGCTGGGCCAGCGCCTGTAGGAGCAGAAATTCGGTCACGGTCAGAGAAACATCATTCCCCTTCCAGCTGACCGCGTGGCGCAGGGGATCCATACGCAAATCGCCGCGCTCCATCACCTTGGTTTCTTCACTGTCGGCAACCACATCACCTGCCACAGCGTCCTGGCGCCGCAGAAGCGCGCGAATTCGCTCCACCAGAAGACGTTGCGAAAAGGGCTTCTTGACGTAATCGTCAGCCCCCATCCGCAAGCCGAGCACCTCATCGATTTCATCATCCTTCGAAGTTAAAAAAATGACCGGCATCGCTGTTTTCTGACGCAACCGTTGCAGCAGATCCATGCCATCCATACGCGGCATCTTAATATCCAGCACTGCCATATCGGGGAGCTTCTTGTTGAAGGCATCAAGCGCGGCCTGCCCATCGTTGTAGGTTTCAACCTCAAAGCCCTCCGCTTCCAGCGTCATGGACACAGAGGTCAGGATATTCCTGTCATCATCAACCAAAGCTATTCTTGACATTGCCCGTTTCCTTGTACTGCTCGTTTGTTGTTTGAAGTCTCAGACAACAGAATGCGTCGTTACCCGTTAAACTTCTGATCAAGTGCGAATCAGCACGACACTCGAAGGTATTGGGGTCATAATTTGATTACTAATGACTGAATTATGCACCAGTTAAACGCGCGACACGAACCGCCATCGGCGCATATTTAAAAGTCTCAAAACAAAATCTACGATGGTGGCGCTAACGACTCAAAGCGTCCTGTTCAATTGCAAAAACGTCATGTTAAGACCCCTATGCGCATGTAACTGTTGCGCCGAAAAGGAGAACGACAGATGACACATGGACGGGTAAACCCAGATTTTACGCTTGAAGATCAAGGGATCGCCGGGACCGGAACCGTTTATTACAATCTGATCGAGCCCGATTTGATCCAACAAGCGCTTGGCCGAGGCGAAGGCAGCTTGGGTAAAGGCGGTGCTTTTTTGGTCACGACGGGGAAATTCACCGGGCGCTCCCCCAAGGATAAACATGTCGTTAAAACGCCAAGTGTTACGGAAACGATCTGGTGGGAAAACAACGCCGCGATGTCGCCAGAAGGGTTTGACGCGCTTTATGCGGATATGATTGCGCATATGGGAGGGCGGGACTATTTCGTTCAGGATCTGATTGGCGGTGCTGACCCGAAACATGCGATCAATGTGCGCATGATCACGGAGCTGGCCTGGCACGGGCTGTTTATCCGCCACATGCTGCGCCGTCCAGACCGCGAAGATCTTGACCATTTCATCGCCGATTTCACGGTCATAAATTGCCCCAGTTTCAAGGCGGACCCCAAACGTCATAATTGTCGATCCGACACCGTGATCGCGATGAATTTTGACAAGAAACTCATATTGATCGGCGGCACCGAATACGCTGGCGAAAACAAAAAATCTGTTTTCACCCTGCTGAATTACCTTTTACCTGGCAAGGGTGTGATGCCGATGCACTGCTCGGCCAATCACGCTACGGGAAATCCGGTCGATACGGCTGTTTTCTTTGGTCTGTCCGGGACAGGAAAAACGACGCTGTCGGCCGATCCGGCGCGCATCTTGATCGGCGATGACGAACACGGGTGGTCAGACACGGGCACTTTCAACTTTGAGGGCGGTTGCTATGCCAAGACCATCAGCCTGAGCGCGGATGCCGAGCCCGAAATCTATGCCACCACGGAAAAATTCGGCACCGTCATCGAGAATATGACCTACGATGAGGATACCAAGGATCTCGACTTTGAGGACGACAGCCTGACCGCGAACATGCGCTGCGCCTATCCTTTGCATTACATTTCAAATGCTTCGGCCTCAGCGCGAGGCGGTCATCCTAAGAACATTATCATGCTGACCTGTGATGCATTTGGAGTGCTGCCCCCGATCTCGCGCCTAACTCCGGCGCAGGCGATGTATCACTTCCTGTCCGGCTTCACGTCCAAAGTTGCCGGAACCGAACGTGGCGTGACGGAGCCGGAACCGACTTTTTCAACGTGTTTCGGCGCACCTTTCATGCCGCGCCGACCGGAGGTCTATGGCAATCTCCTACGCGAAAAGATCGCGACCCACGGTGCGACATGTTGGCTGGTGAACACCGGATGGACGGGTGGTGCTTACGGCACCGGCAGTCGTATGCCGATCAGGGCCACGCGCGGGCTGCTGACGGCCGCGTTGGATGGATCATTGGCGGATGCCGCGTTTCGCAAGGATCCAAACTTCGGCTTTGATGTCCCGGTTGATGTCAAAGGCGTCCCGAACATCCTGCTAGATCCGCGTCGCACTTGGGACGACGCGGAAAGCTATGATCGACAAGCGGCAAAACTGGTCAAAATGTTCTCGGATAATTTCGAGCAGTATCTGCCGTTCATTGATGATGAGGTCAAAGCAGCCGCGATCAGTTGATCGCGGTTGCCCTGCGCTTTTGACGGTCTGGCTTCTAAGCCGCTTTGGACTGTGGTTGGGGGACATCCACGACATCTACCACTGGCATCTGCAGTAGATACCTGGTGTCTTCATTGCTGAGATAGCTGACAAAGCCCTCCAACGGCATGTCACTGCCTTTGCGGTACCACCGCAATGCACCAGGCTCGTTGTGCATATACCCCATACGCTCGGCAAACCCTTTAAAGGCAACTGTTCTGGCCATGAAACCAAAGATATAATCGGGGTTCCAACGGCACATGGCCTCATGAATGCCGTAGCGTGCCAACACCGTGGACAGCCCGGTTCCGCGATATTGACCCGTATCACCCATCCAGACCTCGCCGTGGTAAACAACATCTCCGGTAATGCGATTCGCACCCGGGCTCGCGCGATAGCGGGAGCGTTTCAGATCAATATCCGGGATTGCCGGGGGGAAATCACGGAATCGTTTGAGCATATAGCCGCTGAGCGTGCGCTGCTTGAGATTGATGAGACGCGAGGCCTGAGTGTGCATCATGAGCCCGTCGGAATCGCGCGCCACCAGCCAAAAAGCGTTTTTATGGTTAAGATCGTGCATGTCCGGATCGAAGGGAGCCCCCATGATCTGCTGCGGCCGTTCTTCTCTCAGCAGTTTGCGGTATTCTAAGAAATCTGACCCAATTGTGACCTTAATTTGATTTTGTAGTAAAATATCACGACTGGTAGCGACGAATTGCGCCCCTTCGTTCATGCTGTGAAATGACATGCCAAAACTCCTTTGCCGAGCATCCTCAGACAAAGGCTAGCCTAATTAAGTGGTTAACGCTCGTATTTTGCGTTAACCGGATCGAAATTTACCATAATCTCGGCAGAAGGTTGCACAATTTTGCCTTGATCCAGACCAAATATCTCAACATCTGCTGATGGCTCGACCAAAGCATAAAGCGCCAAACTACCGTCAGGGAATCGTCCCCCAAGCATCAAGCGTTGATAGTTAACGGGCTGCAAAGTTCCGTCAGATTCGCGCGGAACAAGTGTAAATACGTGATCCAGACGCACATTTTGCGTGGTTTGAACTTCGTGAAAAGGCTGATCCAACATGCGCGCGAAGTCATCCCCACCCGGCATCCGGCCCAAAGACCTTCCCACACTGCTGCGCGCTTTCGCCCAACCGAACCATTTTACGAAAAAAGACTGCTCGCCGAACTCGACACATATCCAGCCCGCGATCGTATGGCGATAAACGATCAGATAAGGGCGGACATGTTCCATCATGGGTGATTCGATATCCCCGCCAGACATCGACCAGCTTCTCAGCGTCTCGCGCATGAGGCAGGAGGGGGAATTCCATATCCGACTGAGCGAATGTTGCTGTTGCCAAAAACACCAGCCGTTCGGCAGGGTCGTATTGAACAGCTGCAGCCCATCCACATGGCGCACGCTACGATTCAACCAGGCATTGCCACGCGCCAGAATATCCAGGGCTTCCGGCAGCGCGCGCTCACCCTCTTCGGTCAAGCGATACTGCCGCTCTTCTACCGTAAACAACGCAACGCCTTTGATTCCCTCCAGCTGCGTTATGTGGCGACGCAGGGTTTGGCGTGTGCTCCCCAACTCCTTTACCGCGTGACTAAGATTTAACGTCCTCGCAAGAGTCGTGAACGATCGGATCATCTCATGCAAAAGGCCATGAGATTCTGCGGTTTTTGTTACCGCTTGTGTTGTTTCAGAAGGGTTCACAATCCTATTCATCGCGGTTGATGGTAAATAAATCATCCACTAATGCAACATTTTTCATCCAGCATCAGAACATTTTTAATCAAAAAAAAGAAAAAGGTAGTCAGTTGAACGAGTCGGCTATTCCCGTGAAGAGTGAACATAGTCACAACCAGAGGTGTTAAATAGTTATGTCACATCCAGTCGATGTTCACGTTGGCCGCAGATTGAAACAGATTCGCACGATGCGACGTTTGTCCCAGACAGATGTCGCTCGGGAATTGAATCTTTCGTTTCAGCAGATCCAGAAATACGAAATCGGGTCCAATCGAATCGCCGCCAGCAGGCTTTATGAGTTATCCCGCATACTTCACGTTCCGACCTCATACTTCTTTGAAGGTATTGATACATCAGCGGAAAATATGCAGGCACGGGACCCAAGTCTCGAAATCGTCACAGCACTTGCCGCAATTCGGGATGACTCGATAAAGACGCGCATTGTTACTTTTATCGAGGATGTCTCCGGCGTGACTGTCGCGCGGCAGGGTTAAGCCTCAGACAAAAAAATCTTTCGGTGAGCGGGCGCACCCGCCACCAGATCGTCCGTTTAATCATTTAGTCTTGTTAACAAGTGTGACTGGGAAGCATCGCGAAAGCGGTGCTTTTCCTTTTTCCAGCAGTAATTTTTAACAGCTAACCCACTTGCGCCACCCAAACGCAGACCTATCCTCTCAACACGACGTGAATTGATGCGAAATATTCAATCAAAAATGTATTATTCTTGGTATTTTTGTTGCGCTGCAACTGCGAAAGAACTACATCACTGACGATCTAGAGAGGATGACAAAGATGCCGCATGATGGACAGACACCGCCCATTGCTACGACAGTTGTGATCGAGGGACTACTTGAGATGACTGGACAGGCGCTCGGGCCTGTTGATGCGGTGCTCAAAACAGCAACTGCCCGCGTAAAAACACTGGTAAGTGAAGGTGACCGGGTGTCCGGCGCGTTGATCGAAGCGCATCAGACTGCGGCGCATGGCCTTGCGTGGCTGGCAACCTATGCTCAGGCGTTACGCCAAATGCAGCGTTGGGCCGAAGACCTGAAGTCAAAAGGAACCTTTGGAGAGACCGAACAATTGCTGCATCAGATCGCCTTTGGCGAATATCTGTGGCAGATTTACGGTGGAATCCAGATGAACCAGGGTGAAATCCTGCGGTTGCAGGACCTGGGGTTGAGCCAATCCGATATGCGCGCCTTAATGGAACCGGCCGTGATGACCCTGACGCAGGGGGGCAACACGCAAGCCGCGCGCAGCCGTCTGGTCGAATTGATGCAGGAACAATCCGCCAATAATACGGTCGGCGTATCCGGGCTGGACGAAGAGCTTGAGATGATCCGCGAGCAATTCCGCCGCTATGCCGTTGAGAAGGTTGAACCCTATGCGCATGATTGGCACCTGAAGGATGAGTTGATCCCGATGGAAGTGATCGAAGAGCTCGCAGAAATGGGCGTGTTCGGGCTGACCATCCCCGAAGAATACGGCGGCTTCGGACTGTCCAAGGCCTCTATGTGCGTCGTGTCCGAGGAATTGTCACGCGGCTACATCGGGGTCGGCAGCCTGGGCACCCGCTCGGAAATCGCCGCCGAATTGATCATCGCCGGTGGCACCGACGCTCAAAAGGAAAAATGGCTGCCCCGCCTGGCCTCAGCCGAAACCCTGCCGACGGCAGTGTTTACCGAACCCAACACCGGCTCCGACCTGGGCAGCCTGCGCACACGCGCCGTCAAGGATGGTGAGGATTACCGTGTGACCGGCAACAAGACCTGGATCACGCATGCAACGCGCACACAAATCATGACCTTACTGGCGCGCACGGACCCAGAAACGTCTGATTACAAAGGCTTGTCCATGTTTTTAGCCGAAAAGACGCCGGGCGATGATGCCAACCCGTTCCCGACAGAGGGGATGACGGGTGGCGAAATCGAGGTGCTCGGCTATCGCGGCATGAAGGAATATGAACTGGCCTTCGACAATTTCCACGTGAAGGGTGAAAACCTTCTTGGCGGCGAGGAAGGCAAGGGCTTCAAGCAATTGATGGAGACCTTCGAGAGCGCCCGTATTCAGACCGCCGCCCGTGCGATCGGGGTGGCTCAATCCGCATTGGACATATCCATGCAATATGCCCAAGACCGCAAGCAATTTGGCAAATCGCTGATCGAATTCCCCCGTGTGTCCGGCAAACTGGCGATGATGGCCGTCGAGATCATGATTGCACGCCAGCTTACCTATTTTTCGGCCTTCGAGAAGGATCAGGGGCGACGCTGTGACGTCGAAGCGGGCATGGCAAAACTGCTCGGAGCGCGGGTGGCCTGGGCAGCGGCGGATAATGGTTTGCAGATCCATGGCGGCAACGGCTTCGCGCTTGAGTATAAGATCAGTCGGGTCTTGTGCGATGCCCGCATCTTGAACATCTTCGAGGGAGCCGCGGAAATCCAAGCTCAGGTAATTGCCCGTCGCTTGCTGTCCTAACACCGGAATGCGGCAAGTTATTGCCGTTTTATCGGGCGAAACAGGAGGATTTTGGCTTGCAGCGTTGGGCCAATTAATATTCCGTAGAATCCGGCTGTTTCGCGCTTGCAGCATCGCCATTGGCTCCATAATCCTGAAGCATGAAACATCAGCGACTCACCCGCCAATTATGGATTGAGGCCGGTCTTTCGGAACTGGTCGAAAACGGTGCCGCAGCTTTGGCCGCCGAACCTCTGGCGCGCAAGATTGGGACCACCAAAGGCTCATTTTATTGGCACTTCAAGGACGTTCCTGCCTTTCAGCAGGCGATACTGGCCGACTGGCAATCCCGTGCCTTTGCCGATGTGCTCACCGCACTCTCCGAAGACGGATCAGCAGAGCAGAGGCTGCGCCGGTTTGGGGCTTTGATCCTGTCAGATGAACAGGATTCGGCCTTCAGAGCCTGGGCGAAAACATCGCCCGATGTTGCCTTTGCGATTGCACAGGTGGATGCGGAAAGACTGACATATTTCAGCAGTCTTTTGCGCCAGTTAGGCGTGACCAACCCCGGTTTTGCACAAAGCTGCCTCGGCGCTTTGATCGGCTTGCCCCACTTGGGTGATCAAGCCAATCCAAGCGCCGCATTTGACACTATGATCGACCTTGTGCTGGCGTTAAAATAGTCGGTATGAAGTATCTGTTTTGCGCACTTGTGGCGGCGGTATTTATCCTGACCGGGTGTCAAGGTGACGAAACTGTCAGAGCTTACGGTGCCGCTGACAGGACTTGGCGGCTCGTGGAGCTCGACAATGCATCCGTGATCTATGATGCGACGCTCACCTTCCCCGAAACCGGCCAGATCGCCGGAAAAGCGCCCTGTAACGCCTATGGCGCGACCATGGCCGTACCATACCCCTGGTTTGAGGCCGGACCGATTGCGGCGACGCGTCTGGCCTGTCCTGATCTGGACGCGGAGATCGCGTATTTTACAGCGCTTACGCAAATGAGCCTGTCCGAAGTGCTTGGCGACACGCTGCTGCTGTCCAATGATGAAGGCCGCATCATGGTGTTCAAAGCCGACGGCTTAACGCTTCGATGAAGCGCGCGCGCGCTTCGGGCAAGGGCTTGTTTCCCAAATCCTGTGCCAGATGGGCGCTCAGAAAATAACCCGTCGTCACAAGCCCTTGGGCGATTTCATCAGTCCCGGCTTCCCCCCGGCCCCGCAGCACCTCCGGCAAGGGCAACATCCGATCCCGCCACTCACCCACGGCCCCGCGTGACACCGCACGGCCCGATTTAGGGGACACGTAAATGAGGTCCTGTGTCGTGCCCGTCACGGCGCAGGTATTGAGGTCCAGAGCATAGCCCATCTCCTCCAAAAGGCTGATTTCCCATCGCAAATAGGCCAGAGGCCAAAGATCCCCCTGCTCCAGTAGATCGAGTAATTGTTCGGAGCGACGGTAGAGGGGGGCATGCGGTTCGCGTTCCGGCAGACAGAAACCCAGCAGCGCGGTCACGGCGTTAAGCCCCGCAAGCGCCATGCGATCGCCCATGGCAACGGCGGCACGGCTGCGCACGGGCTCCACGTTAAAGCTGCCGATATGATCCTCAAGACGCGCGCGCCAGGTCACATCAAGCTGCGCGCCCGGTTGCAGGATCGGCGCAATCTTGCGGCTGGTGCCCCCGCGCACGACGCCCGCGTGACGGCCATGATCAGGCGTAAAAACTTCAATGATCGCGGATGTTTCCCCGTGGCGCCGGGTGCTGAGCAATATCCCCTGATCGCGCCATTCCATCACTCAAGACCGGGTTGATCCAGCAGGTGCCGCCCCTGCCGGTCCTCGACCTCGACCACCCAAAGATCCGGATCAAAGCCCTGTTGGCGTTTGATCGCATTGTCCATTTCCGCTTCATCGCCCTGCGCCAGAACATTCCATGACTGGCTATCGGACATCAGATCATAACTGCGCTGATAGAGGTCTGCATGGCCGTTCAGATGGTTCACCTTCACCAGCACGCTGCCGGCAGTATCATCACCGTGGGACACGATAAACGCCGGGATGTTTTCAATCCGCAGCCGCGCCAGATAGGCGTCAATCCAGAACCGTGCCGTCAGGCGCGCCATTCAGGTCCCCTCACGCATTGCCATCTTTGAAATTGAGACCCATCTGCGAATACCGCTCAGACTCGTCCAGCCAATTGGGGCGCACTTTTACCTGTAAAAACAAATGGATCTTGCGGCCCAGAAACTCTTCCAACTCCTCGCGTGCGGCCTTGGACACGGCCTTGATCGTCTCACCCTTGTTGCCCAGCACGATCCCCTTGTGACCGTCGCGGATGACATAGATCAGCTGGTCGATCTTGGCCGATCCGTCCTTTCGCTCTTCCCAACCTTCGGTCTCCACGGTAAGCTGATAGGGCAACTCCTGATGCAGACGCAGCGTCAGTTTTTCGCGCGTCATTTCGGCGGCGATCATACGCATCGGCAGGTCGGCAATCTGGTCTTCGGGGTAAAGCCACGGACCTGTCGGCACCTGCCCGGCAAGCCAGTGGCGCAGGGCCACGACACCATGGCCTTTTTCGGCGGAAATCATGAAGGTTTCGACAAAGGGGTATTGCTCATTCAGCTTCTGACTAAGGCCCAGCAAGACTTCGGCCTGCACGCGGTCTATCTTGTTGATCGCAAGCGCAACTTTGCGCCCCTCACCGATGTCTTCCAAACCCTCAAGGATGCGTTCGACGCCCTCGGTCACGCCGCGTTGCGCCTCAATAAGCAAGACCACGACATCCGCATCCGCAGCGCCCCCCCAGGCGGCGGCAACCATCGCCCGATCCAGACGACGGCGCGGTTGAAACAGACCCGGCGTGTCCACGAAAACGATCTGGCTTTGCCCCTCCATCGCCACGCCGCGAATACGCGCCCGCGTGGTTTGCACCTTATGGGTCACGATGGAAACCTTGGCCCCCACCATGCGGTTGAGGAGCGTGGATTTACCCGCATTGGGCTCCCCGATCAGGGCGACAAAACCGGCGCGCGTGCTCATGACGTTTTTTCCAGTTCTGACAATAGGTTACCGGCTGCGGCCTGTTCGGCCTGCCGTTTGGATCCGGCGGTGGCCTGCTGGCTCTCTCCGGTTTCAAGCTGTGCCGCGATCGTGAAAACCGGCGCATGATCCGGCCCGCTGCGCGCCACTTCAACGTAGGCGGGCGGGGGCAGACCCCGTGCCTGCGCCCATTCCTGCAACGCGGTTTTGGCGTCGCGCGCATCCTCTTCGACCTCGTGGATGCGCGTTCCCCAAAGGTTCAGGATCAGCGCTTTGGCGACCTCGAACCCCGCATCCAGATAGACCGCCGCAATCACCGCTTCGATACCATCCCCAAGCAGCGCCTGTTTGCGCCGCCCGCCCGATAACATTTCGGAACGTCCCAGCCGCAGAACCGCCCCGAGATCAATCTCGCGGGCCACATCAGCACAGGTTTCCTTACGCACCAACGCATTGAAACGCGGCGCTAATTGTCCCTCGGCCGCAGCCTTGTCCAACGCCAGAAGCGCCTCTGCCATGACCAATCCAAGGACCCGGTCCCCCAGAAATTCAAGCCGCTGATTGTCATCCCGATTGGCCGAGGACATCGACGCATGCGTCACCGCCTGCGCCAATAAATCCGGGCGCGCAAACACATGCCCCAGCCGGTCCTGAAAGGACTTCAATTCAGCGGAAAGCTTCACTCGACCGCCTTGAAAAAACGATCCGCACGCCAGGTCCAGAAGAACAGCATGGAGCGCCCTGCGGAGGAAAACACGATGCGGTCCGCACGTCCGATCAGGTTTTCCAGCGGGACGTAACCGACGCCCTGTATCTGGGGACCCAGGCGGCTGTCGGCGGAATTATCCCGGTTGTCGCCCATGAAGAAATAATGCCCCTCGGGCACCTGATAGACGCCAGTGCTGTCAGAGGCCTGCACGCCGATGTCGAGCACCGCATGGGTCCTGCCGCCTGGCAAAGTCTCGATGGCGCGCGCTTTGCGACAGATGCCACCGTCGCCAACGGGACCGTTGGCACAACGTGGGCGGCGCCCCTCGGGACCTTGCGGTTCCATGGTTTCTTCAAAGAAACCAGCGGGTTCCTGTGGCGCGGGCGTGCCGTTGATCAACACGACCCCACCCCGCATCTGGATGCTGTCACCCGGCATGCCGATCACCCGCTTGATATAATCACGCCCCGATACCGGGTGGCGGAACACCACAACATCGCCGCGCTCGGGCTCACCGGCAAACAGGCGCGTGTTGTCACCGTCAAGGAAACCGCAAATGTTCTTGGCGTCGATATTGATCCCGAAACGCGGCAGGATCACGCTGGGACAGGAGGCATAGGAATAGCCATAGGCCATCTTATTCACAAAGAGAAAATCGCCCACCAGCAGGGTCTCTTTCATGGAGCCCGAGGGGATCCAGAACGGCTGGAAAAACAGGGTGCGGAATACACCGGCAATAAGCAGCGCATAGACGACGGTTTTGATCGTCTCGATGATCGCGTTCTGCTTCTTTTCTTCCTTGGCGGCCATGGGGCGCTCCCGTGATATGATTTGCGTCTAAATGCGGGGGCGCGGGGGGCAAGTCAAGGCGGGGGGACGTGACGGTTTGCGACCCGTGCCGCCCAATCTTGGTTAATTACGGTTAACGCGCGTGTTTTTGTGAAAAATCACGATGCAGAGAGCATCCACAGGCCATGTATCGGGACGGCGTAAAGGGAGCGGGAACGGATCTTTGTGAGCAAAGAGTTAATCGGGCATCGGGCGGGCCTCAATGACTACGAAGGCCTGCGCCCAGGGGTGATCATCCGTCAGCGTGACGTGGATGGTCGCGACATGTCCGGGCGGGGTCATTTTATCGAGCCGTTCGCGCGCCCAGCCGGTCACATGCATCACCGGCTGGCCGGTCTTGAGGTTGCTCACGGACATGTCCTTCCAGGCAATGCCCATGGCGAGTCCGGTGCCAAGCGCTTTGGAGCAGGCCTCCTTAGCGGCCCAGCGTTTGGCGTAGGTCCCGGCGGCATCCTTGCGCCGTTCGGCCTTCTTCTGTTCGACCTCGGTGAAGACGCGATTGCGGAAGCGGTCACCGAAACGGTCCAGCGTGCCTTGGATACGCTCGATATTCGCGATGTCCGTGCCGATGCCGAGAATCATGGGCGCGCCTCAGTTCAGCCGCTGCGCCGTGCGGCTCTGGTAATCCACCCGCCAGCGGGTTTGCATGGTCGGACAGCAGCGCGGCTCGTTGGGGCCAAGCGTGGTTGTCGTCAGCTCCACGAAGCTGTCAGCGAACACCGCATCACGAGGGTTGTGACCAAACAGATTTTCGACCGTGCCACCAAAAGCCCAACCCGTCGGTTGTCGGACAAAAAACCCGACGGCGATAGAGGTGTTGCCCGCAGAACCCTGGATATATTCATAGACCACGGCCAGAGACAGGCTGGCGGCTTCAGGGTCATTCACATTGGGCAGCCAGAAGGTCGCCTCGGACGTGCCGGAGGAGGACAACGCGGGCAGAATGACGGCATTCAGATCGCCCCAATCCTGCGCCAGAGCTGGCAGCGACATGAACCAGAGCGTCGCGGCCAGATACAGCCTTTTCATGCGCGCGCCTCCTCCATCAGGCGGCGCATCTCGTGGATCGCCGGTTCCAGCCCGCGAAAGATCGCCTCACCGATCAGGAAATGGCCGATGTTGAGTTCCATCACTTCGGGAAAGGCGGCGACGGGTTTCACCGTCTCATAGGTCAGCCCGTGACCTGCGTGGACCTCAAGACCCAGCGCATGGGCGAATGTGGACATTTCGCGCATGCGTTCGAGTTCGGCGTCGCGCGCGACGAAATCGCCCTCGCTATGCGCGTCGCAATAAGCGCCGGTGTGGATCTCGATGATCTGGGCACCGATGCGGTGGGCGGCCTCGATCTGGCGTTTGTCTGCGGCAATAAAGATCGACACGCGGCACCCGGCCTCACGCAGGGGGGCGATAAAATGCGCCAGCTTGTTTTCCTCGCGCGCGACCTCAAGCCCGCCCTCGGTGGTGCGTTCTTCGCGCTTTTCGGGCACAAGACAAACCGCGTGGGGTTTGTGACGCAGTGCAATTTTCTGCATTTCATCGGTGGCGGCCATCTCGAAGTTTAAAGGCACGCTCAAAACCTCCATCAGCCCCTCGATGTCCGCATCCGAAATATGGCGGCGGTCCTCGCGCAGATGCGCGGTGATGCCATCCGCCCCTGCACTTTCGGCAATGCGCGCCGCGCGCAGCGGATCAGGCGTGTCACCGCCCCGCGCATTGCGCACCGTCGCCACATGGTCGATGTTCACGCCAAGGCGCAGTTTGTCAGTCATGGCCATATCTTAGCCCCCTATCAGGCGCGATGTGTTCCACAGGGAGACAAAAGCCGCGTTTTGCCAGAAGGTCGCATGGTTTGCGCGCCCCATTCCCCTGCATCAAACCCATCGCAGGTTAGTCCCCGGTCGAGTGTTCCGCTTTGCGTTTTGCATCCGCTTTTGCGGCAGTTTTTAGTTTCAGGGCGTCAAGTTTGGCCTTGATCATCCCCCTGCGGCGTTTTTGATACACGCGGATCACGGGGACGGAAAGATAATAACACAGCGTCGCAAAGAAGATTCCCGGCAGGATGCCCCCGACCATATAGGGAAAGAAAATCTCGTCGTAAAATACCGACAGGCGCGTCCAATCCGCCGTCGCGTCGGTGAACATGGACATGAAATTATCCCTGAGATCAGCGCCTGCATCGAGAAATTTACCGCCAAAAGAACGCGGCAGCTGTTCGTCCATACGATCGCCCAGAATCCAATGGCCTGTGGACAGAGCCGCCGCCGCAATCGGCACATAGGTCAGCGGATTGCCAAAGAAGGTCGCCATCAGCGAGGCGATCACATTGCCACGCAGCAAAATGGCGATTCCCGCTGCGATGAAGAAATGAAATCCGTAAAACGGTGTGAAGGTGGCAAAGACGCCGCCCCAGATACCGCGCGCAATGCGTTCGGGGCTGTCGGGCAGGCGGCGCATGCGGTGTTTGACATAGTGGAACGCACGCGCCCATCCCCCGCGCGGCCAAAGCAGCTCGACGGTGGCACGGGGCCAGCTTTTGGGGTCGCGGCGTTTAAAAACCAAGGGGCGGGGTCCTCACAATCTCCATATAGGGTGTCTGCCCGCGCAAACCCCCTCAAATAAATGGCCCAGTGCGGGCCAAAACGTACAATCAGGCCGACGGATCCACTGTCTCCCTTGGCATATTACGATAGCGTAAAATTTCTGCTACATCGCTTTCAGCTTCAAGCGTCAGCATCAGGCTATGCAAATGCGCCGCATCTCTAAGGTCCACATAGATCAGAAGACGGTAAAAGTCAGGTTTCCTGTCAACAAATTGTAGATCCGAGATATTCGCACCACTCTCCCCGATCAAGGTGCAGATACGACCAAGGGTGCCCGCGTCATTGTTCAGCGTCACATCAAGCGTGGCCCCATTGACGGCGCCGTGATCGCCCTCTTGCCAGCGCAGGTCGAGCCACCGGTCCAGTTGCTCCTCATAAGCACTCAGCCGGTCACAATCGATCGCATGCACGACGACCCCGCGTCCCTTGAAGGTGATACCAACGATGCGTTCGCCCGGCAACGGCTGGCAACAAAACGCGCGCTCGAAGGATTGCGCCGGGGACAGGCCCACGACTGCGCGGCTGGCATCGACCTTTTCGCCCGGTTTCGGCATGAGGTCGGGATAAACGATCTGGACGACTTCGCGCCCGGTGATTTCCGCACTGCCCATACGGGCCAGCAGATCATCGCGGTTTTCAAAACGCATGTGGCGTGCGGCGGTGGCCAGCACCTTGTCGGTGGCCTTGCGCCCCACGTGCTCAAAGGCGGAGCGCGCCAATTCACGCCCCAACTTGATGAAGCGCGCGCGATCCTCATCGCGCAACGCGCGGCGGATCGCAGAGCGCGCCTTGCCGGTGGTGGCGATATCAAGCCATGTCGCCTGCGGGCTTTGACCTTCGGCGGTGATGATATCGACCGATTGGCCGTTTTTGAGCCGGGTCCAGAGCGGGACGCGCATGTGATCGACCTTGGCACCGACACAAGCCGACCCGATCCGCGTGTGGATGGCAAAGGCAAAGTCAATCGGCGTGGCCCCGCGCGGCAATTTGACCACCTCGCCCTTGGGCGTGAAACAGAAGACCTGGTCGGAATACATCTCAAGCTTCACCGCCTCAAGGAAATCCTCGTGGTCTTCTTCGGCGTCAAACCGTTCAGAGAGTTGCGTGATCCATTTGGCCGGATCCACGGCAAAGGGGTTCTGAGAGCGCACACCGTCGCGATAAGACCAATGCGCGGCCACGCCGGTTTCGGCCACATCATGCATCTGGGTCGTGCGAATCTGCACTTCGACGCGCTTGCCGTCGCGCCCGGAGACAGTGGTGTGAATAGAGCGGTAGCCGTTGGATTTGGGCTGGCTGATGTAATCCTTGAACCGCCCCGGCACGGCGCGCCAGCGTTGATGAATTGCGCCCAGCGCGCGGTAACAATCCTCTTCGCTTTCGGTGATGATGCGGAATCCGTAGATGTCGGAGAGACGGCTGAAACTCTGATTCTTCTCCTGCATCTTGCGCCAGATCGCATAGGGTTTTTTCGCGCGCCCCACCACCTCTGCCTGAACCCCCGCACGGTCAAATTCCAGCGCCATATCGCCGGTGATCCGTTCAATCACGTCGCCGGTTTCGCGTTGCAGGTTGATGAACCGGCGGATGATGGAGGCGCGCCCTTCCGGGTTCAGCACGCGAAACGCGAGGTCTTCCAACTCCTCGCGCATCCACTGCATGCCCATGCGTCCCGCCAGGGGGGCAAAGATATCCATGGTTTCGCGCGCTTTTTGCGCCTGCTTATCCGGGCGCATCGCCTTGATCGTGCGCATGTTGTGCAAGCGGTCCGCAAGTTTCACCAGAATAACCCGCAGATCCTTGGACATGGCCATGAACAGCTTGCGGAAATTCTCCGCCTGTTTGGTCTCGCTGGAGTTAAGTTGCAGGTTAGTCAGCTTGGTCACGCCATCGACCAATTCGGCCACCTCTGCGCCAAACAGACGGGTGACCTCGAGATAGGAGGCTTTGGTGTCCTCGATGGTGTCGTGCAACAGCGCCGTGATGATCGTGGCGTCATCCAGTTGCTGCTGCGTCAGGATCGCGGCCACCGCCACGGGATGGGTGAAATAGGGCTCACCGGAATGGCGCAGCTGACCTTCGTGCATCTCGCGCCCATACTCATAGGCGGCGCGGATACGGGCGGCGTTCGTGCGTGGATTATATTTGGTGACGAGGCCGACCAGATCATCTGCGGAAAAATCAATCTGGTCCGGCGGTCTCATTCATCTGCCCTTTGAGGCGCTGGGGGTGAGCCTCAGCCCTGCCCCTGTGCGGCCATCAACTGGCGCAGGAGCATCTCTTCGGACATGCTGTCCTCTTCGGGCTTATCTTGCTCGGCACCCATCAGAAGCGCCATTGAGTCCTCTTCGGCCTCATCGACTTCGATCTGATTCTGGTTGCTCTCGATCAGACGCTCGCGCAGATCATCCGCACTCTGTGTCTCATCGGCAATCTCGCGCAGCGACACAACGGGGTTTTTGTCATTGTCCCGGTTCACGGTGACGGCAGAGCCAGCGGAAATTTCGCGGGCGCGATGCGCCGCCAGCATCACCAGCTCAAACCGGTTGGGGACTTTATCGACGCAATCTTCTACTGTGACGCGGGCCATGGAACGCTCCATAAATCGGGGTTTTGTCAGAAAACGAGTGTCTAGGCCCCTTTTGAGAGTTTTACAAGCACCTATAGCGTTTTGGCGGAAATGTGATTCCCGTCGTGCAGGCTGAAATCCCGGCTTTCAGGGCTTTAGGGGGTGATTCTTGTTTTCAGCTAATCCCAGAACTGTCCGATGACAGCGCCACGACCTCTTCTTTTGCCCCTGCGGGCAAGGCCGCAAGCATCTTCGCCACGCTTTGGCCCAGAACCGGATGCACCCAATCGGGTGCCACATTCGCAAGCGGCACCAGAACAAAAGCGCGGTCCTGCACGCGCGGATGCGGCAGGATCAAACGGTCCGGCGCGCGCTGCATCTGCTCTTCCAGGCTGAGATCACGCCAGACCGCATGCGTAGCCCTATCGGGCAATACATGCCCCCCCAGCGCGATCAGATCGAGGTCCAGAATGCGCGGCCCCCAGCGGATTTCACGAGTGCGCCCCATTTTTTCTTCGATCCCATGCAATGTGGCGATCACTTTTTCCGGCGCATCAGCGGTCTCGATGGCGACCACAGCATTCACGAAGTCTGGCCCACTGCCAGAGGGGAAGGCCGGGGTGCGGTAAAAGGGGCTAACTGCGCGAATCGCTTTGTATTTTTCAACCAGAAATTGCACGCCCATTTGCACCGCTGCCCCCGCGTCACCCTTGGCACTTGGCTGATTTGACCCTAGGGCAATCAACGCAACTGACCGGATTTGTGGCGAAATTTCGCTTGCTTTACCCATCATCATCCCTTGCGGCACTCTAAAAAAACCCTATTTTCAGCGTAGTCGGATCGTTGTTTATTTAATCTGGACGTTTTTTAAACGCTAGCGCCTGACCCATCGGAAGGACAAAAAATGTTTTACAAGGACGAACGGCTCGCGCTGTTCATCGACGGTTCGAATCTTTACGCCGCTGCAAAGTCGCTTGGTTTTGATATCGACTATAAGCTGCTGCGCCAGGAATTCATGCGTCGGGGCAAACTCCTGCGGGCGTTCTATTACACAGCGCTGTTGGAAAATGATGAATACTCCCCAATCCGGCCCCTGGTGGACTGGTTGAATTACAACGGCTTCACCATGGTCACGAAACCGGCCAAGGAATACACCGACAGCATGGGCCGCCGTAAGGTCAAAGGCAACATGGACATCGAACTGGCCGTGGATGCGATGGAACTGGCCCCGCGCATCGACCATATCGTGCTGTTCTCGGGGGATGGCGATTTCCGTCCGCTGGTGGAAAGCCTGCAACGCTCGGGTGTGCGCGTCTCTGTCGTGTCGACGATTCGCAGCCAGCCGCCGATGATTTCGGATGATTTGCGCCGTCAGGCGGATAATTTCATCGAATTGGATGAGTTGAAGGACGTCATCGGGCGCCCGCCCCGTGAGTATCCGGAGGCCGCAGCCGCCGGTTGAAAGGGTGCGCGTGATGGCGCGCCCCTCTGGACGCTGGGACACCAAAGCCCTACTTCTGGTCACACACATGTGACGCACGTGACGTGCTAGACCGGAGCCTGAGCCATGAGTAAACCCCCTCTCACCCTGTATCTGGCAGCCCCGCGCGGATTCTGCGCGGGTGTGGACCGCGCCATAAAGATCGTCGAGATGGCATTGGATAAATGGGGCGCACCCGTCTACGTGCGCCATGAGATCGTGCACAATAAATTCGTCGTGGACGGGTTGCGCGACAAGGGAGCCGTTTTTGTCGAGGAACTCTCGGAGTGCCCCGACGACCGGCCGGTCATCTTTTCCGCGCATGGTGTGCCCAAATCCGTGCCTGCGGCGGCAGCAGCGCGCGAGATGATCTATGTCGATGCGACATGCCCGCTGGTCAGCAAGGTGCATATCGAAGCCCAACGCCATGCCGACAACGGCCTGCAGATGATCATGATCGGCCATGAAGGCCACCCCGAAACCGTCGGTACCATGGGACAATTGCCCGAAGGCGATGTGCTGTTGGTGGAAACGCCGCATGATGTGGCGGGCGTGGTGGTGCGCGATCCTGAACGGCTGGCCTATGTCACACAAACGACGCTGAGCGTGGATGATACCGCCGATGTGGTAGCCGCCCTGCAGGCGCGGTTTCCGGGCATTGTCGGGCCGCATAAGGAAGACATATGTTACGCCACCACCAACCGGCAGGAAGCGGTGAAGGCGATGGCCCCGAAATGCGATGCCATGCTGGTCGTCGGTGCACCGAATTCGAGTAATTCCAAGCGGCTGGTCGAAGTGGGCGCACGCGCGGGCTGCAAATATTCGCAACTGGTGCAGCGTGCATCCGACATTGATTGGCGCAGCTTGGAAGGCATCCGCAGCATTGGCATCACGGCAGGCGCATCCGCACCCGAAGTCTTGATCAACGAGGTGATCGACGCGTTTTCCGCGCATTACGAGGTGACACAAGAGGTCGTGGAAACGGCTGTTGAGAACGTCGAGTTCAAGGTGCCACGGGTGTTGCGCGAGCCTGCATGACCGCGGGCCTGACGGTCCATGGCTATGAGCACAGCGTTTATACACGGGCCGTTCTGGTGGCGCTTGCCGAGAAGCGCGTTGCGTTTCAATTCGACCCTATAGACCCGTTTGAGACGGATCCAGCGGATGCCTGCCGCGCATTGCATCCCTTCGGGCGGGTGCCGGTGCTGAGCCATGAGGGCTTTGTGATTTATGAAACGGCGGCGATCCTGCGCTATGTCGATCTGGCCTTTCCGCATCCCGCCCTGATCCCGCAGAATCCCAAAGCCGCCGCACGCATGGCCCAGGTCATCAGCATCACCGATTCCTATGGCTATTGGCCGCTGGTCCGGCAGGTTTTTGCACATCGGGTGTTCCGGCCCTGGGAGGGGCTGGCACCAGATGAGGATCAGATCGCCCAAGGAATGTCACAGGCACCCCGCGTTTTGCGCGCACTGGAGGATATCGCAGTGCAGGGCCATGTTCTGGCGGGGCCTGAGCCGACACTGGCCGATTGTCACCTCGCCCCCATGATTGCCGCCTTTAGCGCAGCACCGGAAGGGGCCCAGATGCTGGCGGAATACCCCGCGCTGTCGGCGTGGTGGTCGCATTGGGCGGGGCGTGTCAGCATGCGCCAGACCGATACCGGTTTTGACCGTGAGATCGGATAGATGGCTTGACCTTCCCCTCCGGCATGGCACAACAGGCGTCATGAAACGCATCCCTACTGCCCCCCTGATCCTCGGCCTTGCGGGCCTAATTCCCTTTGTCTGGGGCGCGATGACCTATCTCAATGCGCCACTGGCCGACTGGGGCCTGCGCGCGCTCGGCCCACGTTTCATCGGTCCCTATATCCAGCTGTTTTACGGCTCGGTGATCCTGTCCTTCATGTCCGGCGTGCTCTGGGGCTTTGCGACCAAAACAACAGGCGCGCGGGCGGCCGTTGGTTACACATTATCCGTCATCCCCGCCCTATGGGCATTCTTCATGACGGGGGGTGGCCCGGTCACGGCGGGTATGAACCTGATCTTCGGCTTTGCAGGCCTTTTGGTGCTGGATTTCGCCTTCTGGCGCTG
Organism: Roseobacter fucihabitans; assembly: GCF_014337925.2. NCBI lineage: Bacteria > Pseudomonadati > Pseudomonadota > Alphaproteobacteria > Rhodobacterales > Roseobacteraceae > Roseobacter > Roseobacter fucihabitans. The sequence goes on along the minus strand of NZ_CP143423.1, from coordinate 473,249 downwards.
GGGGCTGACGCCGCTGTGGTGGATGTCCCTGCGCCTTCTGCTCACCAGTATCGTGGTGATATGCCTTGCCGTGGGCGTATTTTTGTGAGCGATGCGGAAACCCTGAAAGTCTATGCCGAGAAGGCGGGCGCCTATGTTGCAATGACCAAGACCGCAGGTCTTGATCCGCGCGTGGCGTCATTCATCGCGCGCCTTCCTGCCCGCGCGCATGTGCTCGATCTGGGGTGCGGACCGGGACAGGAAGCGGGTGCCATGGCCGCCGCCGGGATGCAGGTCACCGCCTATGACGCGGTTCCCGAGATGGTCGCCCTGGCCGCCGCGCACCCCGGTGTCAGCGCGTATCAGGCAACCTTTGAGGATATCACCGGCGCAGATATCTATGACGGCGTCTGGGCAAATTTCTCGCTGCTGCATGCGCCGCGCGCAGATATGCCCCGGCATTTGGCCCAGATCGCCATGGCGCTGAAACCGGGCGGATTGTTTCACATCGCGCTGAAATCCGGCACGGGCAGCAAGCGCGACCGGATGGGACGGTTTTATAGTTACTACACGGACAGCGAACTGACCGGGCTGTTGCAGGAAGCGGGATTTACCGTGACCGACCTGGCGGCAGGTGAGGGTAAAGGCCTTGACGGCGCAGTATCCCCGTGGATAAGCCTCACCGCTCATGGCTGAGTTATTCGCATATACCGATGGGGCCTGTTCGGGCAATCCCGGCCCCGGCGGCTGGGGGGCTTTGCTGCAAGCCATGGACGGCGAAAAGATCGTCAAGGAGCGCGAACTCAAGGGCGGCGAGGCCGATACCACCAACAACCGTATGGAGTTACTGGCCGCCATCAACGCTTTGGAATCGCTCTCACGGCGCAGCACCATCACCATTGTGACCGATAGTAATTACGTGAAAAACGGTATCACCTCCTGGATTTTCGGCTGGAAGAAAGACGGCTGGAAAAACGCCGCCAAAAAGCCCGTGGCCAATGTGGAGCTGTGGCAACGTCTGGACACGGCCAACGCCAAGCATGACGTGACATGGAAGTGGGTCAAAGGCCACGCGGGCCATCCCGAAAACGAGCGCGCCGATGAATTGGCGCGCGCGGGCATGGCCCCGTTCAAGCCCAAATGAGCCTGATCAGTTTCCTCGATTACGCCTCCGTGTTTGTCTTTGCACTGACCGGCGCATTGGTGGCCAGCCGCCAGCAATTAGACATCGTCGGCTTTGCCTTTGTCGCCTGTCTGACGGCGGTTGGGGGCGGGACGGTGCGCGATGTGCTGCTGGACCGCAACCCGATCTTCTGGATCGCCCAGCCTACTTATATCGGGGTGGCCTGCGGGGCGGCCTTATTGGTATTCCTGACAGCGCACCTCTTTGAGAGCCGCCTCAAGACATTGATCTGGCTTGATAGTTTTGCACTGGCCGTTGCAGTTCCTGCAGGCACCGGTGTGGCGCTGGCGCTGGATCAGCCCATTTTAGTCGTCGTCCTGATGGGCACAATCACCGGCTGCATGGGCGGGCTTTTGCGCGATGTGGTGCTGGATGATGTGCCGCTGGTGCTCAAACAGGGCGAACTTTATGTGACGGCCGCCTTTGCCGGGGCAACAGCCGCAGCCTTCGCGCGGCCCTATTTTGCGGACCCCCTTCCTGCGCTGGTGCTCTGTGCCAGCGTGACATGGGCCTTGCGCGCAGGCTCGCTGGCCTTCGGGTGGCGCTTGCCGGCGTATAAATCACGCCCGCCGAGGGTTTGAGCGTAATTAGTTCGACGAGTGCCGTAAGAAAAATCAAAGGGCTGTTTCAAGCACTTCTTGAAATCTCTACTGGCACATAGTCAACTCAAAACTGGTAAATGGAATTGCGCTTTTGATTGTCCTGAAGAGCTTTGAAGTGAAAGCTATAAATTTGCTTACTGCTAACGTCTTTCCCGCGTGGCAGGCTGATAAAATGCACTCAAGCGATAATTTGATTAGGCTTGATTTCACTGAACGCGGCTACTTTATAACCTTGAGTTCCAGCAGCTTTCCAATCGAACGATTGCTTCTGAATAGTCCGCCCGTCAATGGCAAGGTCGATGAGCTGTTGACCGGTTTCGTCGCATTCGTCGAAAACAATGAACTTACTCTAGAGTGCTTCGCTTATGACGGGGATATCGTTCCAGACAATTTTCGTGATCTCAACGTAATAATTTTCATCTGAGCGACTTGAACCGCGACAAAGCGTCACCGTCGCAAGACAGTTTTGCAACAAACCCGCTTGGCAATGCCCGTTTTAGTAAGTTTCCGCAAATCGGCGCGCCTTGCGTTTGGCAAATTGATGGGGGTACCTGTAGCATCCAGAAATTCATCATTCAGGGGGGCCGCCATGCGTTTGATTGGCATTCAGATAGGATCGACGCGCAAACACCCGTCACCGCGACCTACAAGAACACCCAGAATGTGCGCCGATTCATGACCGAGCAATGCGGCGCGGGTTTCAAATTTGACCGCCCCTTCATGGCCTGGGTCAAGGACGGGCGCGACAAGACGATGGGCGATGTGGTGGCCGAATGGCAGCGTCGTCAGATGAAATCGCGTCCGCCCGGCTGAGCAAGCGGATCAGGGGTTACGGTCGCCTACAAGGCCCTGCCGCATAATGGCGACGGCCAGGACATAAGCGAAAATCTATTCTTCAGCGGATGTTTTTGATACGTGACAGCCTGCGAATAGCTTCATACAGTCCGCTCATTGCTAGAAACGGGTGGAGACCCGTCATGTCAAATGGGAGGAACCAATGACAAAACGCTTTTTCAAGGCGCTCATTTCGGGTGCCGTGCTGTCTGTGGGTGTCACAGGGGGCGCGTTTGCGGCCGAATGTATCGCACCGGCCAACCCCGGCGGGGGCTGGGATTTCACCTGCCGCCAGATCGGCAAGATCATGTATGACATCGGCGTCGTGGATAAACCGGTTCAGGTCACCAACATGGCCGGCGCGGGCGGCGGTCTGGCCTATAACCACGTTGTGGCGGAGCGCGGATCGGATGAGGATCTGTTTGTGGCCGCTTCCACGGCGACATCGACCCGGTTGGCGCAAAACGCCTATGCGGGCATGACGGCGGATCAGGTGCGGTTTGTCGGTGCCATCGGGGCCGATCCCGGTGTGATTGCCGTGGCCGCCGACAGCCCATACCAATCGCTGAATGAACTGGTTGATGCGATCAAGGCCGACCCTGGTTCGGTGGCTTTTGCGGGCGGTTCCGCCGTCGGTGGGTTTGACCACATCAAGCCTTTGATGATCCTGCAACGCGCGGGCTTCACCGACATCAAAAAAGTGAAATACATCGGCGTTGATGGCGGCGCGGATGCGATCACCCAGACGGTTGGCGGTTTTACGCAAGCGATGACGGGCGACATGTCCGAAGTTGTCGGTTTCCTTAAAGCGGGCGAAATCCGCGTGATTGCGGTGCTGACTGAGGAGCGCGTACCCGGGTTTGAAGACATCCCGACGGCCAAGGAGCAGGGCCTTGATGTGGTCGCGGTCAACTGGCGCGGTCTCTATGTGCCAAAGGATATTTCGGACGCCAAGTTCGATGAATGGGCGGGCAAATTGCAGCAGGTCGCGGACAGCGACGCGTGGCAAGAAGCCATGGTTGCCAATGGGTTGGCCCCTTTCACAAAGGTCGGTGGCGATTTCCAGGCCTATGTTGATACGCTGGTGGCGGAGATCAACACCATGTCCAAAGAGCTGGGGGTTATCCAGTAATGGCAAGTGACCGGATTTTCGGTCTGGTCACGCTCTTTGTGGCGCTCGCATATATCGCGAGCGCCACGCAAATCCAGACTAGTTTTCTGAGCGACCCCGTCGGCCCCAAGGCGTTTCCGATGCTGATTGGAGCGGTCGCGGCAGTCTGCGCGCTGGTGATGATTTTCAAGCCGGACCCTGATCCCGATTGGCCCGTGGCGCGCACCTGGGGCGGGTTGGCCATCGCCGTGATCGTGCTGGTTTGTTACGCTTATGCTTTGAAACCATTGGGTTTCGTGATCCCGACGGCGCTGGCCGCGGGCATCCTGAGCTATCAGATTTCACCGCGCGCGGGTGCGGCTGTGGCCTCCGGTCTGGGGTTGTCCGTCGGTCTTTTCATACTTTTCAAATTTGCACTGGGTCTGGGTCTTGTGGCCTTCCCGAAGGGGTGGTTCTGACATGGACATGATGGCAAATCTGGCGCTGGGGTTCAGCATCGCCCTGTCGCCCTTCACGCTGATGCTGGCGGTGGCGGGCTGTTTTCTGGGTACGATCATCGGCGCGCTGCCGGGGCTTGGCCCCTCCAACGGCGTGGCGATCCTGATCCCCATCACCTTCACGCTCGGGCTGGATGCGACCTCCGCGCTGGTCTTGATGACCTCGGTCTATTACGGCGCGATGTATGGCGGGCGGATTTCGTCTATTCTACTCAACATTCCGGGTGATGAACCCGCCTTGATGACCACGCTGGATGGCTATCCTATGGCCAAACAGGGCCGCGCGGGCGATGCGCTTGTGCTCTCCGGTGTGGCGTCTTTCGTCGGCGCGTTTCTGGCAACGATCGGTTTGATGCTGCTGGCACCGATGCTGGCACGTGTGGCCTATCTGTTCGGTCCAGCCGAGTATTTCGCGCTTTATCTGTTGGCGTTTTGCACGCTGGGCGGCATGGCCTCGAACAATCAGGCCAAAGCGGCGCTGGCCTCCTGCATCGGTCTTGGGATCGCGATGATCGGTGTGGATTCCTCCTCTGGTCTGCCGCGTCTGACGGGGGGCAATCTTCACCTCTATGACGGTATCGATTTCCTCGTCGCCATTGTGGGCTTGTTTGCCATCGCCGAGGTATTCTTCTTCATCGAAAGCCACGGCAAGGGCTCCTCCATCGGGGTGGTGCTCGACAAGGTGCGCATCCCCTGGAAGGACATCAGAGACACCAAATGGACCATGTTGCGCGCCTCCTTTGTCGGCTTCATCGCGGGGATCCTGCCCGGTGCGGGCGCCTCACTCGGTTCGTTCCTCGCCTATATGTCAGAGAAATCCATCGCCGGACCCAAGGGCGGCTTTGGAACAGGCGTGCCCAAAGGCGTTGCGGCCCCCGAAGCGGGCAATAACGCCGCGGCGGGCGGGGCACTGGTGCCGATGCTGACGCTGGGTGTGCCCGGATCGGGGACCACCGCCGTTTTGCTGGCGCTCTTGATGACGCTCAATATCACACCGGGACCGACGCTGTTTACCGACCGTCCAGAGGTCGTCTGGGGGCTGATCGCCTCGCTGCTCATCGCCAATGTCGTACTGCTCTTGATGAACGTACCGATGGTCAAGATCTTCGTGAAGGTCCTCATGGTCCCGGCCTGGGTGCTTTTGCCGGGGGTGACGATGATCTCCTTTGTCGGTATCTATTCCCTGTCGGGCAGCTATTTCGATCTGCTGTTGATGGTGGGTTTCGGCGTGCTCGGATACATCCTGCGCAAGCTCGATATCCCCACCGTACCGGTGATCCTCGGGATCCTGCTGGGCGGCAAAATGGAGGACGCGTTGCGCCGCGCCATGGTCCTGTCGGATGGGGATTTCACCTATCTTTTCGGCACTCCCATCTCCATCGGCTTGTGGATCGCGGCCGTCGTCGGTTTTGTGGCACCCATGTTCCTGCGCAAGTTCCTTGCGAAACCACAGGCGGTAACCGACTGATGACACGTGTTCTCATTCCCTCCGGGGCGCTGGGGCTGAACTATGACACGCAGGCTTTGCAGCGCGGGATCGCGGCCAAACCTGACATCATCGCCATTGACGGCGGCTCCACCGATAGCGGGCCGTCCTACCTGGGGCGCGGCGTGTCGAAATACGCGCGCGCCTCGACCAAACTGGAATGGGCCGGGCTGATGGCGGCGCGCGCCGAGGCGGGCGTGCCGCTGGTCATTGGCACCGCTGGCACCTGCGGCACGGATAGCGCGGTCGACTGGATGCTCGACATCACCCGCGAGATTGCCGCTGAACAGGGCCGTCCGCTAAAAATCGCCGTTCTGCGCAGTTCTCAGGACCCCGATCAGATCGCGCAGGCCTTTGAGGGCGGTGACATCACGCCGCTGGCCAATGCGCCCGACGTGACGTCGCAAATCATCCGCAGCTGTTCCAATATCGTGGCGCTGGCCGGAGCGGAGCAGATCACGGCAGCGCTTGAGACCGGCGCGGATATCATCATCGCCGGGCGCACCACGGATACGGCGATCATCGCCGCCCTGCCCCTGATGCGCGGTTGTCACGCGGGCGGGGCCTGGCACGGGGCCAAGATTGGCGAATGTGGTGCGCTTTGTGCGACCAACCCGCAATCGGGCGTGATTTCGATTGATTTTGACGCGACGGGCTTCACCGTCACACCACTGGCGGCAGGCGCGCACGCCAGCCCGCATACGGTTTCGGCCCATATGCTTTATGAGAACTCCGACCCCTTCATCCTTTATGAACCCGGCGGGTATCTGGATGTGACAGGGGCTGAATATGCCGCTGTGGATGGCACATCGGTACGGGTTGAGGGGTCGAAATGGGTAGCCTCAGACCGCTATACGGTGAAGCTGGAAGGCGCGCGCCCGGTCGGGTGTCGCACCGTGGTGATGGCCTTGCTGCGCGATCCGCATTACGTCGCCAATGCGCAGATCTGGGCCGATGATATCGTGGATAAATGTAGCGCCAAGGTGATCGAACGGATGGGGCTGGCGGCAGAAGATTTCACGCTGGAACTGCGTCTGATCGGGCAATCGGCGAGTTTTGGGACGCTGGAGACGCGCGCCGCAACCCCATTGGAAATCGGTGTGATCGGTATCATCACCGCACCGGATGAGGCGCAGGCGAGCGAGATCGGAAAGCTCTTGAACCCCTATCTGTTGCACCACCCGCTGACGCAGGAGGAGGAGCAGCCGACCTTTGCTTTTCTGTTTTCGCCGCCCGAAATGCATCAGGGACAGGTCTATGAATTCGCGCTGAGCCATGTGTTGCACCTGAGCGATCCGATGGCAGCCTTTGAACTGGAGGTGATCGACATTGCCTGAACTGCGCAGCCTCGTCACCAAACTCCGCAGCAAAAATGCCGGACCTTTTTGGTTGACCATCGACATCTTCTGCGGCTCTCCCGAGGCCTACGCGCGGGTGCGCGACGGCCTCAGCACAACGCGGGTGGCGCAGGTGTTCGACACCGATGGACAAGCCATCAAGCGCTTTGACATCGAACAATTGCATGTGGTGAAATTCTCGCTGCCCCGCCCCGCCGTGCAGGGGTCCGTCACGGATCGCGACATGCACGGGGCCTCCTGGGCCGCGTTGCTGGGCGATGTGGAGATTTAAAAAACATACGATATCGTATGTTTTTATCTGTCGGACGGGGCGCAGATGCCCCGCCCGCGTAACATCCTACTTGGGACGCACCGCATCCGCCGTGCCCTGAACAAAGGCGATCAGCTTTTCGACATCCGCCTCGGTCAGCTTATCCGCGAACGACGGCATGCCGCCCTCCACCAGAGAACCGCCCAGAACCACGTCCTTGGCATTCATCAGCATCGCAGCATCAGAATAGCCCAGGTTCGGAACCCCGCCGCCATTGTTCACCCCCGGCACGCCGTGGCAGAACAGACAGTTGGACACATAGATCGCCAGCCCGTCACCGACGTGATTGGGATCATAAGGCACACCCTCCACAAGGCTCAGACGCTCGGAATTGACCGCTTCGGGCATCGCCGCATCCCCACCAACCTTGAAGGTATAGACGCGCCCCGGCCCAACCCGATCCGTCGCACGTTGCATCATGCCGTAAACGCCGCCCCAGCCCACGGCGATGGTCACATATTGCGTGCCGTCCTTTTCCCATGTCGCCGGGGCCGCGACCACGCCGGAGCCCACAGGCGTCTGCCAGAGCACCTCGCCGGTGGCCGCATCATAAGCGATGAAACGCCCGTCCGCGGTCCCCTGAAACACCAGATTACCAGCCGTGGTGAGCGTACCGCCATTCCACGGTGAGACATATTCCGCGCGCCAGACTTCCTTTTGCGCGACGGGGTCCCAGGCGAGCAGATGGCCAAAGGCGGTGGCTTCGGGGGCGACCACGTTAAAGAGGTAGCCGAGGTTCCAACCCACACCGGACATGGTGGACATGGGTTTGTGGGAATTGAGTTCCCACGCAGGGTCCGTCGATTGCACCAGCGGCACGCCCTGGGCAGGGATATAGACCAATCCGGTCTGAGGATTAAAGCTCATCGGGTGCCAGTTATGCGCGCCGTAGGCGCTAGGAATCGTCTCCCACGGGTCGGTCTTGGAACGCGCGCCCTCAGCCTCAATCGGGCGCCCGTTTTCATCATATCCCGTGGCCCATGTGACCTCGACAAAGGGTTCGGCGGAGATGAATTCGCCATTCGTGCGGTCAATCACATAGAAGAATCCGTTCTTCGGGGCCTGCATCAACACCTTGCGCGCGGCACCATCAATTTCGAGATCAGCCAGGATGATATGTTGCGTCGAGGTATAATCCCAGGTGTCGCCGGGCGTGTTCTGGTAGTGCCATTTGTACTCGCCGGTGGCCGGATCAAGGGCCACGATAGAGGCGAGATAGAGGTTATTCCCGCCCCCCGGAGAGCGCAGATGCCGGTTCCACGGAGAGCCGTTGCCGGTGCCCACATAAAGCAGGCCAAGGTCCGGATCATAGGCCATGGCGTCCCAGATCGTGCCGCCCCCGCCTGCTTTCCAATATTCCGCAGAAGGGTCCCATGTGGCCGCAGCGGCCTCCATTGAGGGGTCTTCATAGCCCTCCGCCGGATCACCGGGCACCACGTACCACCGCCAATCCATCTCGCCGGATGTGGCGTCATAGGCACTGACGTAGCCGCGCACGCCGAACTCCGCGCCACCATTGCCGATGATCACGCGCCCATCAATGACACGCGGCGCACCGGTGATTGTATAAGACATCTCGCGGTTCTCGATGGTGTCGACCTTCCAGACGCGTTCGCCCGTGGCCGCGTCAATCGCGTGCAAGAACCCGTCATAGGCCCCGACAAAAACCACGCCCTCATAGAGCGCCACGCCCCGGTTCACCACATCACAGCACCCTTTATACGCGTATTCGCCCGGTACTTCGGGGTCATAAACCCATAATTCCTCGCCCGTAACCGCATCCAAAGCGTGTACAATCGACCAGGAGCCGGTGACATACATCACGCCATCCACCACGATCGGTGTCGCCTCCACCCCCCGGCGCGATTGCAGGTTGTGGGACCACGCAAGCCCCATATCGCCAACGTTTTCAGCGGTGATCCCGGTCAGTTTGGAATGGCGCGTTTCGGCGTAATCCAACCCGTAGTTCAGCCAGTTTTGCGTCGTTTCCGCATTCTGGATGATCGCATCGGTGTTGATGGTGCCGGTGACGTCGCGGATCTGCTCGGGGGTAAGGGATTGCGCGGATATCGTCCCCGCCCCGAGCAGGACGCATAAGGTCCAGTGCCATAGTTTCATGTTTATTCCTCCCATTCGCTGTTACAGCCTCACCTTGCGATGCGTCGCGATTTCGGCAGACTTAGATGCCGATTAGAGGGTCACGTGGCGCGGGTTGGCGTCCCCGCCGCATTGATCAGCCGTTACGATAGCGTCCGCGAAACCGCAGATAAAATCAACTGTTACGGGAATTCAGGGCGGTTTTATTTACCCGCGCATGGCATTTCGCGCGAGGGTATTCGACCCGGTGCGGGGCTAAGACTGCGCGAAACGGTTGGGCGTATAGACCTGCATATCGATGTTCGGGCGACGCCCGCTCAGCAGTTCCGCCACCAGCCGCCCGGTCTTCGGCCCGCCCGTCAGACCGATGTGATGATGCCCAAAGGCGGTCATCACGCCGCTTTGCGCAATTTCACCGATCAGCGGTAGACTGTCGGAAGGGGCCGGGCGGTGGCCCATCCATTCGTCCTGCCGGGTATGGGTCAGCGAGGGATAGGCCTCCGCCACCTTCCGGCGCAGCAATTCAAACGGGGCTTTCGAGGGCCCCGCCTCCAAGCCGCCAAACTCGACGATACCGGCACAGCGCAAACCCGCCGCCATCGGCGTGGCCACGAATTTCCCGCTCGCCACCATGGTCGGGGCCAGCGGTCCGTTCTCCGCCCCCTCAAACACGATGTGATAACCCCGCTCGCTTTCAAGCGGCACCGAGATACCCAGTTTTTTCATCAACGGCTTGGACCACACGCCCGTCGCCAGAACCGCCGCGTCACAAAGCATGGCGCCGTCCTTTGTGATCACCGAGGTGATACGCCCGCCAGAGAGGTCGAAATCAACAACCTCCGTTTGCCGGATGTCCCCGCCCATCTGCGTGAACACCTCGGCAAGGCTCGCGACATAGCCACCAGGATCGCGGATGAAGCCGTGATCCTTGACGCTCGCCAGACAGCCGATGGCACCGGACAGGTTGGGTTCCTGTCCCTGCACCGCCGCGCCCTCATGCAAGGTGGGCACAAACCCCGTCTGGTGCCGCAAGGACCAGACATAGCTGTCGGCATCAAAGGCCGCGCGACTGACATAGGCGAAATGATAATCGCTATCGCTGATCCAATGGGCGGCGTCGGTCCCGTCTGTCAGGGCTTTGTGCTGCTCCACCGTGTCGGCGACAATCGGAGTCAGGCCCTCGGCAATCCTGCGGGTGTCTGCGTCATTGGCGTGGCTAAGGTATTTCATCAGCCAGGGCGCTAGTTTCGGCGAATAGGACGCGCGCAAAAACAGCGGAAAATCCCGGTTCATCAACATCCCCGGTGCCTTGCGCAACAATCCTGGCGTGGTAACAGGCACCATCGAACAGGCCGCCAACACGCCCGCGTTGCCATAGGAGGTCCCCTGACCCGGCGCAGCGCGGTCCAATATCGTGACATCAGCGCCGAACCGCCGCAGCCAGATACCGGTGGAAACGCCGACGATGCCAGCCCCGATGATGATGATTTTTTGCGTCACGGTATTTCCTGAATGCTAGCGGACCAAACAAAGCCCGGCGCTACAATGCGCGTCCCTTCGGGTGCGTCAATCGGTTTGTGTCGGCGGCATTGCGCGGTGAACACCATCGCGCGGGGGTCGGCGGTGTCATCGGCGCATCGGAACTGGACTTCTGCCCGGAATTGCGGTGCTTGGAGGCGTGGGTTTCAAAAAGGGTTTCACATGGCTCTACAGTCCGGTGGCAAGACAGTTTACGGCGCAACGGTCGGCATCCTGATGCTGGAAACACGCTTTCCGCGCATTCCCGGCGATATCGGAAATGCGACGACATGGCCGTTTCCCGTGCATTACCGCATTGTGCCGGGTGCGAGCCCGGACCGGATCGTGCGCCAGGACGCGCGCCAGATGCGCGACGCTTTTATCACCGAGGCACGGGCGCTGGTGGCGATGGGGTGCGACGGGATCGTGACCAATTGCGGATTCCTCTCGGTGCTTCAGGACGATCTGAAACAGGCGCTTGGCATGCCTGTGGCCGCCTCCGCCCTGATGCAGGTGGGGATGATCGCGCAGACCCTGCCGCCGGGAAAACGCGTCGGGGTGCTGACCATCTCCAAAAATAACCTGACGCCGGATCATCTGCGCGCGGCGGGCGCACCGCTCGATACGCCCGTGATGGGAACCGAAGGCGGGCGCTGCTTTCACGAAGCGTTTCTGGAGGACCATCAGCAGATCGATTTTGACGCCTGCCGGTTGGATATGGTGGACGCCGCGCGGGCGCTTGTGCGCGACAACGATGGGATCGGCGCCATCGTGCTGGAGTGCACGAATATGGTACCCTATGCGCGCGACATCCGCGTGGCGACGGGCTTGCCGGTCTATTCGATGTACACGCTGGTGACGTGGTTTCAGGCCGCCCTGTCACCGCGCCGCTTTGCGATGGAACTGGACGATCCGCGCTGAACGGCGCGTCACCCAACAGGGCCCCGGCCGCTCTTTAACAACGGCTACGCTCAGGTATTTTCGTCCAAAACGCACTCTATACTGGAAAATTCCCAAGTTTTGGTGTGAAGTGGTTGGTATTTAAGAGAGCCCTTTACACATAGCCGGAGGATTCACGATGGCACAGAACAGCGCGCTTTCGCGCCAAACCGTCTTTATCGCAACCTGTCTGATCATCGGCCTGATCATGGCCTATCGCGGGTATATTTACTTTGGCGCAGGCCCCGGAGAGGGCGTTCTGAAACTGCTCGGTGTGCTGCATTTCGTCGGGATTATCGGTATATTCGTCATGGCCGGGGGTGGGCGACACGGCTTCTGGCTGCTGAGCGCGGTCAACATCGCAGCGGTCGCGCTTTTCATCTTCGTGATCGAGGACGCATGGCTGCGCAACACCCTGCTGCATATCATTTTCTCCGCCGCGTTCCTGTCACATCTCCCCTATCTCAACGTACCGCGTTCGGTGGAACTGATGCGGCGTAAACTGCTGGGCAAAATCGGCGATGCGGCGATGGGCTTACTCAATATCCCGTGGCTCGTGGGACTCATCGCAAAAATTCCACCGCTGGATGCTTTTATCAACCGCATCGTCATCAACCGCATCGTCAATCAGGTGCGCAACCGGCCCCATGTGTTCTCGACCAAAACGCCCTATACGTCCTGGTCGAGCCTGACGGATACGCGATGGAGCGCGCGGCATCTGGAGGCTTCGCCGATTGATCAAACCACCCTGCCGGCATTCGAAAAACTGCGCCCGCTCTTTGCGCGCACCGAAGACACGCAGCGGATGTGTCCCAAATCGACCTGCCTCTTTCCCTCATTTGCGCAGTATCTGACCGATGGGTTCATCCGCACAGCAACAGATGAAACCTCCCCCGATCGCCTCAAGATGAACACCTCCAACCATAACATCGACCTTTGCCCGCTGTATGGGCGCACCGAGGCGCAAACCCATGCGCTGCGCGTGCACAACCCCGGCCCGGCCGAGCGCGGCAAGCTGAAAAGCCAGATCGAAAACGGCGAGGAATTCGCGCCCTTCCTGTTTGACGGCGATGCGATCAAGCCGGAATTTGCTTTGCTGGACAAACCATTGGGCCTTGAAAACCTCGATAAGGCGATTGCGAACGGCACCCCGGAGGTTGCGAAATCGGTGCATGAAAAACGCGGGCGGCTCTTTGCCTTTGGCGGGGATCGTGCCAACTCGGTGCCGCAAACGGCGATGATCAACACGCTCTTGCTGCGTGAACACAACCGGCTGGCGGGCGAGATCGGGGAGCGCAATCCGGGTTGGGAAGATGAACAGGTTTTCGAGACTGCACGCAATATCGTCATCGTGCAATTCATCAAGGTGGTGGTGGAGGATTACATCAACCACATCGCCCCCAGTGAATTTCGCATCAAGGCCGACCCGAAGGCCGCGTGGCACGCCAAATGGAATCGTACCAACTGGATCACCACCGAGTTCAGCCTGCTTTATCGCTGGCACGCGCTGATCCCGGATGAGATCACCTGGGGCGGCACAACGCATCAGACCAACCGATCTTATTTTATGAACAACCAGCCGCTGATCCAGACCGGATTGGCGCAGGCGTTTGAGGATATGAGCGCGCAGAAGGCGGGCGAATTGGGGCCGCGCAACACCACCGAAGCCTTGCTGAATGTCGAAGAGGCCTCGGTGGCGCAGGGGCGTTTCTGCGAACTGCGCCCCTTTAGCGATTACCTGGAATACATGCGCCGCCTGCCCATCGAGAAAATGTCCGACATCAGTTCGGATCCGGAGGTCGCAGGGCTGTTGCAGGAGGCATATGGCGATGTCGAGACGGTTGATTTCTTTGTCGGGATTTTCTGCGAAGACCGGGTGAAGAATGCGCCGCTGCCGAGCATGATCCTGTCTTTCGTGGCGTTGGATGCGTTTTCGCAGGCGCTGACCAACCCATTGCTGTCAGAACATGTGTTCAAACCCCCGACCGACCCTGAGGCGGATCACCCGACATTTTCGCGCTATGGCTGGGAGCAGATTGCGGCCTGCGGATCACTGCGCGATCTGGTGGCCCGCAATGTCGCCAATCCGGGCAGCCTTGGGTTCATCGGCATGACGCAGCAAGGCTGGCAGCGCGAATAGCGCTTCAAGCCGTTTTCGACCCTGGGTGCGCAAGGAAGCACTCCCGGACGCATCGCTCATTGCCATGAAATCCCAACACTGCGCGTGGCATTTCAAAACCTGAAACGACGCTTGAAATCGGTACTGGGGATCTCCACTGGAAGCACCATCAGACTTAGATGCATCCCGGATGATACAACGCGTATCCCAGCAGGCATGGAGATTTCATGTCCTGAGAGCAACATGAACGATAAGCCAGGCGAAGGTTGCCACATGCAGATGAAACACCCCGATACCAGACGGGCCACCATTGGCGATGTGATGCCAAATGCGGTGAATATGAGAATTGTTGTTCTTCTCAACGATGCGTATTTTGGCGACAGACGAGGCCGGTCCATTCGGGAGATCAAACATATGACCGGATCGCGTGATTTGACCAAGCTCAAGGCGGAGATCTCATTGACGGAGGGCGAGAAGGTCTTGCCTCCTTCGCTGGCCGAATATCTGTTGGTGGAAGCTGCGGTATTGAACATCGAAAGAGACGATAACGGCCAAAGGGAGCATCACATTAAAGATCGTGAGTATCTTTGCGGAGATTTACTGGAACCATTCGATGATCCGTCCTGTGCTTTGACTATTTGTCCTGAAAATAACCAATGGCTTATTCATACCCGTGATGGCGCGCCGTGGATTTACTGTTTCCTGCCGGACGGCATTGCTCAAGCGGTTTTGGAAAAAGAGCCCGACCTTGTGGAAGGCATTGAGAGATCTTTTCCTTATAGTTGATCGGTGTGTGGTTCGTCGACACTCAGATCCCACGCCGCCAGCACGTTAGATCGGCTTCAAAAAGCACCCCCGCTCAAGTAGGCATCGAGAAGGCGAGGCGGCCGGGCTCGCGGAATGGGTACTCCACGGCATTCCACAGGCGGATGCGTGGCGTTACGGCATCCGGCTACAAAACCAGCGGCACGTCTGCCCCCCGCCAGTGATGCCGTTGCCATTTCATAATACCTTCCCCCAATGAACGATTACCACCGGACGACAGATATCGCTCGCGATAACGCTTGCGCACCTCAAACTGGCAACACCCGATTCCGCGTTAATCCAAGATGTGGTGACCGACAAATAAGCGGCTGTTATGGCCCCGGCCTTGCCCCCTGAGCCGGAACGCGCGGATGATTGCAATCCTACACTTCGGGTGCTGCATCAGGTCCCTTGTTCCCAACGTAAAATCGATTTCCGTTCCTGGTGAACTGGTGCGACGCCTGAATTGAGGCGACCCAACGCGCATGTTGGGATGGCGGCAAAAGAGGTAACTCTCAGACCCACACCCGTCTTTCCCACTCAAACCGGGACCCATACTTCGTGCCTACCCCGCCCCCGCGCTGCACAGCTTGCCCGATCAGGGACACCAATTCTGATGAGACTTCATGCGTTTGCACAAAAGCACGTGCGGTCACGCACTTAAGTGTTATTTGAATCGGGAGGTTATGTGCTAGGTCACCGACATAAGTAGTAGCGTGATTTCAAGAGGCCTGTCCAATGAGTGTTTTTTCTGTACTGCGTCCGGCATGTGCCCTCGCCCTTTGGTTCATACTGATCCCTGTGGCCCCCGCCGTGATGGCGCAGAACGGACCAGCCTCCGTCGGCGTGGAAACCGTAGAAACGCAGATTATCGCCGAAACCGTGCCGCTTTTTGCCGAGGTGGTGACATCACGCGAAGGCACCGTGGCCAGCCGGATAGCCGGAACCGTCGATCGCGTGCATGTGCTGGAAGGCGTGCAGGTCGTGCAGGGCGAAGTGCTTGCCGAACTGGACACGGAACTGCTCAATATTCTGGACCGGCAGGCCGAAGCCCGCATGGCGGAGGCGCGCGCAGGCATCACCACGGCCAAATCGCGGGTGGACCGTGCGACCAAGGCCCTCGCACGGATCGAAGGGTTGCGCGGGGGGACGTCATTTTCAACCAGCCGTTTTGATGAGGCACAAAGCGATGTCTTTGAGGCACAGGGCCAACTGGCGGAGGCCGAAGCCCGAGTGAAAACCGCCGAAGCCAATGAGGCGGAGACCCGGTATCAACTGGAACGGGCGCAGATTCTGGCCCCGTTTTCCGGCATCGTTCTGGAAGTAAACACTAATCCCGGCGAATTTATCAGTTCCGGCGCGCCGGTGGTTTCCCTGCTGGATACGCAGTCCTTCGAGATCGAGGCCAGCGTGCCGTCAAAATACATCCGCGTGCTGCAACCGGGTCTGAAGGTCACGGGGGTCACCGAAGTGGGCGAGGAATTGGACCTGACCGTGCGTGTGCTCTTGCCCGTCGAGGATGCCGCGACCCGGACGCGACCGGTGCGGTTTTCATCGCCCGACCTGATGGAACTGAACACCATCGCCATCGGCCAATCCATCACGGTCGCGATCCCGATCAGCGCCCCGCGCGAGGTTCTGGCCGTGCCCAAGGACGCGCTGGTGCAGGCGCGCGGCGGCTGGAGCGTGTTCGTAGCGCTGGACGGAACCGCTCAACCCCGCCCCGTGCAGATCGGCGTAGCGTTGGGGGACCGCTTTGAGGTGCTGGAGGGCTTGGGCGCCGGGGACACGGTTGTGACGCGCGGCAACGAGCGGCTGCGGCCAGGGCAGGAAATCGCGCCGATGGGCGCAGGCAATTAGGGGCGGCAGCATGGATATCATACGTTTTGCAATAGACCGTCCCGTTGCTGTGCTGGCTGCGGTCATAATGGCCGTGCTCTTTGGCATCATCGCCGTGACGCGCATCCCCATCCAGCTGGCCCCGGATGTGCGCAAACCGATCGTGGTCATCACCACCCAATGGCCCGGTGCAGCCCCCTCCGAGATCGAGCGCGAGATCGTCAACCCTCAGGAGGAAGCCCTACGCGGGCTTGAAGGGCTCGACATCATGACCTCGCGCTCCCAATCAGGCGAGGCCGAAGTCACGCTGGAATTCGGTATCGGCACCGATATGGGGCAATCGCTTTTGCTGGTCTCCAACCGGCTCGACCGGGTGGGGGATTACCCCGATGAGGCGGGCGAACCCTCGCTCAATACCTCCGGCGGGGATGACAGCCCCATCGCCTGGGTGCTGCTGACGGCGCTTGAAGGCAATACGCGCGACATGCCCAGCTATGGCGATTTCGTCGACGACACCATCAAGGACCGTATCGAACGTGTCGAGGGCGTCTCGGCGGTCAATGTCTTTGGCGGCGTGACGCGCGAATTGCAGGTGGTGGTGGATCCGCGCCAACTGGCCCGCTTTGGCCTGACGGTGCCGGATGTGGTGCGCACGCTGCGCAATGAGAACATCTCGCTCTCCGCCGGGGACGTCGAGGAGGGCAAGCGCCGCTATGTGGTGCGCGCTGAGGGCAACCTCAACACGGTGGCGGCCATTGAGGAAGTGGTGCTGCGCAGCGAACTCAGCACGGGCGGCTCCGGGCGGGTCCGGGTCGGCGATGTGGCCAATGTCGGTTTTGCATATCGCGACCCCACCGCGCGCCTGCGCTTTCGCGGACAACCGGGGTTGGCGTTCAACATTGTGCGCGAACCCGGTGCGAATGTGATCGAAACCATGGAGGCGGTTCAGGACGTCCTGAGCGACCTTAACGACGGGCCGGTGACGGATGCAGGCCTGATGATGCGCCAGGTCTATGACGAAACGGTCTATATCAACGGGGCGATCAAGCTGGTGACGCAAAACATCTGGATCGGGGGGGCGTTGGCGGCGTTGACCCTGCTGATGTTCCTACGCAGCCCGCGTGCCACATTGGTGGTGTCGCTGGCCATTCCGGTCAGTATCGTGGCGACATTTGTGGCCATGGCGGCGACAGGGCGCACGCTCAATGTCATCTCGCTGGCGGGGATCGCCTTTGCCGTGGGGATGATCGTGGATGCTGCGATTGTGGTGCTGGAAAACATCTACCGGCTGCGCGAACAGGGCAAATCGCGCCGCGAGGCCGCCTATTTGGGGGCAAAACAGGTCTGGGGCGCGATCCTTGTGTCGGCTCTCACGACCGTGTTGGTTTTCGTGCCGATCCTGATCATGCAGCTTGAGGCCGGGCAATTGTTCCGCGACATCGCTGTGGCGATCTCAGTCTCGGTGCTGCTGTCGCTGGTTGTCGCGGTCACGGTGATCCCCGCGCTGGCCAGCCGCCTGCTCAAACAGGGCGAACAGACAACGATGAAAATCTGGGGTCTGGATCATATGGCCCGCGGCTTTCACGCGCTGGTCATGGCCTATGTGCGCCTGACGGTGCGGTTTCGCGCGGTCGGCATGCTGATGGTGGTGCTGATCGCCGGTGGGGCAGCGGTGGCGGCAATCGCCTTTCTGCCGCGCCTGGAATACCTGCCCGAAGGCAACCGCAATCTGGTGTTTGGCGTCGTTTTGCCCCCGCCGGGCTATAATCTTGCCACCACCCAAACCATCGCTCAGCGGATTGAAAACACCGCCCGCCCGCTGTGGGAGGCGGCTCCGGAACTCCAAATGGAAGACGGCACGCCCACAATTGATAACTTCTTCTTTGTCGCCCTAAGTGGCCAGAGTTTTGTAGGGGCCACAGCTGTGGATGGCGCGCGGGCGGGCGATCTTTTGCCGGTTCTGACCGGTCCGATCTTTGCCGAACCGGGCACCTTTGGGTTTATGACACAGCCCTCGCTGTTTGGACGTGGCATCAGCGGTGGACGCACGATTGAGCTGAATATTTCCGGTCAGAACCTTGAAGACATCCTCAGTGTCGCCGGCCAGGCTGCGGGCGCAATTGCCGGGCTCTTGCCCCGCTCGGAGGGCCACCAGTTCCGTCCGATTCCGGGGCTCGAACTGGGCGCGCCCGAGGTCCGGCTGGTCCCTGACCGCGTGCGGCTGGCGGATGCCGGGCTCAGCGCCTCTGACCTTGCGCTGACCGTGGATGCATTTAACGATGGCTTGCGCATTGCCGAGGTTACGGTCGGCGCGGAACGGCTGAACCTGATGCTCAAGGGCGATCCCGGCCTGCATACGGCGCAGCGCACGCAGGATGTCGGCAATTATCCCGTGCTGACGCCGGGGGGCCAGATTGTGCCGGTGAGCGCACTTTCGGATGTCATCGTGACCGCAGGACCCACCGAAATACGACATCGTGACCGATTGCGCACAGTGACGCTGGAGGTGCGCCCGTCCGATACGTTAGCCTTGGAAACCGCCGTGGAATTGCTCGAAACACAGGTGGTTGAGGTGCTGCAGGAACGCGGCCTGCCGGAAGGCGTGCGCGTCTCTGTCTCGGGCACCGCTGATCAATTGAGCCAGACCTGGGATGCCATTCAGATCAACCTCGCCGTGGCCCTGGTCATTGTATTTCTGGTCATGGCGATCCTGTTTGAAAGCTTCGTTCTGCCTTTGGTCATTTTGATCTCCGTGCCTGTGGCGGCGGCGGGCGGTGTGGGCGGCCTGGCCTTGTTGAACACCTTTCAGGCGCAACCGCTGGACATGCTGACGCTGCTCGGCTTCATCATCCTGGTGGGGATTGTGGTGAATAATGCGATCCTGATCGTGCATCAGACACTCTATCATCTGCGCGAGGAAGGCATGGCCCCGATTGAGGCCATCGAAGAGGCAACGCGCAACCGGATCCGCCCCATCTTCATGTCCACGCTGACCAGTGTCTTCGGCATGTTGCCATTGGTTGTTTTTCCCGGCGAAGGGTCCGAACTTTATCGCGGTCTGGGCGCGGTGGTCGTCGGCGGCTTATCGATGTCTGCCTTCCTCACCTTGCTGACGGTACCGCCCTTGTTGCGGCTCTGCGTGCGCGCACCGCGCCCGGATGAGGACGCCGTCATATTGGCCAGCACCCCGGCACAATAGGCTATTTGCGCCAGTGGAAAGGTACGATGATCAGAGCCCCAATCGACGCGGCGATGGCGTTCATGCCAGGGCTTGAAAAACCGATGCCAAACATCAGACGGATGAAGTAAAACAGGAAGGCACCGCCAATGCAGATGATGATGCTCTGGACGTAACCGTTGTGGGTGAAGCCGGAGCGTTCACAGGCATAGCCCACGATCCCCGCGATCACGATTGTACCGAAAAGCGTCAGAAACATCAGGCTTCCCTATTCAAACTGCGTGTCCGGGTCCAGAGGCCAACCGTGCAGGAATTCCTCTGCCACCTGCACCCCCTTGCCTGCACGCTGTAGGCGCGTAAGTTCCACCGCGCCTGCGCCGCAAACCACGCGTAACGGATCACGCAAGACGGTGCCCGGAGTGCCGCCCCCTTCAGCCACCTTTGAGTTGAGAAGTTTGATCCGCGTATCGCCCTGCAGCGTCCAGGCCCCCGGGAAAGGCGACAGCCCGCGGATCTGGCGATCAACCTCGCTGGCCGGTCGGTTCCAATCAACGCGCGCCTCGGATTTGTCGATCTTCTGTGCATAGGTGACACCCTGCATGTCCTGCGACCGGGGTCTATGTGCATTGAGGTCGGTCAGGGTTTGCACGATCAACCCCGCGCCCATCTGGCTCAAACGATCGTGCAACGCGGCGGTGGTGTCATCTGGCGCAATGCTAGTTTCGAGCCGGGACAGCACCGGCCCCGTGTCGAGCCCCGCCTCCATCTGCATGATGCACACACCGGTTTTTGTGTCCCCCGCCATGATCGCACGATGGATGGGTGCCGCCCCGCGCCAGCGCGGCAGCAGGCTGGCGTGGATGTTGAGACAGCCGCGCGGGGGCGCATCCAAAATGGCCTGCGGCAGGATCAACCCATAGGCCACGACTACTGCGATATCCGCGCGCAATTCCTGAAATTCAACCTGCGCCTGCGCATCTTTCAAGGACATGGGCGTGCGGACCGGCAGCCCGAGTTCCAACGCCTTTGCATGCACAGGGCTGGGCCGTTCCTTCTTGCCACGCCCGGCAGGCCGGGGGGGTTGGGAATAGACGCAAAGAACCTCATGCTCCGCATCCACTAAGGCCTCGAGCACTGGCACCGAAAACGCCGGCGTTCCCATGAAAATCACACGCATCGCGTCTTCTCCAACAAGCGGTGGCCTGAAAGCCCACCTTACGGCGCTTCAACGCGACCGATTGTGTTCTGCCGTAGGGTGGGCTTTCAGGCCACCTTAGGCTCGCGCCTTACGCGCCTTGCGCAGCAGCATGTCTCGTTTCATTCGGCTCAGCCTGTCGAAATACATCTTGCCCTGCAAGTGATCAATCTGATGCTGCACGCTGGTGGCCTCCAGTCCAACGAAATCACGGAGGACATAGGCCCCAGTTTCATCTATAAACCGCACCGTTACCCCACGGGGCCGTGTGACCTGGGCCGACACGCCGGGAAGGTTCGGGCTGGCTTCCTCGTGGTGGTTCATGATCGCAGAAGCTTCCAGAATGCTGGGATTCGCCATCAGAATACGACGGTTCCGTGCGTCAGACGCATCCACCACAGCTAATTGCAATGAAATCCCGATCTGTGGCGCGGCCAAACCAACGCCCGGCATCGCATCCATCGTATCCACCATATCCTGCCAAATCGTCCGGATCTCCTCGGAAATCTCTTCGACCGCCAGCGCGGGCTTACGCAAGCACAGATCGGGCCAGCGCAGACAAGGCCGCACGGTCACGGCGCGGCCTGCACGTAGACGGCTTTATACTCAGCCCGCAGTTCCGGCTCAAGGTGGTCAAAGGTCACGACACCATTCAGGTGATCCAACTCATGCTGCACACAGGCGGCCGCAAATCCACTAAAAGCCCGGCGCTGCGGCGCACCGCTCAACGCCTGCCATGTCATCACAACTTCGGCGGACCGGCTGATCTCGGCGCTGATCCCAGGGATCGACAGGCATCCTTCAACCTGCACCGCCTGCGCCTCAGAGTGCGATACAATCGCCGGGTTGATAAAAACCATCGGTGCGGCCGCGCCTTCTTTCCACTCGGTATCCATAACGAAGACACGCCACATCTCGCCCACCTGCGGGGCCGCCAGCCCGCGTCCCGGCGCCGCGTACATCGTCTCCAGCATGTCCGCGGCAAGCGTCGCCACATCCGCGTCGATCTGTGTCACAGGCTCACAGACCATATTCAAGCGTGGATCGGGCCAGCGGAGAATATCGCGCAGACTCATTCCCGGGCGCGCTCGCGCTTGAACTTGACCATCTTGCGCGTGATCATCTGGCGCTTGAGCGGTTTGAGGTAATCGATGAACAGCTTGCCCTCCAAATGGTCGATCTCATGCTGCGCGCAGGTCGCCCAGAGCCCGTCAAACACCTCGCGCTGTGCACTTCCGTCACGGTCGATCCAGCCCACTTCGACTTCCGCGGGGCGTGTCACATCGGCAAACTGCTCCGGGATCGACAAGCACCCCTCCTCATAGACATTCATCTCGTCGGAGGCGGCGATGATTTCGGGGTTGAACATAATCAAGGGGCGCGGGCTGCCTTCGTCTGCCTTGACGCAATCCAGCACGACCAACCGTTGCAGGATGCCAACCTGCGGGGCGGCCAGCCCCACGCCGGGGGCATCATACATCGTTTCCAGCATGTCATCAGCCAGAGTGCGCAATTCATCGCTCAAATCGACGACGGGCTCGGCGTGTTTTTTCAGCCTGGGGTCGGGGTGCAGTAAAATATTCCGTTTCATGAGAACCGATGTAGGACAGGAGCGCGCCGCCTGCAATAACGCTGGCCTTGCAGCCCGCGAGAATCTCGCTAGCTATAAGCCAAATCGACCAGGAGACGCCCCATGAGCTTTGATCACAGCCCCGACACCCGTTTTGATACCGTCACAGACCGTCGCGGCACGCAGTCGAGTAAATGGGATTACATGGAAAAATACTACGGCGTGTCCCCCGGCGATGGCCTCGCGATGTGGACCGCCGATAGCGACTATCCCACGCCCGCCTGTGTGACCGACGCGCTGCAACGGGCGGTGGATCACGGTATTTTCGGCTATTACCCGGTCAACGATGAATACCTGTGCGCAATCCAATGGTGGATGAAAACCCGGCATGATTGGCCCATTGACACCGATTGGATCCTCACAACCCAAGGCCTCGGCCATGCCATCGGAATGGCGCTGGATGTCTGGAGCGCGCCCCAGGACGACATCGTCATTTTCAGCCCAGTCTATCACGAGTTTCGCAATAAGGTCGAAAAAGCGGGCAGGCGCGTCACCGAATGTCCGCTCAAACGCGTGGACGACACCTATGTGCTTGATCTGGAGGATGCGCAGAACCGGCTGAGTGGGCGCGAAACCATGCTGCTCTGGTGCTCGCCCCAAAACCCCTCCGGACGGGTCTGGAGCGTGGATGAATTGCGCGCCATTGCGGCCTTTGCGGCGAAAAATAAACTGCTGCTGATTTCAGATGAGGTGCATCACGATCTGGTCTATCCGGGCAATCGTTTCGTGCCGATGCATGTCGCCGCTCCTGAGCAGGAAGACCGCATGGTGATCCTGACCTCGGCGTCGAAAACCTTCAACATCGCGGGGCAGCGCACGGGGAATATGATCATCCCGGATGCCGCGCTGCGCAAACAAATGCAAGACCGGCTGAATGCGCTGGATTACAAGCCCGCCGGTTTGAGCCTTCTGATGATCACGGCGGCCTATTCGCCCGCCGGGGCGGAATGGGTGGATGCACAGCTCGCCTATCTGGCGGATAATCGCGCTTTATTTGATGCCGCGGTGGATGCCATCCCCGGTGTGCACTCGCTGCCACTCTGTTCGACCTATCTGGCCTGGGTGGATTTTTCCGGCACCGGCATGAGCTATGAGGAGGTGTCCCGGCGGGTGTTGAAAGACGCCCGCATTGCGCCGAGCGCCGGACCGGAGTTTGGCGCGGGGGGGGAGACCTTTTTGCGCTTCAACCTCGCCGCACCGCGTGCCACCATCAAGGAGGCCTGTGAACGGCTCACGGCGGCCTTCAGCGATCTGCAATAGCCCCGCGCGCATCCTCGATCAAAGCCTTGGGCGCGGTCTCTTCGACCTCAAAATCGACGGCGGGTCCCTCGGCAACCACCGTGGCGCGCTTGAATTCGTATCGCCGCTCGCCTTCCTGGGCATAATTTGTGATGATCAGACACTGCATCAGATGCAAGGAGCCGTCGTATAAGTCGACCAAGCCACGCAAGCTCGGCGCGTCGGCTTCCATCGAAAAGCCGGATTTCCACAAGCGCAGTACAGGGTAAACATCATTCCCGACCGTGACCCGCAACCGTGACGCTTTTTTCAGAGACGTGACACGCGCCTGATCAAGGCCCGCCTGTATTTCCTTGGAAAAAAACGCTTCCATAACATCACCATCCTATTTACGCCCCGCGATTAGATGATGGCGCAATCCCCTAAAAATCAAGTTAAGTTTTTGTATCAAGCGCCGGGTCCTGTGCATGGCTGCGCAGGCAATGCGCATCAAAACCCCTGTCAATACTTTCCGCGCGCGCTTAGGTGTGGATCAAGGGAATAAGGAGAACCGATATGGGGCTTTTGGTTAACGGGGTCTGGCAGGACAAGTGGTATGATACCGACTCAACGGGTGGAAAATTCCAACGTGCCGATGCGAAATTCCGCAATTGGGTCACCGCAGACGGCACGGCGGGGCCGACCGGGGGCGCCGGTTTCAGGGCCGATTCGGGTCGGTATCACCTTTACGTCAGCATGGCCTGCCCCTGGGCGCATCGCACGTTGATCTTTCGGGAGCTCAAGGGGCTAAGCGATCACATAGGGATTTCCGTCGTCCATCCGGATATGTTGCAAGACGGGTGGACGTTTCAAACCGATGATCACGGGGCGCGTGGCGATATGCTCTACGGGCTGCCCTTTGCGCGCGATATCTACACGCGGGCGGATCCGACATTTTCGGGGCGCGTGACCGTGCCGATCCTCTGGGACAAAGAACGCGGTACAATTGTTTCAAACGAAAGCTCCGAGATCATTCGCATGTTCAATGCCGCCTTTGACGAAGTCACAGGCAACACGGCGGACTACTGGCCCCAACAGATGCGCAATGCGATCGACCCGGTGAATGCCCGCATCTATGACACGCTGAACAATGGCGTCTACAAATGCGGTTTCGCTACCTCGCAACAGGCCTATGACGCCGCCATCACGCCCCTGTTTGACACGCTGGACTGGCTGGAGGCGCGCCTTGCGGACACCCGTTACCTGATGGGGGATGCCCTGACAGAGGCCGATTGGCGTCTGTTCACAACGCTGGTGCGATTTGATCCCGTCTATCACCTGCATTTCAAGTGCAACCGCAAAAGGTTATTGGATTTCGCCAACCTCTGGGCCTATACCCGAGAGCTGTTTCAGATGCCTGGCGTGGCCGGAACGGTGAATTTCGATCACATCATCCGGCATTATCACTACAGCCACGAGACCATAAACCCCAATCGCATCATCCCTATTGGGCCGGAACTTGACTTTATGGAGCCTCACGGGCGCAGTTAAGGGCCGTGCTCAGCCGCGCAGGTTTGGATCAAGCCACGCCGTCGGACGGCGATTCGGTGCCGTAATGCTCGACCATGGCGGCCAGGTCTTCGGGCGGCGTACCGCTTTGAACGAAGGCGCAGGCATTGGTCGCATGTCGAAAGATCGAGCCATCCGAAAAGAACGACGTATTGGTCACGAATATCACCTGAGCTTCAGGCAGACGATAGCTGGCGTAATCGGCAACCGCGAGCGCGGAGCCTTCGGTCAGGACCAGATCCATGATAATCACATCTGTTTTATGCTCGCCAAGATGCGCAATAGCTTCGGCCTGCCCCGACGCGCAGGACACACTCATGCCCATCCGCTCCAGATGCCTTTGCCAAATCACAGCCAGATCTGCTTGGCTCTCTACAATCAGAACCTTCATCTGCCCTCCATTCCAGCCTGAGCCGAAATCATACTCCTTCATACCACCTAGGTCTGTGTTAAAACTTAATAAAAGGTTAACGAACCGATGACATCTTTATCATTTGGCATCAGATTTTAACAACCGGCGAAATTTCGCTTTCAACCTGCACGCGTTGCGCGATATTACGCTACAATACTGATAAAATGGACAAATTGGTGACGCTAAACGAACGCGATCATGGCGGCGGACTGGATGCTGCAATTGCCCGATTTGGCGGAGACCGACTCAGCTGGATCGATCTATCCACGGGGATCAACCCACACCCCTACCCGCTGCAGGGCTTGCCGCATGATGCCTGGACCGCCCTGCCGGACAAGGCCGCGCTCTCGGATCTTTTGCGCGCCGCCCGCCGGTTCTGGCATATCCCCGACAGGGCTGGTGTGATCGCCGCACCGGGGGCTTCTGCGCTCATCGCACAACTCCCCTATCTGGCCGAGCCGGGCGCGGTCTGCATCCCCGCGCCGACTTATAACGAACACGCCGCCGCCTTTGAAGCCAGTGGCTGGACCTTAAGCGAAGCCGGCGCAGCCACGGCGCAGGTCGTCGTACACCCCAACAATCCAGACGGGCGGCTTTGGGACCGCGCGACCCTCCCCGCGCCCAGCGCCGCGTTTACCGTGATCGACGAAAGCTTCTGTGATGTGGCCCCCTCCCATTCGCTGATCGAGCTGGCCGCAACGCCGCAGACATATGTGCTCAAGAGCTTTGGCAAGTTCTGGGGGCTCGCCGGGCTGCGGCTGGGCTTTATCGCAGGCGAGCAGGAACGGCTCGACGACCTGCGCAACAGGCTGGGCCCCTGGGCCGTCTCCGGTCCCGCCCTGCATATCGCGACGCAGGCGCTGAATGATCCGGCCTGGGCTGTCGCAACTCGCCAGCGTCTCTCAGAGGACGCGGCCCGGCTGGACGCTTTGATGCAGATCGCAGGCGCGCGGGTCATTGGCGGCACACCGCTGTTCCGGCTTTATGATGTAGAGAGCGGCGCGGAGTGGCAAGCCAGACTGGCACGCCATCACATCTGGACCCGCACCTTCCCCTATGCGCCTGGATGGCTGCGCCTTGGACTGCCCCATGCGCTGCATTGGCCACGCGTCATGGCGGCATTCGCATGAACACAGCGGCCCTGCTGGTCTGCGCCTTGCTGCTGGATGCGGCTCTGGGCGAGCCGGAGTGGCTCTGGAACCGTTTGCCGCACCCCGCCGTGCTGATGGGGCGGCTGATCGCCCGGCTGGATGCCCGTTTCAATCACGGCACCGCGCGTAAAGCCAAGGGCATCGCATCCGTCCTCCTCCTGATCGGTACCGGCGTGCTCATCGCCACCCTGCTGGAGGCGCTCGGGCCGGTGATGGAAATCCTTACCGTCGCGATTCTCTTGGCGCACCGCTCACTCGTGCAACATGTGCGTATGGTGGCCGACGGCTTGCGCAATTCCCTACAGGAAGGCCGCCTCATGGTCGCCCGAATCGTCAGCCGGGATACTGCCGCCATGGACCCCACCCAAATCGCCCGCTCTGCCATTGAAAGCGGCGCGGAAAACCTCTCTGACGGGGTAATCGCCCCCGCCTTCTGGTTCCTGATCGCGGGCCTGCCCGGACTTGTTGTCTATAAACTCATCAACACCGCGGACAGCATGATCGGCTACCGCACCCCGCGCCACGCTGAATTTGGCTGGGCGGCGGCGCGTCTGGATGATCTGCTGAACCTGATCCCCGCCCGCCTGACCGCAGTGCTGATCGCCCTGCCCGCCCTGTGTTTCGACGCTGGCGGTATCCGCGCGGATGCCGGGCTGCACCGCTCCCCCAACGCAGGCTGGCCCGAGGCCGCCATGTCGCGCGCGCTTGGCATAGCCCTGTCGGGTCCGCGCGCCTATGATGGTGAAATGCGCGATTTCGCTTGGGTGAACCCGGAAGGTCGTCGTGTTTTGACACCCATGGACATCAACGCCAGTATCGCGATGTTATGGCGCGCATGGGCGGCTTTTTTAACGCTCTGCGTGCTAATCGTCTTTGTGTGATTCGACCTTTGGAGGTTTTCTGATGCGACTGTCCCTGCTGGCTTTTTGTCTGGCCGCTTTTCCCTTTACGGCACAGGCCTGCGGCGGGTCCTTTTCCGATTTCGTCAACGGCCTCAAGTCCGAGGCCATCGCCAAAGGCCACAACAGCGCGAAGGTCGATCAATTCTTCGCCAGCGTCCGCCAGGACCCCAGCGTGATCAAGGCCGACCGCGCCCAGGGTGTATTTCAACGCCCGTTTTTGGATTTCTCCAAACGCCTGATCTCTGCCGATCGGCTCAAACGCGGGCGCAGCAACGCACAGAAATATGACGCGGTATTCGACCGGATCGAACGCAGCTACGGCGTGGATCGCGGTGTCCTGCTGGCATTCTGGGCGTTTGAGACAGATTACGGTGGGTTTCAGGGCGATTTCAACACCGCCAATGCGCTCGTGACGCTGTCCCACGACTGCCGCCGACCCAATCTGTTCCGCCCCCAGGTCTTTGCCGCCCTTGAACTCTATGAACGCGGTGCTTTTGATCCGCGCACGACAACCGGGGCCTGGGCGGGCGAGATCGGCATGGTACAAATGTTGCCCCGCGACATCCTCGAAAACGGTGTGGACGGCGACGGCGACGGTAAGGTTTCGTTAAAAACCTCTGCTACGGACGCGCTGATGTCCGGGGGTGCGATGCTACAAAGCCTCGGCTGGCGGGCAGGCGAACCTTGGATCCAAGAGGTTGCGGTACCGGGCAATTTTGACTGGTCCCAAAGCGGTCTGAGGGTCGTCAAACCGGTGCGGGACTGGGTCGCCCTCGGGGTCAAACCGCGCAATGGGACGCTCGCAAACAACCTCACCGCTGCGCTGATCTTACCGCAAGGTCACAAGGGACCTGCCTTCCTCGCTTACCCCAACTTCAACGTCTATTTTGAATGGAATCAAAGCTTTACCTATGTGATGACTGCCGCCTATTTCGCAACCCGACTGCAGGGTGCTCCGGTCTACACGCAGGGTTCCCCCGATACCGGCCTCAGCGGTGCCCAAACGAAGGAACTACAACGCAAGCTACAGGCGCGCGGGCATGACGTGGGCAAGGTCGACGGCATCCTCGGTGCCCGCACCCGCGCCGCCGTGCAGGCCGAGCAAAAGCGTCTGGGCCTACCGGCAGATGCATGGCCCACGCCCACCCTGCTTTCGCGCCTCTGACGCCCGAGCTGTTAACCTTTTTTTACCGCTGCAAATATAATTTCTCTGGCGAAACATACATTCAGGTTTTCACCACTATACCCTGCGCGCCGAGGCGATGCAGGGTTTTTTTTAATCATCGGTCAAGGGCCGCAACGGAAAGCGCTCGCCCTTTTGCGTCAGCATGACAATACGCGCGCCATTTTGGACATAACGATCACATCGCTCGAAACCGTTGCGATAAGCGATACAAACCATCCCATCGGGATCAATCTCATACTGACCAAACGCCGTGCCGCTACCCGCATAGGTATAGGAATAAGCCCCGCCCACCGAAAACCTGGACTCTCCATCATCATAAAACACCAGGGTTTGCCTCTCGATCAACGCAACCACCTCCGCATGGCTCAAAACGCGATCATCTCCGCGCATTGCCCACTGTTGGGCTACCGCAGCAACGGGCAAGAACACCAAAACAACCCAAAAAGGATATCGCATCATGCCACCAGCATAGCCCCGAAACCCTGCGCGCAGAAACACGATCCGGTGATTCCGCGCGCCGTAGGGTGGGCTTTCAGGCCACCTCTGCTCCCAACGCAGGTCACGCCACCAGAGTTTCAGCTTTCTTCAGATCGACCGATACCAGCTGGCTGACGCCCTGCTCCGCCATCGTCACGCCGAACAACCGATCCATCCGCGCCATAGTGACCGCATGGTGCGTGATGATCAAAAACCGCGTTTCGGTCTGACGGCACATCTCATCAAGCAGGTCACAAAACCGCGTCACATTGGCATCATCCAGCGGTGCATCCACCTCATCGAGCACACAAATCGGCGCAGGATTGGCAAGAAATACCGCGAAAATCAACGCCATCGCTGTCAGCGTCTGCTCGCCCCCCGACAACAGGCTCAGGGTTGACAGTTTCTTGCCCGGCGGCTGGCACATAATCTCGAGACCGGCCTCCAGCGGATCATCGCTCTCCACCATCACCAGATTGGCCTCACCGCCGCCAAAAAGATGCGTGAACAACATCGAAAAATTCGAATTCACCTGCTCAAAGGCGGTCAACAATCGCTCGCGCCCCTCCCGGTTCAGGCTGGCAATCCCGCTGCGCAGCGTCTTGATCGCCTCCTCCAAATCCGCCTTCTCCCCGGTCAGCGTATCAAACTCTACCTGAACCTCGCGCGCATCTTCCTCCGCCCGTAAATTCACCGCGCCCAGGGCATCGCGCTGCCGCTTTAACCGGTTCACGTCATTCTCCAGCACGCTCACCCCCGGCATCTGATCGGGCACCACATCAAGCTGGCCGAGCAACTGGCTCGGCGTCATCTGGCTCTCATCGGCGATCCGCTCTGCGGCCAGCGCCACGGTTTCACGCGCGCCCTCGCTACGGGCCTCTGCCCCCGCCCGCGCCTCGCGCGCCTCCGATGCGACACGCTCCGCCTCACGCTCCGCCAATGTCGCCGCGCGCAACGCCGCCTCAGCAACAGACAAACTATCAGCAGCCTGCGCCCGGCGTGCCTCAGCCGTGGCGATCGCGGCACTCATATCCGCCCGCCGCGCCGCGATCTCTTCGGGGGCCGCACTAGCGTTCTGTAACTCGGCCTCCGCCACCTCTTTGCGCTCCACCAATTCCGCACTGCGCTTTTCCGCCGTCTCCAACCGATGCCGCCAGCCGCTCACTTCCTTGGTGACTTCCTGCGCGCGTTTGGTGCGCGCCTCGCCCTCGCGGCGCAATTCATCATGCCCGGACCGGCGCGACATCATGGTGATGCGCGCGGCCTCCACGGCCATACGAACGGCCTCCACCATCGCACGGGCATCACCCAAATCGCCTAATTCCTCCAGCGCGCGCTCCGCCTCCAACAGCCGCGTGCGCGCACCCATCGCCTCTTCTTCATGCCGCGACACCGCCAGCCCCAAGGATTCCAACCGTCCCTCGGCCAGATTGCGATCCGCCTCCGCCCGGCTCAACCTGCGCCCCGCATCCGCGACCAAACGATCCGCCCCACGCCGCGCCTCGCGCGCCGCCGCGTCCGCCCGCGTCAATTCCGCCAGCTGCGCGCCCAGATGCTCATGCGCGGCGCGTGCCGCATCCGCACGTTGCGTGGCTTGCTCCAGGGATTGCTTCAATTCTTCCAAACGGTTCAACTGTTGCAAGCGCAGGGCCGCCGCGGATGGTGCATCCTCAGCCCAGGCCCGAAACCCGTCCCAGCGCCATAAATCACCCTCCGATGACACCAACCGCTGCCCAGGGCGAAGAGCCGCCTGCAATCCCGGTCCCGCATCGGCCTCCACCAGACCGATCTGGCTGATCCGGCGCTGCAATACGCCCGGCACATCGACAAACAATGACAAGGGCTGCACGCCCGCTGGCAACGGCTGATGCACCTCATAAGCGGGCAAAATCGCCCAGCCCGACGGCCCGTCCGCGGCAACCTCTGGCGCGCGCAGATCATCCGCTAACGCCGCCCCAAGCGCCTTCTCATAGCCAGTTTTAACCTGCAACTGATCGAGCACCTGACCACCCTCGGCGGTGTCGCGATCCACCAGCTTGGCCAATGCCCCGGCTTCGGCGCGCAGCGCGTTCATCTCGCCTTCCGCTTCAGAGCGATGCGCCCGTGCATCCGCCTCGCGCGATTGCGCCTCTGCCCGCGCTTCATCGGCCGCCAACAACGCCGCTTCGGCCTCCTCAGAGGCCTGCGTCGCCGCACTCTCCTCGCTCTCGGCGGCGGTGAAATCCTGCGCCGCCTTACTCAATGCTGCCTCGCTTTGCGCCACGGCCTCCCGCGCCCGCGCCGCATCCGCTTCGGCCTTCTCCTGCGTCTTGCGGCTGTCTTCCAAAAGGCGCTGCGCGGAGCCATGCCGGGCTGAAAGGCGCGCCATATCCTCGGTCTGCTGGGACATCTCACCCTCGCGGGCCTGCAACACGGCGGCAGCCTCGCGCGCGGCTTCTGCCGCATCGGCCAGCTTGGCCTCATGCCCCTCTGCGGCCTTGGCCAATTCCCCGGCTTCCCATTCCAGGCGCTCAATGGTCTCACCCGCGTCGCGGTTCAAACCGCCCTCGCGCTCAATATCGCGCGCCAGTTGGGCAATCCGCCCTTGCAGCGTTTCGATCAAGGCCTGCGCGCGGGTTTCCTGATCGTTCAGCACATCACGTTCGACACTCAAACGCTGCAACACCGCCGCGGCGATCGCCTCCTCTTCGCGCATCGCTGGCAAAGCTCCCTCGGCACCTTCGCGCTGCTTGGTCGCCTGGCGCACGGCGGTTTCCGCCTGTGCCGCCTCCGTTACCCGCGCCCGCAGGCTGTCCTCGGCGCTCGCGCGCGCCTCATCCGCCTCGCGCCAGCGCCGATAAAGCAACATGCCCTCTGTCCGGCGCAACTCATTGCCGATCTCGCGGTAGCGCGCAGCCTGGCGCGCTTGCCGGGCCAGCTGCGCCAGTTGATTGGCCAGCTGCTCGATCACATCATCAACCCGCGCCAGATTGGCCTCCGCACCGTTCAGCTTCAATTCCGCCTCATGGCGGCGCTGATAAAGCCCGCTGATCCCGGCGGCTTCCTCCAGAATGCGACGACGGTTCTTGGGCTTGGCGTTGATCAGTTCCGCGATCTGCCCCTGACGTACCAAGGCCGGACTATGTGCGCCCGTCGAGGCATCCGCAAAGAGCATCTGCACATCGCGCGCGCGCACGTCTTTGGTGCCGACCTTATAGGCGCTGCCCACATCGCGGGTGATCCGGCGCACGATGTCCAATTGGTCGTGATCGTTGAAACCGGCGGGGGCCAGCCGGTCGGAATTGTCCAACTGCAAGGCTACTTCGGCGAAATTGCGCGCCGGGCGGGTGGCCGCGCCGGCAAAGATCACATCCTCCATGCCGCCGCCGCGCATCGCCGTGGGGCGGTTTTCGCCCATCACCCAGCGCAGCGCTTCCAGCAGGTTCGACTTGCCACAACCGTTCGGGCCCACCACGCCGGTCAGCCCATCCGCAATGATCAGGTCCGTGGGGTCCACGAAACTTTTGAAGCCGGTCAGTCTGAGTTTCGAGAAGCGCAATGCTTGTGATCCAATGATTCTCCCAAGTCTTAAAGGTGCAGGCGTGAAGGGGACCCTGTCAACCGAGACACCCCACAAGCTGCGGTATCGTATGAGTTATCCACAAGATATTGATACGTTGCTACGGCCCAGACCGGTTATCCAACGCTGGAAACGCTGGATCATCGAGCCTTGAGCAGCGCGGCTGGCAGAGCATGCACCAACCGATATCCGCGTGAAAACGGTTTACCATGCGCTGCTGTGGTCATATATCTTGACCAATTAAGGAGACCCCATGCCCTTTCGTCCGGTCCATCTGGAAAAACTCTCGACAGCCGTCGTACATCAGATTGAGCAATTGATCCTGCGCGGGATATTGCGCCCCGGCGAACGCCTGCCGCCCGAACGCGAACTGGCCGAGCGGCTCAATGTGTCGCGTCCGAGCCTGCGCGACGCCATCGGCACGCTCCAGTCTCAGGGGCTGTTGAGCACGCGCGCCGGTGCAGGTGTCTTTGTTGCGGACGTTCTTGGTTCCGCCTTCGCGCCCGCGTTGGTGCAGCTTTTCGCACGCCATGACGAAGCCGTTTTCGACTACCTTTCGTTTCGCCGCGATCTCGAAGGGCTGGCCGCCGAGCGCGCTGCACGGTTGGGTTCGGACACTGATTTGCGCGTGGTTCAGGCGGTGTTTGACAAGATGGAAACCGCCCACGCCAAGCGCAACCCGGAAGAAGAGGCGCAATTGGACGCCCAATTCCACATGGCCATCATCGAGGCGAGCCACAATGTCGTGATGCTGCATATGATGCGCTCGATGTATGAGCTGCTGCGTGAAGGCGTGTTCTATAACCGCCAGATGATGTTCAAACAACGCGCAACACGGGGCATGTTGCTGGACCAACACCGCCGGATCAACGACGCGCTGCAACAGCGCGACCCGGATGGCACACGCACCGCCGTGCAGGCGCATCTGGACTACGTTGAAACTGCATTGCGCGATCAGATCAAGGCACAGCGCAACGAGGAAGTGGCACGCCAACGTCTCGACCATGAAGTGGAACGGCACTGATCTTCCTTGCACGTTACAGTCAGCGATATAGCGTTGGAGGTAATGATGTAGGATGTCTCCGCTGATGGCACCGTCGTTGATTGAAAAGTACCCCTACCCCAAAAGTGTTACCCCCAATTGCGTTTCTTGATTTACGAGAATTCCCGCTGGATCTTGTGGGACGATCGGCCCTTTATCGGCCGCATCAGATCGCTGATTACCAGCTCGGGTGGGACGGATACGAACATATCAACGTGACCGTTGGACGGAAAACCTTTGATGATGTCGACGTTGCGATCTGCACAAACCTGACGTCCGATATCACGAACCCGCAAGCGCAGCGGACTTTGAAACACCATGAAACGGTATTTCACGGACCACACCAAGTGGTAGCGATGAAACCCTCCCTTTCGGTGCATACTGCGCATAAACTTGCCGGTCACTGGTATACGTAATGCTTGCCGGTCGCATTTTGCATGACATATCTTCCAAAGAATGTACCTCCCGCCCCTGCCGCGGTTCATTCCCTGTAGGATAAAATCATTGGACGGGTTTCCATTCTTAAGCACTCCCGCCTCTCAATCTGGTTTGACGCTCTGCCAAAACATGCGGCACAATAACTAAACCACGACCGCCTTTTATGGTTACCGCCTATGGTGCAAGTTGTTTTTGACGCTGTAAGCATGTGATTGAGTGCGGTCTTCTATCAGGCCTTTGAGTGCGGCACTTCAGCAGCCGCTGGCCGGTATGGTGATCTGCGGATCAGGTCCAAATCTGACGTACGAGCTTTGCTGCTCAGCCGGTAGTCTTGGTTTTCCTAATCCAGGTCTATTCGATCAATTTGCCCATTCAGGTCATCGACTTCTCACACCTCCTTCACCGACGTCAGATTGCTGTGCGCAGAGCTAGCGTCATACTGCTGCTGCCGCCTGCGTCGGATCTCTGTAATCTTCATTATGCGTCATCATGGCCCAGATCGCGCGCGCCATTTTGTTTGCCAATGCGATTGCCACCAGCATCCGAGGCTTTCTCTCTAACATTCGCGCCAGCCACGAGCCTGGCCGGATCGACTTGCGTCCAAGCCAGTTGAGCCGCATCATTGCTCCAATGATCAAAAGCCGGCGAATGTCAGCCTGCCCTGCTTTTGAGATCCGCCCAAGCCGGGCCTTGCCGCCTGAGGAATGTTGACGGGGCACCAAACCAAGCCAGGCGGCAAAATCCCGCCCACATTTAAAACTGCTCATCGGCGGAGCAAAAGCTTCAATAGCTAACGCCGTTAGAGGTCCAACGCCTGGCATCGTCTGTAATTGCCGGGTTAAATCCGCATTCTTTGACAGGACCTTGGCTTTCTTCGTTTTGGCTTCAATTCGGGCTGTCTTCTCGGCGATCTGTAAAATGAGATCTCGGCACGCTTCAAGGGCCAGTTCAGGTAGCTCTCCGTTCGATCCCTCAAGGGTGGCCTCGATACGCTTGAGGTTCGCAATGCCTAGCGGAAAAACATGGCCATATTCATACATCACCGCCCGAAGAGCATTCACCAATTCTGTCCGATGGCGAACAAGGCGTTCTCTGGCTCGGAACAATACCGCCCGGGCCTGCTGCTCTTGTGTTTTAGGCTCGACAAAGCGCATCTCAGGGCGCTGTGCTGCAATCACAATGGCTTCTGCGTCCGCCGCATCATTCTTCTGCCGCTTTACGAAGGGCTTTACATACTGAGGAGCAATTAACTTTACCCTATGTCCAAATTTTACCATCTGACGAGCCCAGTAGTGAGCACCACCACAGGATTCCAGAACCACTACACAAGGTGGGTGATCTGCCATAAATTTATGAAACTGCGGTCGCGAGAGCTTCTTTCGAAACTTGACCTCCCCAGTCATAGATGCTCCGTGAACTTGGAGCACATTCTTTGCTAAATCCACCCCGATCATAGTATCTTTCATCCTGCCGCCCTTTCCGTATTGTGAGTTTCAACACCACATATTGGCACATTGCGATGCCGTCTGGGGAGGGCGGCAACCATCCCGTCTGGCGTCGGTAGGATTGGTGATATGCTGTTCCAGATACTGAAGTACGATGTCTTTGGTCCCTCTCGGGATCATGCTGCGCATGACCCTGTCGGGCAATGGATGGCACCGTTGGTGGTTGAAAAGTACCCACGGCCCCAAAAGTGCCTGCCCCAATAGCGTTTTTTGAGATGGGGGAACCCTTGCTGTATTTTGTGGGACGACCTGCCCTTCATCAGCCGTACCAGATCACTGATTGCCAGTTTCGGTGGGACCGACACGAACATATGAACGTGATCGCTCGACAAAACGCCCTTGATGATCTCGACGCCGCTCTGCGCACAAACCTGGCGGAAGATATCACGGACCCGCAAGCGCAACAGGCCGCACAGTACCTTGAACCGGTATTTCGTCGACCAGACCAGGTGATATCTGTGATAGTAAACGCAATGTTTGCCGGTCGAGTATTGCATGTTCTTATCCTCCCCGGAAATGAGCCTTAAGACCTGCGACGGCTCATTTCTGGGGAGGATAAGATCATAAGACGATTCTTCGTGCTAAAGCACTCCCGTCTGGAAGACGGGGGGTTTAGACCAATAAGTGGATACTAAACGCCGTTTCGGACATAATACTCTCGGCTCAATCTCAAGTAAATTTGCGCTTATCGAACGAAATGTGGAGTCTTTTCTTTAATCGCTTGATGCGTTTGATACATAAGGACGGGCAATCCATCTGTTCTAAATGAGGCCCTACACGAGAAATTATGCAGCGTTTTCAGTTTCAAGGCGTCCCAGACTTGTAGAAAAGCTACACCTTCGGCTTTTTTCGAAGTGAGC
The DNA here is from genome assembly GCF_014337925.2 of Roseobacter fucihabitans. Lineage (NCBI taxonomy): Bacteria > Pseudomonadati > Pseudomonadota > Alphaproteobacteria > Rhodobacterales > Roseobacteraceae > Roseobacter > Roseobacter fucihabitans. Next base: position 436,251 of record NZ_CP143423.1, on the reverse strand, counting down.
TTACAGGACGACAATGATTCCCTGCCTCTTAGCCCCTCGAGCATGACCAGACACATAATGAGGTCATTTGGTACGATCACTTGAGGGGGCCAAGCGGCTATTTTATTCCCAACTGGCGCAAAAAGTACTTTGATTTCATTGGTGAAACCGTCAGCCCAAGACACCTTGCACTCAGCCTAAGAGCCAATCCAGCATTCATTGCTCGGGGCAGCGTAAAGCAAAATTGCTACTCGGCCGCCACCTGCACTGCCTTTTCCACCCTGACCGCGGAGAATTTAAACTCCGGAATCTTTCCGTAGGGATCAACTGCCGGATTGGTCAGAATATTCGCTGCCGCTTCCACATAGGCAAACGGCACGAAAACCATATCCGGTGAGACCGCCCGGTCTTCGCGCGCCATGATCGAAATGCTGCCACGCTTGGTCGTTAAAAGCACATGCTCGCCCGGCGCCACGCCCAGTTTACGCAAGGTCGAGGGATGCAAGGAGCAGTTCGCTTCCGGCTCCAACCCATCAAGCACCGCAGAACGCCGCGTCATCGACCCGGTGTGCCAATGTTCCAATTGTCGCCCGGTGGTCAGGATCATCGGGTATTCCGCGTCGGGCACATCGTCAGGTGCAATCACGCTGGCCGGGGTGAATTTCGCGCGCCCCTCGGGACGTGGGAAGCCATCGCCGAACACGATCGCCTGACCGGGATCTTCGGGGCTGAGCGAGGGGTAGGTGACCGCGTTTTGTTCCGCCAACCGGTTCCAGGTGATGTTCTCCAGAGAGCGCATGTTCTGCTTCATCTCAGCGAATACATCCGCGGGGCTATCATAAGACCAGCCTAGCCCCAGACGTTTCGCCAATTCCACCTCGATCCACCAATCCTCGCGCGCATCACCGGGAGGGGACACGGCAGCACGTCCCATCTGCACCTGTCGGTTGGTATTGGTAACGGTGCCGGATTTCTCGGCAAAGGCGCTCGCGGGCAGGATCACATCCGCGTAATTCGCGGTTTCGGTGATGAAAATATCCTGCACCACCAGATGGTCGAGTTTCGCCAAGGCGTCGCGCGCATGTTCCACATCCGGGTCCGACATCGCAGGGTTTTCGCCCAGGATATACATGCCCTTGATCTTATCTGCGTGCACCGCGTCCATGATTTCCGTCACGGTTAATCCGCGTTCGTTGGAGAAATCCGCAGAGCCCCAGACTTTGGTGAAAGCCGAGCGCACGCCGTCATCCGTCACCGGCTGGTAATCCGGCAGGAACATCGGCACCAGACCAGCATCAGACGCGCCCTGCACGTTGTTTTGACCCCGCAACGGGTGCAGGCCGGAACCCGGACGCCCCACTTGCCCGGTCATCAGCGCCAGCGAAATCAGACACCGCGAATTATCCGTGCCATGGATATGCTGGCTGATGCCCATACCCCAAAAGATCATCGCCGCTTTGGCACCGGCAAAGGTACGGGCGACATCGCGCAGCACGTCTGGTTCAATACCACAAATCGGGGCCATCGCCTCGGGTGAAAAATCCGCCAGATGCGCTTTTTCGGCCTCCCAGTTTTCGGTGTAGGCGTCGATATATTGCTGATCGTAAAGGCCTTCCTCAACGATCACATGCATGATCGCATTCAGCATCGACACATCCGCGCCGGGGCGGAATTGCAGCATGTGGCTGGCGAAACGCTTGAGCGCCTGACCGCGCGGGTCCATCACGATCAGTTTGCCACCGCGTTTGGTGAATTGTTTGAAAAACGTCGCCGCGACAGGGTGATTTTCGATGGGATTACAACCGATGGCGATGGCCACATCCGCGTTTTCGATCTCATTGAATGTGGCCGTCACAGCCCCGGAACCGACGTTTTCCATCAGCGCGGCAACGGAGGACGCATGACACAGTCGCGTGCAGTGGTCGACATTATTATGCCCAAACCCCTGACGGATCATTTTCTGGAACAGATAGGCCTCCTCATTGGTGCATTTGGCCGACCCGAAACCCGCGATTTCACGGCCCCGGCCCTTCATACCCGCGGCGGCGAAATCCAATGCCTCGTCCCATGTCGCCTCGCGGAAATGCGTTTGCCAATTGCCCGGATCGACGTTCAGGCCCTTGGCGGGCGCATCATCGCGGCGGATCAGTGGCTTGGTCAAACGGTGCGGGTGGTGGATATAGTCAAACCCAAACCGTCCCTTGACGCAGAGGCGGCCTTCATTCGCCGGACCGTTGATCCCGTCGACATATTTCACCTTGCCGTCCTTGACCTTGAGCGACACCTGACAGCCGACCCCGCAGAACGGGCAAATGCTCTCGACCTCACTGTCAAAATCCGCGCTATCCCCCACCTGATTTTCATCCACCACCGTCGCGGGCATCAAGGCCCCGGTCGGGCAGGCCTGAACACATTCACCGCAAGCCACACAGGTGCTGTCCCCCATCGGGTCGGCCATATCAAATGTGGGGTATGAATCATGCCCGCGTCCGGACATACCGATCACGTCGTTGACCTGCACTTCGCGGCAAGCCCGCACGCACAGCCCGCATTGGATACAAGCGTCCAGATTGACGCTCATCGCCACGTGGCTGTCATCCAACAACGGGATGCGACCCTCTTCGAGTTTCGGAAAACGGCTTTGTGATACGCCGTTCAATTCGGCCATATCCCACAGGTGGCTGGATTTATCATGGGCCACGTCCTGCTCGGGCTGATCCGTCACAAGCATCTCGACAACCATCTTGCGCGCGCTCTCGGCGCGGGCAGAATTGGTCGTGACAACCATCCCGTCGCTGGGTTCGCGAATGCAGGAGGCCGCCAAGGTGCGCTCGCCCTCAATCTCGACCATACAGGCGCGGCAATTGCCATCCGGGCGATACCCTGGCGCGGGCTTGTGGCACAGATGCGGGATCACAAGCCCGCGGCCATTTGCGACTTCCCAAATGGTCAAGCCGGCCTCGGCCTGCACTTCCTGACCGTCCATGATAAAGGTAATTTTGCCAGACATGTCGCACCCGCTTTTTCAGATTCTTAGGAGACTATAGGGTGCGCCGCGCTCTCTCAGGACCCGAATCCCGACATATCGCGCAGAATTTGCGCCAGATGTGTTTCCCATTGGAACCGCTTGGGGCGTATTCGGGTCCCCGGCGGAACATCACCAGCCCCTTTCCACCCGCCCAAGGCTCGCCTAATAAGACCTCAACAATAGAAAGCACTTATGTCCCACATCACCCTCATACGTCATGGTCAGGCCAATTCCGGTGCACAGGACGAAGCCAGCTATGACAAGCTCAGCACGCTGGGCCATCAACAATCGGCCTGGCTGGGCGCGCATCTGCGGGCGCAAAACCAACATCATACGCGGCTTTATACCGGGACCCTGACACGCCATATCGAGACGGCACATGCCATGGGTACGGACCTTGAACCGATCCGTGACGCCCGCCTGAACGAATTGGAATACCTCACGCTCGCGCGCGCCCTGGAGACCGAACACAACGTACCCTTCCCCCAGGATCAGGCGGCCTTTACCACGCATCTGCCGCAGGTCTTCGCCGCCTGGCAGCGCGATGAAATTGCCGGTGCGCCGGAGCGGTTCGCGGATTTCGAGAAACGCGTCTGGGATGTGTTGTGCGAAATTGCCGCCGGTGACGGCCCGGCACTTGTGGTGACCTCCGGTGGTCTGATTTCCATGGCGATGCGCCATGTGTTGCGGCTCGACATTCAGGCCATGGCCCAAATGGCGCTGGCGATTTACAATACCTCGCAGCACCGCCTGTTTCCGATCGGCGGGACGCTGTCGCCGACCATGTTCAACGCGATTCCCCATCTGGAAGACCCCGATCGCCATTATGCCCAGACCCATGTGTAAAAGGACCCTTTGATGCGCCTTTATTATGCCCCCCGCACCATATCGATTGCCGCAGTCATAGCGCTTGAGGAGGCCGGGTTGCCTTATGATCCCGTCCCGGTCGATTTCGCATCCGGTGCGCAGACCAAGCCCGAATACCTCGCGCTGAACCCCAAAGGGCGGGTGCCGGTGTTGGAAACCGACATGGGAGCGCTGCTGACCGAGACCGGCGCGATCCTTGAGTATATCGCCGCTTTGGCACCGGATGCGGGACTTATGCCCACCGATCCGATCAAGGCCGCACAGATGCGCAGCGTGATGTATTACCTCGCCGCCACGATGCATGTGAACCATGCGCATAAAATGCGCGGCCACCGCTGGGCGGATCAGCAGTCAAGTTTCGATGACATGAAATCCAAAGTGGCGCAGACCATGACGCAAAGCGCGCGCTATTTCACCGACGCCTGTCTGAGTGGTGATTATGTGCTGGGGGATGCGTTTTCGGTGGCGGACGCCCACGCCTATATGGTGTGCAGCTGGCTTGAAGGGGACGGTGTGGAGCTTGATGATTTTCCCAAAATTCAGGCTTTTCTGGTTCGGATGCAGGGGCGCGCGTCGGTCCAGTCGGCCATCGCACAGGGGATGCTCTGATGACCCATATCTGGCTGCGCGCCGAACAGCGCGACAATGAGACCCGCGTCGGCCTGACCCCGAAAGGGGCTGCCAACCTGCTGGCCGCGGGGATAAAGATCAGCGTCGAAGCTTCGCCCACGCGCGTGATCCCCGACGCGGCCTATGCCGAGGCCGGTTGCAACATGGTTGCAAGCCATTCATGGCCGGACGCCCCCAAGGATGCGATCATTTTCGGCCTCAAGGAATTGCCCGAGGACGACAGCCCCCTGCCCCACCGCCACATCATGTTTGGTCATGCATTCAAAGGACAACCCGCCGGATTGCGTTTGTTGCAACGGTTCAAGGCGGGGGGCGGCATGCTGCTGGACCTTGAATATCTGACCGATGAAACCGAGCGCAGGCGCGCGGCCTTTGGATATTGGGCCGGATATGCCGGTGCAGCGGTTGCTTTGAAATGCTGGGCCGCGCAGCAAAACGGCCAAATCGCGGGGCCAATCGCGGCCTATGATAGCGCCACGCATCTTTTGGCGGACCTGCAATCCGACCTCGTCGCCACCGGGGGCCACAGGCCGACCGCCCTGATCATCGGGGCCTTGGGGCGCGTAGGAACAGGCGTTGCGGATCTGTGCACGGCCATGGGCGTTACGACCACCAAATGGGACATGGCCGAAACCGCGACGGGCGGACCGTTTCCACAGGTTCTGGCGCATGATCTATTTTTCAACTGCGTGCTCGCCCGCCTGGGCACGCCGGTATTTGTCCCCAAAAACGCCCTCACAATGGACCGCCGCCTGAGCGTGATCGCCGATATCGCCTGCGACCCGGACAGCGATTTTTCCCCGATCAAGGTTTATGATCAGACGACAAGCTGGGCTGAACCGGCGCTGCGTGTGCAGGGTGATCCGGTGCTGGATGTGACGGCGATTGATAATTTGCCCTCAATGTTGCCGCTTGAAAGCAGTGAGGATTATGCTGCGCAACTCCTGCCGGTGCTGGCGGAGCTTGCAGAACCAGACGCTCCCGTATGGTTACGTGCAAAGGCAACCTACCGCAAACATATCGCGCGCCTTTAGGAAAAGATCCGGTAATATAACCAATCAGGCAGGAACTGGCTGCCGCGAAACACCAGCGAGAAGAGACGCGGGAAACTCACCTTGAAGCGGTCAGTGTTCATCTGCTTGAACATTTCCTCGGCGGCCTCTTCGGGCGTCATTATGAAGGGCATTTTGAAGTCGTTCTTATCCGTAAGCTGCGTCTTGATGAAACCTGGGTTGGTGATCTGCACCTGCACCCCGGTTTTGCGCAAATCCGCATACATGCATTCTGCCAGGGACATGATGCCCGCCTTAGACGCGGTGTACCCAATCGAGCCGGGAAGCCCGCGAAACCCGGTCAGGCTGCCGGTGAGCATGATGTGGCCCTGATTGCGTTTCACCATATCCGGCACCACCGCGCCCATGACCCGCACCAGACCCGTGAGGTTAATATCCACCATGGCCGTCGCCTGTTCAGCGTCCCACGCCTGGGCTGAAAAAGGCCAATAGACACCGGCCAGATAAACAACGCCGTCAACCGGACCAATGGCCTCATAGGCCTCCCTGACGCTCTGATCATCGGACACATCGAGCGATCTGTAGGACCCTTCATTCGGCAGCGCATCCACCAGCTCTTTCAGCTTATCCTCAGAGCGCGCCGACACGACCACATGGGCACCCGCGCGGCTCAGGCGGTGCGCCAGCGCGGCACCGAGCCCGTCACTTGCCCCGACAAGCCAATACCGTTTTGTGCTCCAATCCTTCACCCCATATCCTTTGGTCGCAAGGTGGCAACAAGTTCCGCGACCTTGATGCCGAATTTACGAAATTGTGAGCGGTTCATGATCGTGCCGTTTTGGGTAAGATACATCCAGTCGACTGTTTTCAATACATGTCCGCCTGATTCCTCCGGGAGTTTTATGTCGTATTTCAACAGGACCGTCGGGCCAGACTGTTGACCAACCCCCTTGCCGATCACGTCATCAGCGGTCGCGCTCAAAGACCCATCATCCGCGACTGTCAAACGCCATTCACGGTTCTGGATGCTGCCATCGTCATAAGTGAAATGCTCTTTGAGCACCCCGTTGTTACCCTCCCATGAGCCTTCGAATTCTGCCACAAACCGACTGCTGACCCGTCCAAGGGGACCGAAAATCACACCTTCGCACAGGATCGGCCCCTTGAGGTGCTTGCGCGCGTCAAATTCGGGCGCGGCGTCTTCGTAATCACTGGGACTTTGCGCCACAAACCCCGTGGTTTTGCGCACCCCCCAAACGATGACAAACCCCAGAACCACTCCTATGATCACGTATATCCAAGCACTCATCTCCTCAGACCTCTCTCAGATTGGTCATCGCCAACAAGGCGATTGCAACGATTTTCAACACACAAGGGACGGCCGCATATAAAAACGCCAAAAGCGCCAGCGCCTCGGGCGGGTTGTCCACGGCTGCCCCACTCACGAAGCCCGCCCGCTCCAATACCGGCAGGATGGCAACCGCAGCAAAAGCCAGCGTCAGTTTGGACACGAAAGACCAGAGCCCAAACCCCTCTGCCGCGGAGGGCGAAATCTGCGCCATACGGTTGGCAAAGAGGGCAGGCAGCAAGGTCAGATCAGCCCCGAGTGTCGCGCCGGACGCCAGACATACCAAGGCGAACAGCGCCCAATCTCCGGATCCCAGCGTTAAAGTAAATCCAAAAGCGCAAATGGCCAGTACCATGGCAAGAATCAGCACGTCCTTGGCCCCGAAACGCTCCGCCATCTTGCTCCAAAACGGGGCGGCAATAGCTGCTGACAGGAAGAACAAGAGCAACAGCGGGCCTTCATATCCCGGCGCTTGCAGACGGCTTTCAACGAAGAACAGAAAAAGCGTGGAACTTACGGCCACCGGGGCTGCGTTGATCAGGGCGATCAAAAGCAAGCGGCGTGCAAGCGGGTCGCGGAACACGACACCAAAACCAGTCGGCGGGGCGAGGCCCTTGGTGCCCCATTCACCGCGCATGGCATGCACCGCCCCCACCGCCAAGATCGCAAACCCCAGGGCGAACCCGGCAAAGGGCGACACCATCACCGGCGCAAGTGCCACCGGGGCCACCGATGCCGCACAGACCCCCAAGAGGGCACCGCTTTCACGCCAACGCGCCAGCCGCAGATGCCCCTGGCCCGACAATTGCGTGCCTTTCATGACGCCCTGCGCATAAAAGTTGATGGTCAGGAAACTGAAGGCCGAAAAAACCAGCGTCAGGGTCAGCGCGAACCAGATGAGCGGGGGCAACAGCGGCGGTATGGCAAAGAGCCCCACCATCGCCAATGCGATCACGCCGCACCCGATGGCGACGGCCACCGCACGGTGATCGCGCAATCGTTCGGACAGCCGGGCCAGTAACGGATCCTGTACCACATCCAGCAAACGCAGAGCAAAAAGCATCGCCCCCAAGGATGCCAGCGACACGCCATATTCATCCACATAAAACTTCGGCGCGTGGATATAGATCGGCAGGCCCGCCGCGGCGAGCAAGGCGGCAAACAAAGAATAGGCTGGCATCCGCGCGCGCGCTGTGCTCATCGCGAAACCTCTTTGCTCGGGGGCGTCGGGCGGGCGCGGTAGCTTGCGCCCTTGAGCCATAGCTTGAAAGCCTGCCAATGGATCAAAGCCACGACCCGGCGCGCCCCAAACGGCCGTTTGAATGCAAATCCCAGGATCGACCGGTTGCTCAAGCCACGCCGTTTACCGGTCAATGTGGCGATCAACCCGCCGTCCCCCCGCGTGTAATCGATCCAGATGCCGATACGCTCATCGGTGATGTCGAAACGGAAACTATACCCCCCGCCGACGGGCTGAAACGGGGAGACGTGGAATATCTTTTGCGCGCTCAGCGTGTCGCTCGGTGTGATCGGGGCAAGGTCGGGATGGTGACACAGATAGGAATGGCGATCCCCGAACGTATTGCTCACCTCCGCGATGACCGTGATCAAGGCACCGTCCGCACGGCGGCACAGCCAGAAACTGACCGGATTGAACACATGGCCCAACATGCGCGGCTGGGCGAGCAATTCGATCTTTTCCACACCTGTAATCTGATGTTGCTCCAGCACGTCACGCACCCAAACGGCCCCGCGCCCCTGTTTGGGCGCGCCGCCGTGATCGCTATCGTGCAAAGAGGTCAAACCGCGGCCATTGCGCGTGAATAGCCGGGGCGTCTGCACCTCGGCCTCCGCATCCAGCAAAACGTAATCCACCGAATAGCGAAACGCGTTTTCCACCGATCCCTTGCGACCATGGTAGGTCTGGCCTGCGATATGATCGACGGCTGTGCTCATTCGGCGGCAACACGATCTTGCGACATCCGGTCCAAAGCACGCACCACATCAACCGCACTGCTCAAACCGTCTTCATGAAATCCATTTTTCATCCAGGCCCCGCAGAACCAGGTATTTTGCGTGCCATTGAACTCTGTGATCTCTTTTTGTGCCGCCAGTGCCGGCAAATCATAGACCGGATGTCGCAGGGTCACCGCATCATAAATGCACTCTTCGCGGATCGTGCGTTTCGTGTTGAGCGTCACGAAATGCAGATCGTCCTGGGGAATGGGTTGCAGCGAATTCATCCAGTACGTCAAATCAATGCGATCGGATTTCGCCGCTTGATCCTCGGTATAGACCCAACTGGCCCAGGTCTTGCGACGTTTCGGCATGATCCGCGTATCACAATGCAGCACGATATCGTTGGGCTGATAGGCAATCGCGCCAAGCGCGCGGGTCTCCTGCTGTGAGGGGTCCCCCAGAAGGCGCAGGGAATCATCCGAATGGGTCGCAAAAATCACATGATCGAAGAACTCCGGCTCCCCGCCCTGCGCACGTATCATGACGCCGCCTGGCTGGCGCGTGACCGATTGCACATCTGTGCCCAGCCGCAGATCGGCACCCATCGCGCGCAACGCCGCCTCCAGCCTGCGCACATATTGCGTCGAACCGCCCTCAACCGTGTACCACTGGTGCTGACCATTCACGCCCAGGAGCGCGTGGTTCTTAAAAAACGCCACCATGGCGTGGGCGGGGAAATCCATGATTTTCTGGGTCGGCGTCGACCAGATCGCACCGGAGAGCGGCAGCATGTAATAATCCCGAAACCAGTCACCCGTGCCAAGCTGTTGCAGAAATTCGCCAAGCGACAGGCTACGGTCTTGCGCGATCCTCAGAGCGTGTTTGTTGAAGCGCAAGATATCGCGCACCATGCCTAGGAAAGCCGGCGTCACCGCGTTGCGCCGTTGCGCGAACAATGCATCCAGAGAGGTCAGCGCATATTCGAGCCGTCCACCATCAATAGAGGCTCCAAAGCTCATGTTCGAGGCCACCACGGGCACCTCGAGTTGCTCGAATAATGCCGACATAAAGGGGTAATTCTCGTGGTTGAATACGATAAACCCTGTATCCACGGGCTGATCGCCGTTCTTGCCCGCCATAACGGTCCGGGCATGCCCGCCCAAACGGGTCTCGGCTTCAAAGAGAGACACATTATGGTTTCGACCCAGCATAAAAGCGGCGCCCATACCGGATATGCCCCCCCCTATGATGGCGATTTTCTGCGGTTGTCTGGAGGTTGGATCGGGAGAATAGAGGCCTGATGCCAGGGCTTCGAAGGGCATAAAAACGGTTCCGGTCTTGCTGGTCTCATTGTCTTTTATACGATGCGCCCTGCAAAGTGGATGCATCTGCGTCAGAACAAATTATTTTTGATCCGGTGATGCAACTGCGCCGTATCGTTTTCATGTTATCAATGACAAATCATGATGCTGTAAAGGCGGCGGCAGTCAGCTTAATCGTACATCCTGCGGTGAAAGAACCGCGGGCTGAAAGGACCAGGCGAAGAGACGTGAACGTAAAGATTGAACCCAAACGACTTTTATGGGTGGAGCATGTTGTGCGGATCAGGGATCAAAAGGATACCGCCGCTTTTGCCGATTTGTTTGCCCATTTTGCGCCCCGCGTAAAAGGGTTTTTGATCAAATCCGGTGCGGATGCGTCGCTGGCGGAAGAATGCGCGCAAGACGTTATGGCGACGCTGTGGCACAAGGCTCACCAGTTCGATCCGACGCGGGCCTCCGTTGCAACGTGGATTTTTACGATTGCGCGAAATCGCAAGATCGACCTGTTGCGCAAACAACGAAGGCCGGAGCCCGAAGACCTCACATGGGGCCCCGAGGAAGAACCCGATCAGGCGGATATCCTGACTCTACAACAAGAAACGGAACTATTGGGCACGGCCCTTGCTGAATTGCCGCAAGCCCAGAGGGAGTTGATCGAAAAGGCGTATTTTGGGGATTTGACCCATAGCGAAATCGCCGCTCAAACCGGTCTGCCGCTCGGCACGATCAAGTCTAGAATTCGTCTGGCGCTGGAACGCCTGCGTCACGCAATGAAGTGAATGGTAATATGACCGAGTCAATTAAGCACCACCTTGATGACACCATCCTCATGGCCTATTCCGCCGGGACGCTGCCCGAAGCGTTCAGTTTGATGGTTGCGACACATTTGTCGCTATGTGACACCTGTCGCGCGCAGGCCGAGAGCTTTGATGCCCTTGGCGGCGAGATGCTGGAGCATATCGACGCGCACGCAGGCACAGCGCTGCGCCGTAACAGTCTGGAGGCTACCCTGGCATTGATCTCTGGCGGTCCTGTAGAAACGCCCGAGACGACAAGCGTCGCATGTCCGGTTTTGCCAAAACCCCTGCGCGATTATGTCGGCGGTGATCTTAACGCGATCCGCTGGAAACCCGTTGGCATGGGTGTGAAACAGGCGATCCTGCCGACGTCAAAAGACGCCTCCGCAAGGTTGCTGTTGATCCCGGCGGGCATGGCGATGCCTGACCACGGCCACCGCGGAACCGAAATGACCATGGTGTTGCAGGGTGCTTTCCAGGATGAGGACGGCTATTTCGCGCGCGGCGACGTGGAGACGGCGGATAGTAATATGCATCACACGCCCGTCGCGGACATCCACGAGGATTGCATCTGCCTCGCGGTCACGGATGCGCCTTTGCAGTTTGATTCGTTACTGCCAAAAATCGCGCAACGTTTCCTGCGTATTTAAAGCGTTTCCCGGAATATCTGAAATACGATCTATCATTTAACCCGTCGGGATATTTGATTTCGGGCAGGGTTAATCGACTAAGGTCTTTCCGCAAACGCGATAGGCAATCATACCGTAATATCGAACGGTTTCAGTTGCCCCCATTCAAACGTGACACCGATACCGGGATCATCGGGCGCAACCGCCCGGTGATCCGTCACGACCAATGGGCGCGTTGTGTAATGATCAATTGGGAAACTATGGATTTCCATCCAACCCGCGTGGGGCTGCGAGGCCATCAGGCTGACGTGTAACTCCTGCATGCCATGGCTGCACAGCGGAACGCCTGCTTTCCTTGATACTTCCGCAACCTGCAACCATCCCGTAATGCCACCGCAATTGGATGCATCCGGTTGGATGTATCCCAAGTCGCCTTGCGCCAGCGCCATTTCAAACTCATGGATCGTATGCAGGTTTTCGCCCTGGGCCACGGCCATCCCCGAGGCGTGCGTGATCTGGGCATATCCGGGATAATCATCCGGGATAATCGGTTCCTCGAACCATAGAATATTCTGATCCTTGACGGCATTGGCAAGCGAGATCGCCTGCGGCACGGTCATTGCGTAATTCGCGTCAATCATGAAGGCCACATCCGGCCCAATCTGTCGGCGTACCGCGCGAATCCGCGCCACATCCTCGGCTTGCGTTGGTTGGCCGATCTTGATCTTGACGCCGTTGAGCCCGGCATCCAGATAGGCCTGCACATGGGACAACAATTTAGGCAACGGGTAGCCCAGATCAATTCCGCCGCCGTAAGCCTTGCAGGTTTTACCGACCCCTCCAACCATTTGCCACAACGGCTGACCCGCGGCCTTGCATCGCAAATCCCATAGCGCGATATCCACGGCTGAAATCGCAAAACTCACAATCCCGCCACGTCCGACGTAATGCATGTGCCATTGCATCGCGTCATAGAGCGCCTCGATGTCCTCGCACTCCTGCCCCACCAGAAAGGGGGCAAGGTCATGATCAATCATCGCCGCCGTCGCATGCCCGCCGCGCCCACCGTTGTAGGTGTAGCCGGTTGCCTCGCGCCCATCTTCCAGCGTGATCGTCACCGTGATCAAGTGGAAATGGCTGTGACTGCCGTGCTTGGCATCCAGCAGCACCTCATCGAGCGGGATGTTGAACAGGCGCGCTTTGACGGCGGCGATCCTGGTTATGGCGTTACATGTCCGCGCATTCGGGCACCGGGCTGATCACCGTGCCGTTCTCCAGATGTTGCAACAGGTTATCCACCGTCAGCGCCCCCATAGCGGCACGGGTTTCATGTGTCGCGCTGCCGACGTGGGGCAAGAGCACCACGTTGCTGAGCGCGCGCAGAGCCTCGGGAACTTTCGGTTCCGCCTCAAAGACATCGAGCCCGGCCCAACCCAAACGACCGTCCTGCAAAGCCGAAATCATCGCGGCCTCGTCCACGACCGACCCACGGCTGACGTTGATCAGCGTGCCTTGCGGCCCCAATGCATCCATGACCTCGCGGTTCACGATCTTGTTGGTCGACGCCCCGCCCGGCGTGATACAGATCAACGTATCCACATCGCGGGCCATCGCCGTCAGGTTGTCGTAATATTTGTAATCGACGTCCTTCTTGCTGCGCGAGTGATAGACAATGCTGGTGCCAAAAGGGGCCAGTTTATCCGCTATCGCCTGACCAATCCGGCCCAGACCCAGAATACCGACCGTCTGCCCATCCGCAGAACGCGTCAACGGCGCATTACCCTCGGCCTCCCAACGGCCCGCGCGCACGTAGGCATCATCGCGCAGCACCTCGCGGTAGCATGACAGCATCAGCAAAACGGCCGTGGTCGCCACTTCAGCGTTCAACACATTGGGCGTATGGGTGACCACAACGCCCTTGGCGCGCGCGGCATCCGTGTCGATGGCATCATAGCCGACCCCGTAACAGCTGATCGCCTTGAGGTTCGGCATCGCCGCCATGAAAGCGGGCTTCACCCCGTCATGACCATTGGTGCCAACATAGGTGATCTTTGCGCCATGCTCATCCAGCCAGGTTTGTGGGTCATCCATATCCTTAGCCCGGTGAATGGTGAATTTCTCCCCCAACCGTTCCAGCATGATGTCCGTTGCGCTGCCAATCAGAAACAGTTCCGCCATTTATGCGTCCTCCGTAACGGTCTGGCGCTGCTGGCCGAGACCTTCAATCGTCAATTCCATCACGTCCCCTTTTTTCAGGTAGACCGGCTTTGGCTTCATACCCATGCCCACACCGGGGGGGGTGCCGGTCGTAATGACGTCACCCGGATGCAGCGTCATCAACCCCGACAGATGTTCGATGATTTCGGCCACGGTGAAAATCATCGTCGACGTATTGCCGGTCTGCATCCGCTTGCCGTTCACATCGAGGCTCATCGCGAGGTTTTGCGGGTCAGCCACTTCATCGCGCGTCACCAGCCACGGCCCGGTCGGGCCGAAGGTGTCGCAGGATTTCCCCTTGGTCCATTGCCCGGTCAATTGCGTCTGGAAATGCCGCTCGGAGACGTCATTGATCACGCAATAGCCAGCAACATGATCCAGCGCGTTCTCTTTGCTGACGTATTTCGCCTTGGTGCCGATCACGACGCCCAGCTCCACTTCCCAATCGGTATTGGTTGAACCGCGCGGCATCGAGACATCGTCATTGGGTCCGACCACGGCGGAATTTGCCTTGAAGAACAGGATCGGATGCTTGGGGATTTCCGCGCCTGTTTCCGCCGCGTGATCGGAATAGTTCAGGCCGATACACATGAATTTGCCGATGTTACCAACACAAGCCCCGATGCGCGGAGAGCCCGCCACCGCGGGCAGCGTGGCAGGATCAATCGCGCGCAGCTTTGCCAGACCCACATCGGACAGCGCATCCCCCGCAATATCGCTTACATGGGCCGACAGATCGCGCAGCGTGCCTTCCGCATCCAGCATTCCAGGTTTTTCCGCGCCGATCGCGCCATAACGTACAAGTTTCATCTGTATCCCTCTTAGTGGTTGTCGCGCGGCATGAACTTGCGCGCAATATCTTGATATTTATCGGCATCCTCAAGGATCATGCCCTGATCAAACCGACCTACTTTCTCGCGGAAATACTGTTGCCAGGGCGATTGGTTTTCAGGGACCTCATAGCCCCCGGCCGCCAGCAGGACCCGCGCCCGTTCGGCCAATTCATCCAGCGGCACCAACATGTCAGCCGTACATTTGGTCAAATCAATGCGCACCGTATCACCGGTCTGGAGCAACGCAAGGCCACCCCCATCCGCCGCCTCAGGCGAGGCGTTCAAGATTGACGGGCTGCCCGAAGTGCCCGACTGCCGCCCGTCCCCGATGCAGGGCAGAGCCTCGACACCCTTTTTGATCAGATAGGAAGGCGGGCGCATGTTCACGACCTCCGCCCCGCCCGGATACCCCTTGGGCCCGGCACCGCGCATGAAAAGCACGCTTTTTTCGTCAATATTCTCGGCGGGATCATCAATGCGGTGATGAAAATCCTCCGGCCCGTCAAACACCACCGCGCGCCCTTCAAAGGCGTTCATATCATCAGGGTTGGAGAGGTATTTGGCGCGGAAATTCGGGCTGATCACGCTGGTTTTCATGATTGCGCTGTCAAACAAATTGCCTGTCAGGTTGATAAACCCCGCCTGCGCTTTCAGCGGATCGGAAACGGGTTTGATCACCTTGGTGTCCTCGCTGCGCCGCGCCGCGCAATTCTCGCCCATTGTCTTGCCATTCGCGGTCATTGCACCCGGATGCGGCAACAGACCGGCTTCCATCAGTTCACCGACCACGGCGGGGACGCCACCTGCATGCTGATAATCCTCGCCAAGGTATTCGCCAGCGGGCTGAAGGTTCACCAATAGCGGCACATCATGACCGATTTTTTGCCAGTCATTATTGTCCAAAGGCACATTCAGATGCCGCGCAATCCCATTGAGGTGGATCGGCGCGTTGGTCGACCCGCCGATCGCGGAATTGATCACGATGGCATTTTCAAAGGCTTCGCGTGTCATGATCTGCGAGGGGCGCAGGTCTTCCCAGACCATCTCGACAATCCGCCGCCCGGTTTCATAGCTGATCTGCCCCCGCTCGCGATATGGGGCCGGAATAGCCGCCGATCCGGGCAATTGCATGCCCAGGGCTTCGGCCAGCGAGTTCATCGTCGTCGCCGTCCCCATCGTGTTGCAATACCCAACCGAAGGCGCGGAAGAGGCGACAAGTTCCATGAACCCATCGTCATCAATCTCACCCGCCGCCAGCATTTCGCGGGCTTTCCACACGATGGTGCCGGAGCCCGTACGCTCGCCCCTAAACCAACCATTCAGCATCGGCCCGACAGACAAAGCCACCGCCGGAATATTCACCGTCGCCGCCGCCATCAACAGTGCAGGCGTGGTCTTGTCGCAGCCGATGTTCAGCACCACGCCGTCCAGCGGGTAGCCAAAGAGCGTCTCAACCAAGGACAGATAGGCGAGGTTACGATCTAACATCGCCGTCGGGCGCTTGCCGGTTTCCTGAATGGGGTGCACCGGCACTTCGATACAGGTCCCGCCCGCCGCAATGATCCCGTCGCGCACACGTTTGGTCAGTTCCAGATGGTGACGGTTGCAGGGAGAAAGATCGCTACCCGTCTGCGCAATCCCGATGATCGGTTTGCCGGATTGCAATTCGGCGCGCGTCAGCCCGTAATTTAGGTACCGCTCCAGATAAAGCGCGGTCATTTCCGGGTTGTCCGGGTTCATGAACCACTTGCGCGACCGTAGGTCTTTTATGTCGATTTTCTTGCTCATTGGCCTGACCACCCTCCGTCAATGATATGTGGATGCCCGGTTGTGAAACCGCTCTCGTCACTGGCCAGATACACCACCAGCGCGGCGATTTCCTCCGCCGTGGCGACGCGCCCCATGGGTTGGCGCGATACGAATTGCGTCATGGCCTGCTCTTTGCTGCCCAATTGCGCGCCCAAAGCGTCGACACGATCATGCCAGCTCGGGCTTTCGACTGTGCCCGGACAGATCGCATTGCAGCGGATGCCCTTGGCGACGTAATCAACGGCCACGGATTTGGTCAAACCGATCACGGCGGCTTTCGTCGTGCCATAGATAAACCGATTGGGGGCCCCGATCACGGATGAACAGGCCGAGGACATATTGATGATCGACCCCTGCCCGCGCTCCAGCATCCCCGGCAGCGTCGCGCGGATCGTGCGCAACATCGAGCGCACATTCAGGTTCATGGCAAATTCCCATTCATCGTCCGTCGCATCGAGCACAGAGCCATGATGCACGAAGCCCGCGCAGTTGAACAAAACATCCGGCTGCGCGCGCGCCACGCCCTCTTTGACGCTTGTATCATCCAAGGCATTTAATTCGAAAATTTCGATATTTTCGTGATTCGTATCCCGAATCGTGGAAAGCGCATCCATGTTGATGTCCGTCGCAAAGACCTGCGCCCCCTCCGCAGCCATTGCCAGCGCAGAAGCCCGACCGATCCCCTGACCGGCGGCCGTCACCAACGCGCGCTTTCCCTTAAGTCTCTGTCCTGTCATAATTATCTTTCCCCCTATCTGCGCCCACCTTGCTGCATGATCCGATGCAGGACCCGCTCTGGAAGGTCATCAATATTGCTGACTTCACTAAAAATCACTGGACGGGCTGGTCCAGCGGCTCTTTTTCGTTAGCGTATGTCAGCAGCCAAGCTTTGGCTACCGCTTTGAAATCAGAATTTATGGGACACCACAGACAATGACAATTTCGCGCAAAGTCACGCTGATCGGAACCGGGCTGATGGGGGTTCCCATGACACGCAATCTGCTCAAGGCGGGCCATCAGCTTACCGTCTGGAACCGAACGATTGCGAGAGCCGAACCCCTGGCGCATGACGGTGCGCGCATCGCCAGCAGTGAAGTGGACGCCGTCACCGGGGCGGAATTCGTGATCACCATGCTCTCGGATGGTTTTGCATCCGGCGCTCTGATCGACAACCCGGATGTCCAAGCGGCGCTATCCCCCGGCGCGATCTGGATCGACATGTCCAGCGCCAAACCCGAACACGCACGCCAGCAGGCCGAAACCCTCACCGGGCTGGGGTTTGGCCATCTGGACGCGCCCGTATCGGGCGGCACGAAAGGGGCAGAGGCCGGAACGCTCGCCATCATGGTGGGCGGAAAGGCGGATCGTTTTGAGGCAGCCCGCGCGGTTTTCGAGGCGATGGGACGCCCGGTGCATGTCGGACCATCCGGTGCGGGGCAGCTCTCCAAACTGGCCAATCAAACGATCGTGGCCGTGACAATTTCAGCCGTCGCCGAGGCCATGTTGCTTGTCGAGCAGGGCGGTGCAAACCCTGCAGCGGTCCGCGCGGCGCTGAAGGGCGGTTTTGCCGATAGTGTGATCCTGCAACAGCATGGGGAACGCATGTCGGAAGGCAATTTCGAACCCGGCGGGCTTACGAAATTCCAGGTCAAGGATCTGAATAACACGCTGGATGAGGCCGCCAGTCTTGGTCTTGAATTGCCCGCCACAGAGAGTGTACGCGACCGGTTTCAACATTTCATCGACGCGATGGACGGCGCAGAGAAGGACCACTCCGGTCTCTACCTTGAACTCAAGGCCCGCAATGGGTTGAACACATGAGCCGGGTCCTGATCATTGGCGGCGGCGGTATGGTGGGTCAGAAACTGGCCGCGCGCCTTCTGAACGAAGGCCTGCCGGGGCATTCGGAACCCGACATCACCCTCTTTGACGTTGCCTTCCCACCAAATGGTGTTGTCGGAGCGACGCATAAAACCGGAAACCTGTCCAGACCGGGCGTTGCTCGGGATTTGGTATCTGAGCGTCCAGATTTTATATTTCATCTGGCCGCAATTGTGTCGGGCGAGGCCGAAACCGATTTCACCAAAGGCTGGGACATCAACATGATGTCCATGTGGCACCTGCTCGAAGCATTCCGAAATGCTCACGACACATCAGGCGGGAGCTATGTGCCCAAGGTGGTTTTCACCTCTTCCATCGCCGTTTTCGGAGGCCCGTTCCCGGACAAGATCGACGATGAATTTCTGTCGGCCCCGCAAACCAGTTACGGCGCGCAAAAAGCAATCAGCGAGCTGATGTTATCCGATTTCAGCCGCAAAGGGTTCGTTGACGGGCTGTCGCTGCGTCTGCCAACAATCTGCGTGCGGCCGGGCAAAGCGAATCTGGCGGCGTCGTCGTTTTTCTCCGGGATCATTCGCGAGCCTCTGAATGGCAAGGAGGCCATCCTGCCGGTGGAAAGCTCAGTGCGTCATTGGCATGCCTCGCCGCGATCAGCTGCGGGGTTTCTGGTGCATGCCGCAGGGTTGGATACGGCACGCCTTGAGGGGCGGCGCGCGTTAAACCTGCCGGGATTGAGTTGCACCGTCGAAGAACAAATCGAGGCGCTGCGCCGCATTGCGGGTCAGGGCGTCGTGGACCGGATCAAGGTGAAGCACGATCCCGATATCATCAGGATCGTACAGGGATGGCCGCGAGATTTTGATCCCGCGCGCGCTGTTTCATTGGGGTTCAGCGCGGAATCCTCATTTGACGACATCATCCAAACCTATATCGCGGAGGATCTATCAAACGTATCGGCGTGATGCTTTTGCGGTAAAGGACGTATCAGGTTGCGCGCCAGATGATCGTTCACAGTGACGCGCATGAGGTCTTCGTTGCGTTCCAGTGCGGCATCCAGAATCGCCTGATGCTCGCGGATATTTTCGGGAAAATATCCGTAATTCGTCTCGGCTGAAACAAGTTGCTGGCGAAATTGCTCATAAATCACCTTATGCGTGCTTTTAAGCAGATCCGAGCCGCAAGCGTCGATCAGCGTTTCATGAAACTCCTGCTCTGCCCTGCTCCATAGCCCAAGCAGGGGAATCATATTACCGGATGCGCGCACGCGTGTTTCGATGTGCGACAGCTTGTGATGCGCCGCGCTAAGACGGGATTCCCAATCAACGCCACCCAGACGGATGGAATGGCAGGCCCCCTCACTTTCCAGCAGAATACGCATGTGCGTCAACTCATGTTGTCGCTTAGCAGATTGATAAGGCGACTTGAATCCGCGTTGTTCTTGAAATTCCACAAGGCCAACTGTGGACAGTCGAAAAAGCACTTCTCGCACTGTGCTGGCCGAACAATTGTAATCTTCACGTAGCTTTTCTGCGCGCAGTTTGGTACCGTAGCCAAATTCGCCCGTGATCAAACGGTGTCTCATATCGTCAAAGATGTCAGCGTCCTGCGCGGCCATTCAAGCTCTCCCACCACATCCCAAGCGTGATCCGCAAAATTTCGAAAATCAACAATAATATCGAAATTCTGGAAAAATAAAATATTTTCTTGCCTGATCCACCTTGCTCAGCCTAACGTTTCGTTAGCGTATTCACGACCGGGTCCATGAGAAACCCGTACCATCCATGCGCTCAACGTCTGGGAGGACATATGAAAATCATCAAAAAGGCGGCATCGGCTGCCGCAATAGCTGCCCTTGCAGCCTCGACGGCGTTTACCGCGTCGGCGGAAACCACAACGCTTCGCATTCAGACGCATTACGCGCCCGAAACAGTGTCGGGCCAATTGGCCGGTCAATACATGCAAGACATTCAGGACATGTCCAACGGCGAGATCGTTGTCGAGATGTTCTATTCGTCATCCGTCGTGAAGTCGGTCGAAACCTTCGACGCCGCCTCAACGGGCATTCTGGATTGCGACATGACGGGGGGCGGCTATCAGACCGGCAAAAACTCCGCGTTCCAATTCGTGGGCGACATCATGGGCGGCTATGACACGCCTTATCAACAGCTGAGCTGGCTCTATTTCGGTGGGGGTCGCGAAGCGGCGGCACCGCTCTATAATAAATACGGCATGGAGCTGATCGGCTGGTGGGTTTACGGGCAGGAAAGCTTTGCCTCGAGCAAACCCATCGCCAAGGTTGAAGACTTCAAGGACTGGAAATTCCGCTCCCCCCCCGGCATGCAAACCAAGATCTTTGAAAAGCTTGGTGCCTCGCCCATCGTGATGGATTTCACCGAGATCTTCACCGCTCTGGAAACAGGTATCATTGATGGCGCCGATGCGTCCGGTCTGGCCAATAACGTCGGTCTGGGTCTCTATGATATCGTTAAACATGCCAACTTCCCCGGTTTCCATTCCATGCCGTCGGACCATCTGGCGTGCAACAAGGCCGTGTTTGACGCGATGCCTGCGCACCACCAGAAGATCATGAAGGTGGCGATGGAAGCCCTCGCACTGCGCACCGCTCTGACGTTTGAGAAGAAGAACGCCGAAGCCGCGGCACAGT
Source organism: Roseobacter fucihabitans (assembly GCF_014337925.2). Classification (NCBI taxonomy): domain Bacteria; kingdom Pseudomonadati; phylum Pseudomonadota; class Alphaproteobacteria; order Rhodobacterales; family Roseobacteraceae; genus Roseobacter; species Roseobacter fucihabitans. The sequence goes on along the minus strand of NZ_CP143423.1, from coordinate 415,316 downwards.
TGCGCGCACAAGGTGTGACATTGTCCCAGTGGGCCCCAGAAGAGCTGGCTAAATTTCGTGCCGCAGCCCAGGCCACATGGCCTGAGTTCGCCGATACGCCAGAAGCCAAAGCGCTGGTTGACAGCCATTTGGCCTATCTCGATCAGCTTGGGCTCAAGCAATAAGCTGAGCTGACCACAGACCCCGCCGGACATCATTCGGCGGGGTCTTTTTGTCTTGGGCCGGGACAATCAACACCAAACGACCGCTTTTGGGGGACATCATGCAGGAAAAATCCGGAAGCCTTGTCGAATGGGTTGTCCCGCTCGCCTTCATCGCCTGCGCGGCCTGGCTCACCTGGCATCTGCCGGCCTTCACCCTCTCCTGGTTCCCGCCGCAAGATCCATCCCAATACGATAAACTCAGCGCGCTTTTTGGCCGGATCGACGTGACCCCGACAATGGCTGGTCTGTTCGGTGGCTATGCCGATATGGTCGATTGGGTTGCTTTACTGTTGCTCCCCATTTTCGGTTATCTGGGTGTGCGCACCGTGCGCCGCGCACCGATGGAATTTGAAAGCTGGAAACCGCTGGACCGTCTGGCGGTCTTCATTGGTCGTCTGACCATGATGCTGATCGTATTGCTCTGCTCCGTCATGATCTACGAGGTCGTCCTGCGCTATGTTTTTGAGGCGCCCACGCTCTGGGCCAATGAACTCTCGCTCTGGCTGGCGGGTTTCGTGTTCCTCTGCGCGGGCCTCTATGCGATGCAACAACGCAGCCACATCCGCATTTTCCTGCTCTATGACATGCTGCCGCGCAGCCTCCAACGCACCTGCGATTGCATCTCCACGGGGCTGATCGTGACCTTTGCCTTCTTCCTTATCTATGGCGGCTACGGCGAGGCTTTTGATAAATTTTACCGCTGGGAGACCTTTGGCACCGCCTTTGATCCGCCCATTCCCGCTACTTTGAAACCCATGGTCTTGCTGATCATGGTGCTGGTCGCCTTTCAGGCCGTCGTCAATCTGGTCTCTGACTGGAATGCGGAACCGGTGATCCATTCCGCCGCCGATGACATTGACGCGGATGAAATCGAACGCCTCAAGGCTGCGGTCGGTGCGGATGATCTGGATGCCCCGCGCGGCGCAACGCAATCCAACACGCCAAGGAAAAGCTAATGGATATCGGAACGATCTCTCTGGTCCTGATGCTGGGCCTTGTCCTGCTGCTGGCCATCGGCATGCCATTGGGCTTTGCCTCTGCCATTCTTGCGGTGCTGGTGCTGGTGATGAAATTCGAACCCATGCTGCTGATGAACCCGTTCAGCTTTGGTGATGGTATTCTGACGGGCCGACCGGGGGCCGGGCCGCTCAATATCCTTGCCCAAAAGATATACGGGCTCCTGACGGATTATGTCCTCATATCGATCCCGCTGTTTATCTTCATGGCGGCACTGCTGGAACGCTCCGGCATTGCCAAGGATATGTATTCCTCGCTCAACATCTGGCTGAACCGCACGCGTGGCGGAATCGCGATTGTAACATCCATCATGGCCGTCATCATGGCCGCCATGTCCGGTATCATCGGGGGCGAAGTCGTCTTGCTGGGCCTGATCGCCCTGCCGCAAATGCTGCGACTGGGCTACAGCCAGAACCTCGCCATCGGGACGATCTGCGCCTCCGGATCGCTCGGCACCATGATCCCGCCCTCGATTGTATTGATCATCTATGGGCTGATCACGGAAACCTCGATCAAGGCGCTGTTCACCGCCTCGTTCCTGCCCGGTTTCATGCTGGCCTCCTTCATCATCATCTACATCATCATCCGCACGCAACTGCGCCCACAAGACGCGCCCCTGCCCGAACCCGTTGAGGGCGAACCCTATGGCATGGAGAAACTGAAACTCTTTTTGGCCTTCCTGTCCGTTCTGGTGGCAGGCTTCGGCACCGCGCTGTTCTTGCGCGCGCTTTTCTTTGAAGTCTCCGGGCAAAATGCTTCCAATACGGGTGCCGACATTGCCTATGGGACGGCGGATTGGCTGCCGTGGTTTGGCGGAGCTGTCGCGATATCCTTCGTGATGATGTTCGCCGTTCTGGGACGCGAACGCACCGCAACAGGCTGGGCCATGGGCAAAGGCCTCGTGCCGCCCATCGTCGTCATCGGCGTTGTCATGGGGTCCATCTACGGCGGTATCACCGGCATCACCGAGGCCGCAGGCATGGGCGCGCTCGCCGTGCTCGTCATCGCCATTCTACGCGGTGAGGCCTCCTTTGATCTGGTTTGGGAAAGCCTGATGCGCACGCTGAAATCCACCGGCACCATCATCTGGGTCACCATCGGTGCGGCCGCCCTTGCCGGGGCCTATACGATTGCGGGCGGTCCGGTCTATGTGGCCGATTTCATCGTCGGCTCGGACCTGCCAACGATGGGGATCATCCTGGCGATGATGCTGATCCTGCTGTTCATGGGCGCCTTCATGGATTGGGTCGGCATCGTTTTGTTGATCATCCCGGTCTTCCTGCCCATCGTGCAACGCCTGCCGATCGAGGAAATCGGCATGTTCGGCGAATTGAACCCGCGCCATGTGGCGATCTGGTTCGGCGTCGTGTTCTGTATGAACATGCAGGTCAGCTTCCTGTCGCCGCCCTTTGGCCCCGCCGCCTTCTATCTGAAATCCGTGGCCCCGCCCCACATCAGCCTGACCGATATCTTCAAGGGCTTCCTGCCCTTCATCGGCATCCAGCTCTGTGCGCTCTCGGTACTGCTGATCTATCCACCCATCGTTTCAATCCTTCTGCCCTAGGACAGGGGAGGCCCCATGCTCAGCGCCGTGCAGGCTAATGCATTCGCGATCAGAGGTTCTCTTGCACGGCAAGATATTATACCTCTGAGGTCGCGCGACAATACGACCGGTAATGCGATTGGGCAGATGCCTCTGCGCGACTTCCTCACCCACAGCGTGACAAATCTCCACCATACGCTCACGGGCAGGCAAATCTGGCAGGAGGCGCGCAAAGAGCTTGCACAACGGCCCCGTATTCATATTGATCGCGGGCAAAATAATGCGCTTTTCTGCGCCTGAGGAGAGATTATGGACACCGTTCGCCTCGACCCCATCGACAATGTCGTGACAGCAACCCGCGCCCTTGAGGTCGGCGTTGCCGTTGAAACCACCGCGACACGCGCGCTGATCCCATCGGGTCACAAGATCGCCACCGCCGATATCGCCCAAGGCCAACCCATTCGCAAATACGCTCAGATCATCGGCTATGCGGCGGAAAACATCACCGCGGGGGATCATGTCCATTCCCAGAATGTGGAATTTCGCAATACCGAAGCGGCCTATGATTTCTCCACTGACCTGCGCCCCATCACACCGGCGGCTGAGGCAGATCGCGACAGATTCATGGGATATCGCCGTGCAAACGGTCAGGTCGGCACGCGTAATTACATCGCCATCGTAACATCGGTGAATTGTTCGGCCACCGCCGCGCGGATGATCGCCAACCATTTTACGCCGGATGTTCTTGCACCCTTTCCCAATGTGGACGGTGTTGCGGCCTTTGTGCATGGCACGGGATGCGGCATGGCCGATAGCGGTGATGGGTTTGAGGCGCTCCAGCGGGTGATGTGGGGCTATGCGCGCCATCCCAACCATGCCGGTGTTTTGATGGTCGGATTGGGCTGTGAAATGAACCAGATCGACTGGCTCGTTGAGGCCTATGGCTTAAAACAAGGCCCCACGTTTCAGGTCATGAACATTCAATCAGTCGCGGGTCTGCGCAAAACCGTGGAACTGGGGATCCAGAAGATCCAAGCCATGCTGCCGATTGCCAATGAGGCGACGCGCACCCCCTGCCCGGCGTCGGAATTGATGGTGGGCCTGCAATGCGGCGGTTCGGACGCATGGTCTGGGATCACCGCCAATCCGGCCTTGGGTTATGCCTGTGATCTGCTGGCCTCACAGGGCGGAACCGGCGTGTTGGCCGAAACGCCCGAGATTTATGGTGCGGAACATTTATTGACCCGGCGCGCCGTGGACCACGCCACCGGCGCGCGTCTGGTTGATCTGATCAAATGGTGGGAAGACTACACGCTGCGCAACAAGGGCTCGATGGACAATAACCCCTCTCCGGGCAACAAGGCGGGCGGTTTGACCACGATCCTGGAAAAATCGCTAGGTGCCGCGGCCAAGGGCGGCACCAGCCCCCTGATGGGCGTCTATAAATACGCCGAACCGGTTCGGGCGCGCGGTTTCACCTTCATGGATTCTCCCGGCTATGATCCGGCCAGCGTCACGGGACAAATCGCGGGCGGGTGCAATCTGGTGTGCTTTACCACCGGGCGCGGCTCCGCTTTCGGCTCCAAACCCAGCCCAACGATCAAAGTCGCCACGAATTCACAGATGGCCAAGCGCATGATAGAGGATATGGACATCGACGCCGGCACCATCCTGAGCGAAGGGGTGAGCGTTGAAGAAAAGGGGCGCGAAATTTACGAAACCTTCCTGCGCGTGGCCAGCGGCGAGATGACAAAATCCGAAGCGCAAGGCCTTGGCGATTATGAATTCGTCCCCTGGCAAATTGGGGCGGTCATGTGAAACGCATCCTTGTGCTTGGCGGCGGGTTGATCGGAATCCGCCACGTTGAGGCGGTTGAGGCCCATCCGGGGTGCACCTTGGTCGGGCTGGTGGATCCGGATACGTCGATTGCGCCACACCTCAAGCGGTTTGTGGATATGGCAGAGGTCACGGAACCGGTGGATGGGGTGATCATCGCCACGCCGACCGGGCTACATGCGCGCCACGGCATCTATGCCGCCAGCCGCGGGTGGCCCATGCTGATCGAAAAACCTGTGGCCTCGGACATGGCGGGGGCGCAGGCCCTGGCCCACGCGGTGGTGCAAGCGGGCGTTGGATCGCTGGTCGGACATCACCGCCGCTATCACGCGCCGGTCCAGCAGTTGAAGGCCCTGATTGATGAGGGGCGTATCGGTACCCCGGTCTGCGCCAATCTGATCTGGGCGATGCGCAAACCGGAGGGGTATTTTGACGGGAACTGGCGCACGGCAGGCGGCAGCCCGGTAATGATCAATCTGGTGCATGACATTGATACCCTGCGCTTTGTCCTCGGCGACATCCTGGCCGTCACCGGGTTGCGCGGGGCCGGTCTGCGCGGGAGTGCGCGCATCGAAAGCGGCGCGGTGGCCCTGGCTTTTGCCAATGGCGCGACAGGCACGATCAGCTTTGCCGATACCACGCCCAGCCCCTGGGGTTTTGAAGCGGGCACCGGCGAGAACCCCAATATCGGCGCAACGGGGCAGGATATGATGTGGATCATGGGCACGGCGGGCGCGGTGAGCTTCCCGTCCCTGACGCTTTGGTCCGGGACCGATTGGGGTCAGGCCGCAACGCGGGTCCCTCTGGCGGTCGAGGTCAACACCACCCCCCCACTGGCCGCGCAGCTTAACCATTTCCTTGATGTCATCGACGGCGCGACCCCCTTGATCGACGTGGCCGATGCGACGCGCACCTTGGCCATAACGCTGGACATCGAGGCCCAGCTTTCGCCCACTCAAGAGGAGGGTGCACATGGCGGAGTCGCTAACAGCTGAGCAAATCGCGCGCGATCGGGAGCAAGGGTATCTGGTGCCGCAAAACCATATCCCGGACGATTGGTCGGCCCCTATCCACGCTGAAATCGCAAGGTTTGAAAAACAGACCTTTGACACCATCACATAACCGCGCAAGCGAGAGGGACAGAACATGACACAACCCACAATCGGATTTATCGGCCTTGGCCTGATGGGCGCGGCCATGGTCGGGCGGCTTCAGGACAAGGGATATGCCGTGACGGTCATGGCCAACCGGTCGCGCCCCAATGTGGACGCCGCCGTGGCGCGCGGGGCCAGCGAGGTTGCAACCGCGCGCGAGGTGGCGGCGGCCAGCGACATCGTTATGCTGTGCATGGACACCAGCGACAGCGTCGAGGCCCGCATGCGCGGCGATGACGGGGTGATCAAAGGCCTGCGCGCCGGTGCCGTGGTCATTGATTTCGGCACCTCGCTGCCCGCCAGTACGCGCGCACTCAGCGAGGAGGTTGCCGCCGCCGGTGGGCAATACCTTGATGCGCCGCTCGGGCGCACGCCCTCCCATGCCAAGGACGGCTTGCTCAACATCATGGCCGCCGGGGACAAGGGGGCCTTTGATAAGGTCGAACCGGTGCTCCAGGATCTGGGTGAAAACGTCTTTCACCTCGGGGCCTCCGGGTCCGGGCATACGATCAAGCTGATCAACAACTTCTTTGGCATGACGGTCGCCAATGCGATGGCCGAGGCCTTTGCCATGGCCGATGTCGCAGGGATTGATCGCAAACAGGTCTATGACGTCATGGCCGCCGGGCCGCTGCATTCGGGGATGATGGATTTCGTCAAGGGCTACGGTGTGGATGGCGATCCTAATCAACTGGCCTTTGCCATCAAGAACGCCGCCAAGGACGTGGGGTATTATGCCCGCATGGCCGATGAGGCGGGCGTTGAAAGCATCATGTCCAAAGGCGCGCTCTCTGCTCTGCGCGAGGCGACAGAAACCGG